>JAFTDL010000235.1 GCA_017454215.1 Lentisphaeria bacterium | reverse complement strand
GTCCTTCGCCGTGTTCCTGCCCGTCCGCAGCGTCGGCGTCATGGGCGACGAACGCAGCTACGACTACTGCATCGCCCTCCGCGTCGTCGAAAGCTCCGACGGCATGACCGCCGACTGGGCCGACCTGCCCGCCGATCTCATCCGCCGCATCTCCGGCGGCATCACCAACGAAGTCCCCGGCGTCAACCGCGTCGTCTACGACGTCACCAGCAAACCCCCCGCCACCAGCGAGTGGCAATCGCCCTCTGGTTTCGCAACGGGACGGCGGTTCCGGGGGACGTAAAATCCTCTTTACACTTTAAAAGTGGATTTTCCTTCCCCCGAGCCCCCATCCTTTTGCGAGAAAAGCGGAGTGTTTTGGGCGGAGCAATGCGGGGCCGCCGGGCGCGGCCAACGGGAGCGGCTTGTTACTCGTCTGCGCAGTTTTTGCAAAGATGCAACTTATAATTTCTGAAATGCAATCAGGCACTGTCTTCCCGATGTTTTCAGCACCACTATAACCGCGCAAGGTCGATGTCGCCATCCTGCTCCACGATGAACAATCCGGCGATGTGCAATGCACTCTGACCGTAAAGACCGGTTTCTTCGTCAGCGAAGTTGGCTCCGGTGGCAGATTCGTAGAACCGTTTCAAAGCCTCGTCTTCATCAATGCCGTAATAGTGGCAGATGATTTTCACGATCGCCGGGATCACGGTTGCTCTGACCAGATTGTGTTCGATGGCTGCCATCATGCCTCCACTACATAATTCGAGATGTACTTGAGGAAGGTCAGCGACCGTTCGGAGCAGAAAGCGAACTGATTGTTGATCTGCTGGAACTTCAAGCGTTCGATGGCATCTTCCTTACGCATGACGCCGGCCACAACGTAAGAGACGGTTTCCCCCACGCTGTCATTGGCGATCTTGCCGGTCACCACATCGCAGGCGTGAGAGAAATCCTTGTCGGAACGGCAAGCCACCACCATGTCGAGCCAATCCATCGAAGCTTTCGGGTAATCCTTAAACTTCAAGGTCCCTCTGGCTGCTTCAATGTCGATCTCATAGACAGAAACAACGGCTTGAGCATCGACATCACCATTACGCCTTGCCGTGCGTCTGCGCCTCAAAGCCCATCTCTCAGCCTGCTCTTTGATGTCGGTAGTATAGAATCCGAATCCGAAATCACGTCCGACGTCACTGCGGATGATACGCGGAGACTCAACAGCAACGATACTGCCATGGTAAAGTTTCATCGCGCCAGTTCCCCTGCCAGATATTCGTCGAAGAACTGCATCAGAGCCTCCATGCCCATGCCATGCAGATCTTCGTAATCGGTCTTCAACATCTCCAGAAGCCCGCTATCCTTGAACATCGCGTAGACTTCCGGACTTGGCTTCTGGATATGCCGACTGTAAAACTCTATGCAGAATGTTTGAAATGACAACGCGCTCATACCAGGATCAAGTCATCTGACGCAGCCATCTACCTGTTGCTTCCTAATCTATTATGATGCTGTTCTCCCGGTAATATATCACGCATTTCTCCCTTTTTCAACGCACCGGGAAACTTCAAGTCTCCGTGTATCACGAAAAGAACATCGAAATTTCGCAGACAGAACCGTTTTTCGCGATCGGCGCCCGGCAAAGTTCCGCTCAAAACGCCCCGCTTCTTTTGAAGGCTCTGTCCCCCGCTCGGGGCGGTGAAAGTCCGCCCCGTACCGCGCAGACGCGAAGCAGGCCGCTTCCGTTGCTCATGATCGGCGGCCCCGCAAAGTTCCGCTCAAAACACCCCGCTTTTTGAAAATGATGGGGGCCCGGGGGGAAGGAATCACCGGCTTTCTTCAGCAGAGGCCGGAGGCGCGGATGACTTTGCGGTAGAGTTCTTCGCCCGCGGCCTGACGGAAAACGGTGAATGACGTGAGCATGGTCCCCATGACACCGGGTACCAGCGCGCCGTGTCCCGCGATGAAAAAGTTGCGCACGGGGAGACGTCCGCAGAGACGTGACTGTCCGCAGACATTGCGCACGCCGTAGGCGCTCCCCGTGGGCGGATCGTAGTCGCGGCAGGTGAGGGGCGTTCCGCTCTCCGCAACTTTCAGGTGTCCGGCAAGTTCCGGCGCGATCCGGACGAGGTCGTCCGCGATCTCCTGCGACAGGCGTTCCTTGAATTCCCGGTAGGCGCTGTCGGTGCGCCGCGCCGCGCGGTCATTGCCCGCGCCCGCCGGAGTTCCCGGAGCCATGGTGCGGAACGCGGCGACGGTGGAACGCATCTTTCCCCCGGCGTCCGGCTCCCGGCCCAGCAGGTAGCCCGTGCTGTATGGTCCTCCGCCGCGCAGAATGGCGTCCAGATCGTTGTCCGAAAAGTACGAGATCAGTCCGGGGGTGACGGGGGCGTCGTCGTCCAGAAAATAATAGGCGCAGAAAAAGCTGGTGCTTTCGCGCAGACGGCGGAGCCGCCGTTCAAGCGGCGGCGTGACGGCTTTTTCGGGCAGAAGGCTGCCGACAGTCCGCGGATGGATGGTGAAAAACACCTGATCCACGTCGAGACAGCTTCCATCCGAAAGGCGGGCGGTATGGCATTCGCCGTCGGAGTCCGTTTCGGTGAAGGGCAGCAGGGTGGTCCCGGTGCGGATGTCGATCCCCAGCCGGCCGGCCTGACGGCGGAAGGCCGCAATGATGGGATCTCCGCCCCCGACCGGACGGGCCAGATCGTCGAAAATGGCGAAGCCCACCCGTGCGTGAAAACTCATGGACGCCTCGCAGGGCAGCGAACCGTGGCACATGGCGAAACTCCCCGCCGCGGCCGCGGCCGCCTCTCCGAGACCCGCGGATGCGCAGAAGTCCCGCACGGTCCGGATGTCATAGCTCGAAATATCCATCTGCGGCGGTGTGAGGTCGCTCAGATCGCGCATGGGAGTATCCCGCCAGACGCTGTTCACGGCGTCGAAGATCTCATGCAGGGCCGCGGAATCGTTTTTGAAGTGACTGCACATGACTTCTTCCGTGCCCCTGAAGGTGCTTCGGGGCGGAATGAGTATATCGTCTCCGGTTTTCTGCAGCACGATGCGGTTGCCGATGGGATCGGCGGCACGGGCTTCGTCCAGTCCCAGCACCTGCATGATCTGGTCCATGACGTTGGTGCAGCCGCCCGAAAAATGGTATCCGGTGTCGAAGCGGACGCCGCATCTTGTGAAGCGGCGCAGATAGCCGCCGATCTCGGGCTGGATCTCCAGCAGCGTCACGCTTCTTCCCGCGCGGGCCAGCAGCAGGGACAGGGCGATCCCGCCCGCGCCGGAACCGACCACAACAGTACGTTTCCTGCTCATTTCAGATGACGAGACCGCCGTTGACCGCGATCACCTGACCGTGGATGTAGGTGCTGTCTTCTCCGCAGAGAAAACTTACGGCTCCCGCGACTTCGGCGGCTTTCCCGAACCGCCGCAGGGGGATCAGCGGCAGAACGGCGTCGCGGGGAATGTCTTTGGTCATGTCCGTTTCGATGACTCCGGGAGCCACGGCGTTGACCAGCACGCCCTTGCGTCCCACCTCGCGTGCGAGGGCCTTGACCGCGCCGATAAGTCCGGCTTTGGAGGCGGAGTAGTTGACCTGCCCCGCCTGGCCCGTCTGTCCCGAGGCCGAGGTGATGACCACGATGCGGCCCCCGTGTCTGGCCAGCATGCCGAAAACCAGCGGCTGGACGGTATTGTAGAAGCCCCGCAGATTGGTCTCCAGAACGTCGTCCCACTGCTCCGGATCCATGAAGGCGAAAAGGTTGTCTTTGGCGATCCCCGAGTTGTAGATCACCGCGTCCGGTGCGTTGTCGGCAAATTCGGCGTCGAGGACTTTGCGGGTCCCGGCGCGGTCGCGGACGTCCAGTTCGAGGATCCGGCAGCTGCGGCCGAGGGTGCGGACCTCTTCGGCGAGTTTTTCCGTTTCGTCCGAGCATTTCCGGCAGGTCGGCAGCACGTCGAAGCCGTCTTTGGCCAGCCGCAGGGTGATTTCTCTGCCGATGCCCCGGCAGCCGCCGATGACGAGGGCGGTACGAGTCTTTTCGTTCATCATTTTTCTTCCCATCGTTTCAGGATCAGGGCGGCGTTGTGGCCGCCGAAACCGAGGGCGTCGATCAGGACGGCCTCCGTGTCCACCCGGCAGGCGCCGGAGGAATTGACATCCAGCGGGCATTCCGGGTCGAAAGTCGAATAATTGATCGTCGGCGGCAGGATGCCCGTGTTCAGGGTCTGCGCGGCGGCGACGGCGGCGAGGGCTCCCGAAGCCGAAAGCGCGTGGCCGATCATGCTTTTGACGGCGCTGACCTTGACCGTTTTCAGGACCGGTCCGAAGACGCTTTGCAGCGCCCGGGCCTCGACCCGGTCGTTGACCGGTGTTCCCGTGCCGTGGGCGTAGACGGCCCTGACCGTTTCGGGCGCCGTCCGGGCCGTTTCCATGGCGCGGCCGATGGCGTAGGCGATCCCCGCGCCCGAGGGATCGGGGGCGGTAAGATGCGTTCCGTCGCAGCTGCAGCCGTAACCCGCCACTTCGGCGATGATCTCTGCACCGCGTTTTCGGGCGTGTTCCAGTTCTTCCAGCACCAGAGCCGCGGCGCCTTCGGCGAGGACGAAGCCGTCGCGCTTCAGGTCGAAGGGACGGCAGGCCTTTTCGGGCGGCGAGGTGCGGCTCAAGGCGGTCAGGGCGTAGAAGCCGCTGGTCATCAGGCGGGTGAGGCAGGCCTCCGTGCCTCCGGCGAGCATCAGATCCGCGTCGCCGCGGCGGATCATCCACGCGCTTTCACCGATGGCGTGGGCGCTCGACGCACAGGCCGAGACCGGATCGAAGTTCGGTCCCTTCAGGCCCCAGCGGATCGCCAGCGTTCCGCCGGCTCCGTTGGGCATGTACTTGGGGATGAAGAACGGCGAGACGCCGTCGGGACCGCGCTTTTCGAGGATCCCGGCGTTCTGGTCGTAGACCTCCACCCCTCCGGCTCCGCTGGAAAAGAGAACGCCGAAACGGAATGGCTCCGGAACGGGACCTGTTATCCGCGCCTGTTTCATGGCCTCGGCGGCCGCGCCGACGGCGAAACGGGTGTTGCGCGACATGCGGCGGGCCTCTTTGGGGGTCGTGTCCAGAAGCGTGAAGTCCTTCACTTCCCCCGCCGGACAGGGCAGACCGGTATCGTCGAAGGAGGTGATCCTGCCTATGCCGCTGCGTCCGGAAACAAGGTTTTCCCACAGCGCGGGAACGCTGTTCCCTGCGCAGGAAACGGCTCCGAGACCCGTGATGACGACGCGGCGCTCCATCTATTTCTCCGCCTCCTGCGGGGCGAGGATCTTCCGTTCGCGCAGAAACCTGAGCATCTCCTGCGGCCACTTGGCGGTTTCGGGATATTTCCCGGTCTGAGAAGCGGTCAGGAGTCCCATGCCGTGGGGACCGTGTCTGAAAACGATCACTCGGCAGGGGACATTCTTTTCGCGCAGCGCCTTTTCGAGCATGCGGGTGTTTTCGGGATCGACCGTCGCATCCTCCGCGGTCGTCCACAGAAAGACGGGGGGACAGTCGTCGGGAATGTTTTCTTCGAGCGACAGGCGCCCGGCCAGTTCCGGCGCAGGATCGTCGCCGATGAGGTTGCTGCGGCTGCGTTCGTGGGCGGCTTTGCCCCGCATCGTGACCACGGGGTAGCAGAGAACGGCGAAATCCGGCCGGGCGGAACAGCGCTCCACGGGATCGGGATCGCGGGGATCGGCGGCGCCGCCGCACACGATGCACAGTCCCGCCAGATGTCCCCCTGCCGAGGAGCCCATGACGCCGATCCTGTGAGGATCGATCCCCAGCTCTTTCGCGTGGAAGCGCGTCAGCCGGATCGCCCGCTGCGCGGCGTTGAGCATGGCCGGATGGCGGCGGAAGTGACCGAAAGCCGACCCCAGAGGATATTTGACGACGATCCCCGCGATGCCGTGACCTGTCAGAAAACGGGCGTAGTCGTTGCCCTCCTTGTCGAGCGCGAGCACGCCGTAGGCCCCGCCGGGAAAGATCACCGCGGCGGGCACGGGCCTCCTGAATGACTCCGCGGGCAGGTGGATGCGCAGACAGCTGAAATCGTCGTCCCTGCTCAGCCGGTAATAGCAGGACTCCCCGTGCCGCCCCGTTTCGGGGATCTCTTCATGGGGCCGCTCCGGCGACACGAAAAGAAAACACCCGGAGAGCAGGAACGCAGCTCCGGTCCCGGAAACGAAATACAGCAGTCTGGAGCGCGGCATAGGCGGAAGCGGCGGGAAAGATCAGTTGAAAAGTTTCTTGGTGTCGCGTCCCACGTCCTTGCCCCACTTCTCGACCTTTTCGGCGCCTTTGACGAATCCGCTCTTCTGGGATCTGTTCAGTGCGCACCACGCGGCGGCTCCGGCGGCGGCGATGAGAAGGACGACGATGATGGAGATCACAAGTTTTTTCGTTGCTTTTTTCATGGAGTTCACCTTTTTTTGCGCACGGAAACAGATTCGTCTCGCAGTGCGGTGTTTTTTCCCCTTATTTAATGTACAGTGTTTCGGCGCGGATTGCAAATCCCCGGGCGTTCACAGCTGCCACACGGGTTCGGGCGGGCGCTCCAGCACGGTGCGGGCGTCCGGTCCGGCGGCGGCGAGCGCTTCTGCGAACGAAACCGGAATGCCGCAGGGCAGGAGCCGGGGCGAACCGCCTGTTTCCGGAGAGAGTTCCAGCGTTCCCAGACGGTTTTCGGCGGGATCCGCCGAGAGCAGGAGCGCGCACGCGCCCTCTGCGGAGACGGAGCCTCCCTTTTTTCTCAAACGCTCCACCGCGCGGGAGGTCAGGCTGTCTTCGTCCGCCGCGACGAGCAGCACCCGGGAACAGGCTTTGCCCGCGAGAAGCGTCTGCGCCAGATCGACCGCTTCGCGGAAGGGATCCTCGAAGCCCGCCAGCGCGAAGGCCGGACCGTGGATGCCGTGAACCGTTGTCAGATACGAGGACGCTGCGTTGACCACCGAGTGCGAAAATCCCGTAGGCAGGATCTCCTCTTCGGGATAGTCGAGGATGTCGTCCAGGACCCGGCACGTCGTGGCCGCAGGACCGTAGGCGGTCGCCGTGATGAGCGCCGTGTCCGCACCGGTCCGGGGCAGGGGCGAGAGCCTCTCCGCCGCGGCGAGGGCCAGCTGGGTCAGACGGCCGGGGCGGCGCAGTCCGTATTTGCGGCACAGAACCGTCAGTTCCTCCCGTTCCGGGACCCCCGGGGGCAGCAGGGCAAAGGCGGCGGCGTACACGGGAACCGGTCCGGTATCGGGAACATCCGGGCGGCACCTGCGGAAGACGAGGGCCGTGTTGGAGCCGCCGAAAGCCAGAGACGTGGAGACGGCGGCGTTTCCACGGATGGGGGTATTTACGGCGAGCGGCGGGACCGCAAGTTCGGGATCGGGCGTACTGCACCGGCGGCTCGCTGCGGCGCGGCGTTCCTCCAGCATGAGACAGCTGAATATCGCTTCGATGGCTCCGGCCGCGCCGAGGGTGTGTCCCGTGAGGGCCTTTGTCGACTGGTAGCGCAGGTTTTCTCCGAAGATCCGGTTCAGGACCGCGCCTTCCACCCGGTCGTTGACCGGTGTTCCCGTGCCGTGGGCGTTGACGAAGTCGATGTCTCTGCACTCGAGACCTGCCTGCGACACGGCCAGGCGGACGGCCCGTTCCAGTTCCCGGCCGGAGGGGTCCGGCTGGGTGATGTGGAATCCGTCGGCGCTTTTGCCCGCGCCGCCCAGCTCGAAAGTCACGGAAACGCCCCTTGCCGCGGCCCGGTCGGGGGGTTCGAGGATCAGCACGCCCGCGGCGTCCCCCAGATTCAGACCCGAGCGGTCGGCATCGAAGGGACGGCAGGGAGCGTCCGAGCAGACCCGCAGGGCGTTGAAACCGTCGAAGGCGACCTTGCTCACCGAGTCGCAGCCGCCGGAGATCACCAGGTCGCAGCGCCCGGTGCGGAGCCACTCCAGCGCGATCATCAGGGCGTCCGCCCCCGAGGCGCAGGCGTTGGAGATGGTGAGGGCCGGGCCGTCGGTTCCCAGACGGCGGCGCAGGTATTCCGCGGGCATGCCCGTCGCGTAGGCCAGCGCGGGACCGAGATCCGAAAAGTCCCCCTGCCTGATGCGGGCGTGACAGGGAATGTTGTCGAGCTGGCATGCCACGGTTGTCCCGACGGCGATGCCGACCCGGCGGGTGCGCAGGTCTTCCGGGGAGAGTTTCGCATTTTTCAGCGCTTCGTCCAGCGCGTGCGCGAGAAAACGCACGGGCAGTCCCGCCCCGTCCGCCGAAGCGGGGGGATCGGGGATCTCGAACACGGGCAGTTTCAGCTGCGTCTCGAAACGGCGGGGGAGGCGCGGAGACGGCTCCTCACGGGCAAACAGGGCAAGCCGTGTGGACTCCACGCCGTCACCCAGAGAGGAGACGATGCCCATCCCGCTGATTCCTGCGCGTGACATTTTCTGCTTCCTTTTACTTGGTGCGGCCGGCCATGATGAAGTCGGCCAGCGAGGCAAAGGTGGCGAAGATCTCGCGTTTGTTTTCCACCTGCGACTGGGGAATGCCGTACTTTCTCTGCATCATGATCACGATCTCCACCGCGTCGAGCGAGTCGAGTCCCAGACCCTCCTTGAAGAGGGGTTCTTCGTCTTTGATGTCGTCGGCGGTCTTGTCCATCAGCTGCAGCCAGTCGACGAGGTTCTCCTTGAGTTCTCTGCGGAAAGCGCTCACATCTTCGTTCATCTTGTTTTTCCTTTATGTTGCGGTTCTGAAAATGAATCCATATCACTGTCCTTTTTTCGGGGAAACGTCTCCGCCGAAGCGGAACACCCGGTAGGGGCGGCGGCGGGCCGCTTCCTCCAGCAGACGGACGTAGTGCGCCGCAGCGGGGAGGAGTTCTTCGGGCCGGAGCCTCCGCCCCGGCGCCGCGGGAAGCGGCACGGGGGAAAAATACCGTATCGCGATCCGCAGAGGGTCCTCCCGCAGCTCGGCGAAGACCGGGACCGCCGGAACGCCGTTGCGCGCCGCGAGCATCCACGGCGACAGCGGCACGGCAAGACGGCCGCCGAAATAACCGGCCTCGACCGACGCCGTGCCCGGAACCGGACGGTCGCCCATGATGATGACGGCTTCGCCCCGCTCCAGCGCGGCGCTGGCTTCGATGAGACCTCCCGAAAGACCTTCGGTGGAGATCACGTTGAAGCCTTCTCTGCTTTTGAGTGCAAGATATTTGTCCATTCCTCCCGCCCGGTCGGCCCGGGCCATGATGTTGATGCGCCGTCCCCTGGAACGGTTCATCAGCTCCATGGCGGCCTGCCAGCAGTCGAAGTGGGCCAGCACGACCACCACGCCGCCCGATTCAGGGAGAAACTGCCGGTTTTCCTCTTCGATGGGCAGGGGCCTGCCGATGCCCATGCGGTACGACACCAGAAGCATTTTCGCCAGCTCCTGCAGCAGTTTGTGAAAGTGCCGCCTGAGGCGCGGGGGAGAGTCCGCGTCTTCGGGGAAGCGCAGTTTCAGGTAGTCGGCGGCGGCGGCGAAGGCCGCGCGGTCGAACCGGGCGTAGAACCAGGTGACGATCCGGCTGAACTTGAGCGCCGGACCGAATCCCCCGCAGTGCAGCAGCAGCCGGAAGAAGCCGATCCCGAAACGGTTGCCCCGCCGGGTGTTGAGGGGAGCGGTATCGTCGTTCACGGGCAGGTCCTCCTTCCGGCGAGAAACGATGCGGCGGCGTAAACGGCGACATAGGCCGCCGCCGCGAAGAGGGGCGCCAGCACGAGACTGCCGAGAAACCATTCATAGAGCCGCAGATGCAGTTCTTTGAGGCAGGTTTGGAGCGTGAATTCGGTCCAGAAACGGCCGTGGCGCAGAAAGTATCCCGCTTCGATGCACAGGAACGGCGACAGCGGCGGCATGAAGAGATTCTGGATCGCGAGCGCCATCACCTTGTTGAGTTTCAGCCGCACGCACACGTAGAGGATCACCGCCATGTGGACTCCCACCAGCGGCAGGACGGCGAGAAACGTTCCCACGGCGGCGGCCGCCGCCAGTCCCGCCGGATCGGCATTCTCGCGGAGCAGGCTCCCGAGGAACTCCGCCGGGTGCAGGAGCTGCCGCCACGGAGCCTTCTCCGCGTCTTTTTTCACCAGTCTGCGGTGCGGGACCGGAAGGAGCTGCCGGGTCACGAGACAGGTGTGCAGCAGGGAGAGCCGGATATTGTCGCGCAGGGGATCGAAGTGACTGATCCTGCCTCCCTCCGGAGTATAGCTGACGGGGATCTCCAATTCGGCCAGTCCGTATCCGGCCCACAGCAGTTTCACCAGCGCCTCGATCTCGAAGTTGTAGCGGCGGCAGCGCAGAGACAGCGCCCGCAGTCCGGAAACGGGATAGACCCGGTAGCCGCTCTGGGTGTCGGCGCATCCGACCCCCGTTTCGAGGCGGCACCAGAAGTTCGAGAAGGCTCTTCCGAAGCGGCTTGAACGGGGTACGCCCTCGGCGTGTTCGAAGTCCCGGCAGCCCACGATCACCGCATCGGGACGGCGTTCCGCCGCCTCGACGAAGCGGGGCAGATCGTCCGGATCGTGCTGGCCGTCGGCATCCATGGTGATCATGTGGGTGACGCCGTCCGCGGCCAGTTTCTCCGCCGCCGTGAGCAGAGCCGCCCCTTTGCCCAGATTGCGGTCGTGGCGGTACAATGTCACACCCAGTTCGCCGAGGCGCCGCGCGAGGTCGGCGGGCATGCCGCTGCTGCCGTCGTCGACGACCCGCACGTCGTCCAGATGGCGGCGCGCTCCGGCCGCCGCCGCGACCACGGTGGCAAAGTGCTCGTAATGGGGAATGACGCAGGCGATCTTCACAACTGTTCCTCCCATGCGGCAAAGATCTCCCGAAGCGTTGGACGGTCGGGCAGGGGCGTCCCGTCAAGGGCGGTATCGGCCAGCATCATGCAGACGCCGGAAACGGTGACTTCTCCGCAAAGATACTGTCCCCGCGGCGAGGCGTCGAGGAGAGTCTGCAGTTCCGTACCCGAGGGCGCCGTGCGGTAATAGGCCACGGGACCGAGGCACTTGAGAGCGATGGCTGCTTCGCAGTAGGGAATGGTCGGCAGCGTCGCCACGAAAAGTCCTCCCCGGGCCGCCTCCCGGCCGCAGGAGACGTAGTCCTGCCAGAAGGCGAGGTTTTCTGCGGTGCATCCGTCGCCGTTCCAGCCCAGAACGCCGGCTTCGCGCGACAGAGTCCCGTTTGCGTCCCATGCGGCAAGGAGGGCCGTCAGCATCACCCGGCGGACGGTGACGCCGCCGCGTCCGAAATCGTTCAGGTCGCCCTCGGGCATGCCGGGAACGGCCGAGAGGATATGCCGCGCCGTGTTGAGGTCGGCAAAAGGACCGAAGCGGCCGCGCCGGAAAAGCGTGAAAAATTCGTTGTTTTCGGCGAGCCGGGCCATTCCTCTGATCTTCATAACGCCTCCAGTACCGCGGCGCTGTTGAGGCCGCCGAAGCCCACGTTGAGCGAAAGCAGCCGGCCGCCGGTCAGACGCCGCGCCTCTTTTGCCGCATTCGCTCCCGCTTCGGGCGTGCGCAGTCCCGCCTGCGGGGGAAGGATCCTTCTTTTGGCCAGTTCCAGTCCGAGGGCGATCTGCAGAACGCCCGTGGCGCCGAGGGTGTGGCCCAGGTTGCCTTTGAGCGAAAACAGCGGCACGGGAGATGCGGAAAAGAGTTCCCGCATGGCGGCGATCTCGGCCCGGTCGTTGTAGACCGTTCCCGTACCGTGGCCGATGACCGCGTCGGGCGGAACGCCCTGCAGGGCCCCGCGGCAGGCGGCGGCCAGCTGCCGTCCCGACAGGTCGGGTGAGGTGATGTGAGACGCGTCGCCGTTTTCACAGGCGTTTGTGAGCTGTCCGGCTCCGGGGCCGACGGTGCCGAGCAGCAGGGCGGCGGCGGCCTCTCCCAGCGTCAGTCCGTCGCGGTCGGCGTCGTAGGGACGCGAGACCGAGCGCGACAACGCGCCCAGCGCGGCAAACCCCCGGGTGACGAATTCGCTGGTGATGTCGCCGCCGATGACCAGCGCGTATCTGCACGTGCCGCGCCGCAGAGCCCGCATGGCGGCGGCCGCCGCTGTCTGTCCCGAGGCGCAGGCGGCCGAGACCAGCGTGCCGCCGGAAATGCCGAAGATCCTTTCCGCAAGACGGAGAAATTCTCCCGCGGTGTCCAGTTCTCCGCCCTGTTCCAGAAGGTCGATGACGCCGATGGTGGTCGCGACGAAGAGCCGTGTGCCGGGGGGGATGGAAAAGGGAAGGGCGCTTTCGAGTTTGCACAGCAGTCTTTCCGCCCGGGAGTTGCGTCCGCCGTCGAGGTCGTGGTCCACTCCCAGCAGCCGTCCCGCGCCGTCGAAGTGCCGGGGCGCGGAAAAACAGGTGCGTACGGCAAGGAGCGCGTCGCAGTTTTCGCGCACCGTGCTTCCGAAGGGGGTGACGGCGGCGGCGCCGAGGATGTAGACGGGCTTTTCAGTCATGCAGTTCTCCGTTCAGCCAGCGTTTGCGCATTTCGACGACGGGCTCGGGGGGGAAGATGAGGGCCTCGCGGTCCTTGAGGCCGCAGAACATCTGAACGGTGTATCCCGTGGCCCGGAGCGCGCCGTCGGAGCCGCGGATGGTGTAGGCCGTGTCCAGACGCGCGCCGTCGTTCCAGAAGAGTTCGGCGCGCACGGTGAACTCCTCGTCCAGCAGCAGGGGACTGTAATAGTCCACGTGGGACTGCACCACCGGCGCGGCGATGCCGTGCGCCGCATAGACGGAAAATCCGAGGCCGATCTTCTGCATGAGTTCGGCGTGGGCGGCCTCGAAGAAGCGCAGGTAGTTGCCGTGCCAGGCCACCGCCATGGCGTCGACTTCGCTGAACGCCGTGCGGCGGCGGACGGTGACCGTCACCGGTGCGGGCATGCCTTCGGGGGTGGAAAAATAACTTTTGCGCCTTCTCATAGCGCCACCGCCTTCAGCCGCAGCTGGGCGCAGACCGCCGATTCGACCCGGATGTCGGCCTGGATCTGCCATGTGCCCGGTTCGGGCTCCGCGATCCTGATCCTGAGCCGGGCGCATTCCCCGGCCCGGATGGGGCGCCGGAAACGACACTGGGCTACGCGCCGTGTCGAAAGCGCTCTTTCAAGCACCGTCTCGGCTGCGACCCGGGCCGCCTCGATCAGGCAGACGCCGGGAACGATGGGATTGCCTTCGAAATGCCCCTCGAATCCCCGGAACGCCGGGTCGAAATTCATCGAACAGACGTACTCGCCCTCTCCCGCCGGCTTGAGGCCGGTCATCCGGGAACGCAGGGCCCCGCTGATCACGGAATCTTCGTTCTTCATCATTTTTCACCACAATTTGTCAACAGACAGCTCCAGCGTGTAACTGCAAGTCAGACCGCTCCGCGTGCAGACGGCGCGTCCGCCTCCCGCTCCGCAGCGGACGAGCCACGTTCCGGAGAAAAAACCGCCGCCGCGCCTTTCGGATGTCCCGTCTTCGTAAAGACGCCATCGCACGTCGCGATCGGAATATACGACAATATACTCCCTTTTTGCCTCCACGGCAAGAGGCCGGAGGTCTTTCACGATGAAAATTCTGCGCAGATCTTCGGGAAAGGCGTCGAGAAACCGGAGCAGGGCTCCCGGCGCGTCCTGCGCAAAGGCCTCGTTGAGCCGCACCTTGTCCCCGGCGTCCTCCGCGCTCCGGAACAGCAGGGCCCCCGAACCGGGATCCACGGCGGCAAGTCCGATGCGGCCCGTGCCGGGGTCGATCTTCGCCGCCAGCACGAAGCGGAACCGTCTTTCGCCGAAGCGGACAATAGTCAGTGCCCGGATCCGGAACGGTTTTTCGGGATAGATCCGCATCCGCCGCGAAATTTTTTCACGCTCCGGCCAGTCCCGGAAGGGCGTCGTCGAAGCGCATCCGCAGAGAAACAGCACCGCCGCCCCGCAGACCAGCACCGCCGGAAATTTGCCCGCGGGGATCTTTTTCAGGCGCGGAACGAGGTACACGCCGCTCAGACACGCCGCGAGGATCCCCGGAGCCAGCACCGCGCCGGTGCCGAAGAGGACCGGGTGACGCGACAGCAGGAGCGCCCCCGCCCCCGCCACGGTGGTCGCCGCCGAAAGCAGGATGGCGTCGCGGGT
>JAFTDL010000234.1 GCA_017454215.1 Lentisphaeria bacterium | reverse complement strand
GGGAAAAGCCGCTATATTATCCGTTTGTGCGTGACAGAAAACAGCTTTTTCCGAAAGGGTGAAGAATGTCGGATTTCATGGAATGGAACTATATTTTCATGATGCGTCTGGCCATTGCCGGGATCCTCGGCGCCGCCGTGGGTTTCGAGCGGGAGTACCGCGCCAAGGAAGCCGGTACGAGGACGCATTTTCTCGTCGCCGTCGGCAGTTGCCTCATTATGATCGTTTCGCAGTGGGGCTTTCTTGATCTGTTGGACGCGGACGAGACCGGTTTTTCCCGGGTGGACGTGAGCCGTGTCGCGGCACAGATCGTCAGCGGCATCGGCTTCATCGGCGCCGGTACGATCATGATGCAGAAACAGGTCGTTCACGGCTTGACCACCGCGGCCGGATTGTGGGCCGTCGCCGGTATCGGCATGGCCATCGGCGGCGGACTTTACTGGCTGGGCATCTCCGCGACGGTCTTCGCCCTGATCGGTCTTGAGGCCCTGCGGTTTTTTCTGCGCCGTTTCAGGACCCGCTCCTGTTATCTTGTTTTTCTCACCAAAGACAGGAGCAATCTTATCCAGATCACCAATGAATTGAACGCCAATGATTTTCACATCATCAGCTACTCGGTGAGCAGCGAGACCATTTCGAAGGAAGAGTGGCTGCGGGTCAAGATGTGGCTGCGCGAACACGTTCCCAACGGCGAGAATCAGGTCCTGCGCTTCATGCAGCAGTTTCCGGGTGTCGAGATCGAAAAGATCGAGTAACATTCGCGTTCGGGCGCAAAAAATATCCGGGATGTTCGGTCCCGGATATTTTTTTGCGGAAGTCCGCGCTGTCAGGAGACCCGTTTTTCCGCGTTCTGAGAGCAGGTCTTCTTTTCGCAGTCCTGCTTCCGATCGGAATTTTCGGCGCTTTTGCGTTCGGCGTCTTTTGCGTCTTTTTTCTCCTCGCCGCACTGACCGCCCCGACACTGGGCCGTCTGCCCGGTATGATGGTCTTTTTTCGCGTCGCAGCAGCAGCCTGATGCGACGGCCAGCACGCCGACGGCGGCCAGCAGGGACAGAAATCTTTTCATTTTCTCTTCTCCTCTCCTGTTGTTTCCGGGATGAATACCGCAAACATCCCGCAACCGTCAATATACGCTTTTTATCGCGTTATCCAAGAGGGAAGAAGAAAAAATCCCGCAGAATTTATGCCGGTTCGACGACGGTGACGGTGTTGCCCTTTCTCAGATCTTTCACCGCCTCGCGGTATGCCGCCATGTGAGGGGTCGCCAGATGGGCTTTGAGATGGGCTTCGGATTTCCACGTCTCGAGGATGGTGACGAACCTGTCACGGGTCTCGGGATTGACATCGAGGCAGGCTTCATATCTGATGCACCCGTCTTCGGCGAGGACTGTCGGCATGTTGTTTTTGAGGATCTCCATGAACTTCTCCATACAGCCCGGATGAAGTTCGGCGCGGGCGAACACATGAACCATTTTTCTACTCTCCTTTGTAGGCTTGTGTCAATATCTGCGAAAGGATCCTTTCGCTGTCTTCGATGGGTACGGGGCGCGGGGCCAGTTCCAGTTTCATTCTGTTGGCTCCGGCGCTTTTCGCTGTCTGCGCCATGAGTTCCGGCGTGAGAAGCGGATAGTCGGCCAGACGGCGCTTCACGCCGAGACTTGCCGTGAAGCGGCAGAAGGTATCAATGACTTCTTCGGGCGTCTTTCCGGGAAAGACCGGGGCAAGTTCCATGGTACGGTCTGCGACGGCCGGATTGCCGAGGTAGTAGCGCCACGCATGGGGCAGCAGCATGATGACCGCCATGCCGTGTTCGATCCTGCCGAACCACGAAAAACTGCAGAGGTGGGGCAGCCCTGTCGACTTGAACCGTATCACGGTCCCGCCCAGCGCCGCCGCCAGAGCCATGTTCCTGCGGGCTCTTCCGTCCCGCGGATCGGCAAGGACGCGGGGCAGGTTCTCAACGATGGCTTTCGTGCCCGCAAGCGCTCTTTTGTTGGCGTCCGCGCCGAATCCCGGATCGGCTCCGGTGTTGAGAAATCCCTCGAGCAGGTGGGCGAGGGCGTCGCATCCTGTCGCCAGCGTGACGGAGCAGGGCATGGACATCGTGAAATCGGGGACGATCAGCGCGTATTGCGGCACGATCGCCTTTTCGGCGATGAGGCGCTTGACCTGCCCTTTCCTGTCCACGATATTGGAGTACTGGGTCGCCTCGGAGCCCGTGCCGCTGGTGGTCGGAACGGCGATGATGCGGCGAATGGCGGGCGCGGGAGCTTCCGAAGAAAAACGGTCGATCCCGAAGAGACTGCCGATGTCCCGTCCGGTCTCCGCCAGCAGCAGAGCGGCTTTGGCCGCGTCGAGGACGCTTCCGCCGCCTGCGGCGCAGACCGTGCAGTCTCCGGTTTCCAGCAGCAGATCCCGCATGGCCAGCACCGTTTCGATATCCGGTTCCGGTGAGATTTTGCCCCAGCGGACGAGTTTGCTTCCGCACCGTGCCGCGATCTCTTCCACGAAAGCGGCCGCGCCGCTCACATCGGCGGACCGGCCGCCGGTGAAAAGCACGGTTTTCGGCGCTTTGCTCAGCGCATCGGCAAGAACTTCCGCACTGCGGGTGCGTCCGAACGCGAACAGCTGGTCGGGAACGGCGTCGAAAAGTTTTTCCATAGAGAACGTTCTCCTCAGATGATATTCGTTCCGGCGGAGACAAGGGCGTAACGGTGCAGATTGCCTCCGATGAGGACCGAGGCGGGCGGGCGGGCTTCCAGCTCGTCGATGCGTTCGATCTCGCCTGCCAGAAATTCCCGGATCCGCAGCGCGGTCTCTTCGAGCCGGGCGATCAGCGTCGCGTTTCTCGACTGGATGCGTTCTAGTCCGAAGGGCTTGGCGCAGGCCATCCACTGCCTTCTGAAACTTGCGTCGAACTCCGATGCGGCGGCGATCACCGCGGGAATGACGTTCACCGCGATCTCACGCAGGGCGAGACGGTCTCCCTGTTCGTAGGCGGCGGTGAGTGCGCCGCGGAACTCCAGTTTTTTGATGAGCAGAGAGACGATGTTTGCCGCGTGTTCCAGATCTCCGGCTCCGGCCAGTTCGATCGAGGGAATGAGCAGACACTGCAGTTCTTCGTAAAGATCGAGCAGCTGCAGATCGAATTCCGGGTTCCGGCCGCGGCAGGCGTCGAAGAGGATGCCCTGCAGCGGATCGTCCCAGATGAGCGAGGCAGCACAGACGGAAAAAGGCTTCCCCTCCCGGTCCTCGAAGGAGGCGTTCATCCGCGACGCGGCCAGATGAGCGGCATAGTCCGTGGGACCGCAGATGCAGTTGAACCGCTGTTCCGTCCTTTCCCTGCCGTTTTCACCGTAGGCCAGATCGGCGGTGTAGAAGATCCCTGCGAGGGACGAGTCGATGTTGCAGTAGGCGCCGTCGTCTCCCCACATGGTGAAGAAGAGCTCCCGGATCTTTTCCTTGCGGCAGGCCTCGATGCAGGGAAGGGCGGTCCTTTTCGTCTGTTCGTGATCGTACCACAGTTTCGTCCACGTCCAGATGCCGGAGGCGACGACGGGCTCGAAGCCCAGTTCCCTGTGACGCTTTATCATCGCCGAGTAATCTTTGTTGTCGGTGTGGTAGTAATCCCAGTAGACCAGCCGGACGTTCCGGGGGATCGCCGCCTTCACGTCGTCGGGGATCTTCGAATCGAGGTCGTAATACTCCTGTTTTTCGTTGGAAAGGCGGAAATACATGTCGGACCACAGCATGGGAGACAACCCGTGCTTTTCACAGAGCGCGTTCACCTTCGCCAGATGGCTGTTGAAGATGTCGAATCCCCGCCGGTAACCGAAGCGGTCCATGAAGACGCCGCGTCCCAGATCGTGAGTTTCGTCCATGCCGATGTGGATGCGGCGGCTGTCGAGGGCGGTGCTCCAGAACTTGATCATCTTTTCAATCAGTTCATAAGTCCGGGGCTCATCCTCAAGCAGGACGCTGGACGTATCCTTCACCTCGCTGAAACGGCTCCACTGCAGGATCTGTTCCAGATGTCCCAGCGTCTGGATGCAGCCGACGAGTTCGATGCCGAGACTGCGGGCGCAGACGTCCAGTTCGCGGATCTCCTCGAAAGTATATCCGCCCCGCATGTATCCGAACATGGGTTCGTCTTCCAGTTCGTAGGTGTCTTCGCAGTAGAGCATGACAAGATTGCATCCGGCCAGAGCCAGACGGCGCAGCCACATTTTGAGGTGGTCCACCGTCATGACCATGTTGCGGGAGACGTCGAGCATGATCCCCAGCGTGGAGAACGGCGTTTTGTTTTCGCCGTCGAGGCGCGAGAGCGCGCTCCCGATGCCCCGGGCCGCGGAAGCGATGGACGTATACCCGACCTCCACGCCGCCTTTCGAACGGGTGACGCGCGTCACGGTCTCGTCGCTTCTGAGACGCTTGAATTTAAGTTTGAGGCCCCTTCCGCCGTCGGAAACGGGAAACTCCTCCGAGAGCGTGTTGAGCAGCGGAGCCAGTTCCTCCGGCGTGTCCGCCGCCGACCAGACCAGTTTCGACATGATCTCCATGGAGCCGTTCTCCCTCATTTGAGGCGGCTGTCGAGGACCGCCGTCGAACTGTGGATCATTTCGACGGCCTTCTTCATGCCTTCCGGATGGCGGAAGACCGCCGTTCCGGCCACCTGGAGATTGGACCCGTAAGATGCCGCGACGGGAGAAGTTTTGGCGTCGATGCCGCCGTCGGTCTGCAGGTGGATCCTGAGTCCGCGGCGGAGGATCTCACGACGGATCTCCGCAACTTTCGGCATCTGATCGGCCATGAAGCTCTGGCCGCCGAAACCGGGTTCCACGGTCATGACGAGGACCATGTCCACCTTGTCGAGGTACGGAAGGATCGCCGAGGCCGGCGTTTTGGGTTTGACCGAGATGCCCGCCGTGCATCCGGCCTGTCTGATGGCCGCGATCACCTTTTCGGGATCGTCGAGGGATTCCACGTGGAAGGTGATGTGATCGGCGCCGGCGGAGGCGAATACGGGCGCGTACTTTTCGGGATGGTCGATCATCAGGTGGACGTCGAAGAGCAGCGTGCTGTTCCTGCGGATGCTCTTGATGACGGGCACCCCGAAGGAGATGTTGGGCACGAAACTGCCGTCCATCACATCAAGGTGGAGCATGTCGGCTCCCGCGGCCGTCACCTCCGCGATGTCTCTGTCGAGATTGCCGAAGTCGGCGGCGAGAAGCGAGGGGGATACCAGCACGCGGTCGATGGGGAGCTGTCTCAAATCGTACTTCATTTTCAACGGATCCTTTATGTGTTTTCTATGGTCGTATTTCCAGAAAAACGTCATTTAGGAAATATACACGCTTTTTTGCTCTTTTACAACTTTGCAGTCCTCCGGAGCCATGTCAAAATCGGGAAAATCTTGACTTTGCCGTCCGCTGCGTGTATATTTTATTTCGCCTTTACGGGAAAGAAGGAAGGAGTCCTTGCAAATGAGTGTTGCAGTCGTGATGGGCAGCAGGAGCGATCTTGAGATCGTTCGCGGCGCTTTCGATGTATTGAAGGAATTCGGAGTCCCCTGCGTCGGACGGGTCCTGTCGGCCCATCGGACGCCGGTCGAGGCCGCGGAATTCGCCGCCGGAGCGGAAAAGAACGGAATAAAAGTGATCATCTGCGCCGCCGGAATGGCCGCGCATCTCGGAGGCGTCATCGCGGCCCACACGACCTTGCCCGTGATCGGCATTCCCGTGGCTTCGGCGCCTTTCAACGGGATGGATTCCCTTTTTTCCATGGTCCAGATGCCTCCCGGGATTCCCGTGGGCGTCGTGACCGCCGGCAAGGCGGGGGGCAAGAATGCCGCGCTCTACGCCATTTCGATGCTGGCGCTGTCGGATAAGACTCTTGCCGGAAAACTGGCTTCTTTCCGCAGAAAGCAGAAGGAACAGGTCCTCGCCGCGGACGCGGAACTCCAGAAGGAGCTGCCCGCCGAATGAGTGTCAGTCAGCTGATCGGGACCGTCGTCAGGCTGACCCTGCTGATGACGCCGTTTTTCGTGCTCGCCGTATTCATTGCCAGCTGCGAGGGCTGGCCGCAGAAGGCGCGGGCGTCTCTGGCCCGGCGGACGGGACTTGCCGTCATGGTCATCTGCATGGTGATCTACCTCATCGGAGAAACGCTGTTCCGCTATCTGGGCATCAGTCTCGACGCTTTCCGGATCGGAGCCGGGCTCGTTCTGCTGCTCAACGGTGTTTCGATGGTCCGCGAGACTTCCGTTCCCGGGCGGCAGGTGGAGACGGGGGGCGATATTTCCGTCGTCCCTCTGGCGCTGCCCACCACTGTCGGACCGGGCACCATCGGCGCTCTGCTCGTCATGGGCGCCGCGGCAAAGGGCGCGACGGAGAAGATCGTGGGTCTGCTCTCGATCGCCATCGCCTCCGCGGTCATTGCTCTCGTACTCAATTACTCGGACTTCATCGCCCGGCTCATCAAGCACAAAGGGATAACCATCCTGAGCAAGCTCACCGGAATGTATCTGGTGGCCCTTGCCGCGCAGATCATCTTCGACGGGATCCGCAGTTTCCTCGGCCTTGCAGACTGAGCGCCGGACAGAAGTTTCAGTCGACTTCCGGTTCTCTGCGTCCCCGGAGCACCTGCGTCGGATCGCGTCCGAAGTCCTGAAGCGTCCTGGTGATGTTGAGCACGTTGTTCTCCAGGCGGACGAGGGAATTCTCCAGATTGCCGAGGAAGATCTTCAGCTCCGAATGCACCGATTCGGCCGAATAGTCGGTCTTGTCGATGATCTTCTTTGCCGCGACGAGGAATACATTGAGATTGTCAAGGGTCGTTTCCACTTTTTGACTTGTGCTGGCTTTCAGCAGGTTCTGCATGCTCTGATTGAGGTTGTCGAGCGCCCGGTTGATGCGGTCGACGTTTTCCTGCGTGACGATTTTTTCCAGCCGGGTCGCGGTCTGTTCAAGGCTGTTGCCGATACGTTCCGCCTTCCTGAGGATGGCTTCGATCTCCTTTTTGTCCATCAGGGCGTTGAGATTGTCCAGACTGCCGTTGATCTTGTCGGCGAATCCGTTCCAGTCGATGGATTTCAGTTCTTCGAGCATGCGGCTGACATTCTGAATGGCGTTGCCGATGTGGGAGGGGTTCGACGGGATGTAGGTCACGCCCGCGGGGATGTTTCCGGGGGGAGGACTCTTGAAAAGCAGTTTCTTCTGAGTGTTCCGGACGAGTTCGAGATGCGAACCGCCCATGAGCCCCGAAGCGTTGATGAGACAGCTCAGCACATTCTGGCTGACCATTTTATCCAGATCCTTCTTGTCGAAAAAACCATCCGGATTATCAGGGTTGAAATCGTCTCTGAACGCTTCGCCGAAGATATCGAAGTAGATAACGATCCTGCCGTCGCTGCCGCGCATGTGCATGCCCGTGACTTTGCCCACCGGCATGCCGAGATATTTGACCGGGGCTCCGATCGTCAGGCCTTCGACGGAGGTGAAGACCTCCGTCATGGCATGGAGCCGGGGCGCGAATATGCGCAGCGCTCCCGCTGAGATGAAGGCGACGATCAGAAGCGTCGCCGAGATCAGAATGAAGGCTCCCAGTTTGACTTTGTTGGCTTCGTTCATGATGAAAAACAGCTTCCTTTGCGTTTTGTCAGGATGTGGTGATTCCGAAGAGCGCCGTTATCACGGCGTCCATGACGACGATGAGAAAAATCGCCGAAACGACGGCGGAGGTCGTCGAACTTCCGACGCCCTGTGCGTTGCGCTCGGCGTACATGCCTTTCATACAGCCGATCGTCGCCACGATGAACCCGAAGAAACAGCTTTTGGTCAGCCCCTGCGTCAGGTCGACGACATGGATGACCTCGATGCACTTGTTGACATACTCGGAAATGCTCACGTCGAGCATGGAGCAGACGATGGCCATACCGCCCACGATGCCGCAGATATCCGCTATGATCGTCAGGCAGGGCAGCACGAGGATCAGCGCGATGAACTTCGGCAGGAGCATGTATTCCCCGGTGTCGATCCCCAGCGTCACGAGGGCGTCGAGTTCCTCGTCGCTTTTCATCGAACTCAATTCCGCGGCGAAAGAGGATCCGGTCCTGCCGGCGAGAACGACCGCAGTGACCAGCGGGGCGAGTTCCGTGACGATGACCGTTCCCACCAGATTGACCCCGTAGCTCTGCACGCCGAAGCGTCCCAGCTGGACGATCGCCTGAAACGCGAGAATGACGCCGATGAGCAGGCCCAGCAGGGAAATGATCGGTGTGGCGTCGCTGCCGCAGCTGTCCATGTAGAACGTCACCAGATTCCAGCGGATGCGGGAGGGGTGGCGCAGTATCCACAATGCGGAGTGCGAGACCAGCCGCATGAACGAAATATACTGGCAGATGCTTTCAATGAAACTTATGGAGCCGTCCGCGATCTGCAGACAGAGCTGGCGGAGCGATCTGGCCGGTCTGATCTTCATTTTTTGTCTTTTCCGAAGTCGGCCATGCGGCGGGCGAGCCGGCGCACCGATTCCGACGCGGCCAGAACGATGTTTTCGACGGAGCTGCCGCGCAGGGGCGAGGCGATGTCGAAACGGATCTTCTTCACTGTTCCCATCTTGTAATAGAATCCCGACAGCCGGAAGACCCGGTTGGGAATGTCGGCTTCGAAGCACTCGATCTCCCCGCAGAGAGTGATGTCGGGGATCACCCTGTCACGGCACAGCGCACGGTTGAGTGCGCATGAAACCAGAGCTCCGGGCTCGAGGGCCCACACGTTGTAGGGATCCCGTGTCAGGTCGAAGTAGGAGCGCGACTGGATCCGCGTTCCGGAACTTGACGCATTGCGCATGTAGGAAACATTGATTTTGCCCGAACAGGGGACCGGTTCGACGTCAAGATCGAAATCCTGCACTCCGCGATAGTTCGAGAAGAGACACCCGCCGGTCAGAAACAGGCAGAGCGCCGGAAGAAGCATGATGGTCCGTTTTACGGAAGATGACAACATTTTTACCGTCCGTCCTTTGGTTTTGAAAAACTTCCGGAAGATAATAGACACCGAAAGCGCCGAAAAACAACCCGGGATCTTTCCCGTCGGAATATCATGGAAGGTTTTCGAGAATATCCTCCGCAATGCACGCCGGGGTCATCCGGTAACGGGTCCTCAATTCCGGTATTTTTCCATGACCGATAATTTCATCGGGCCAGCCGAATTCCAGCCGCAGATGAACCCCGTCGCGGGGGATGTGCGAAAACAGCAGTTGTCCCAGACCGCCCGCCGCGGCATGGTCTTCTATGACGATCACGTGTCTGCCGGAACAGGACCGCGCCATGTCGGCGTCGAAGGGTTTTACGAAACGCGGATCGACGACGCAGCACTCCAGTCCGGCTTTTTCCCTGAGGATCTCCGCCGTTTCGAGGGCGGTTTCGGCCTCCGCGCCCAGCGCCCAGATGACGGGGCCGTTTCCCTGACGGATGATCTCGGCTTTGCCGGGAACGAGGGGGGCACAGCCGGTCTGTGCGGCGCGTTTTCCTTCGCCGCCGCGGGGATAGCGCAGGACTGTCGGACCGGACTGCTTCAGGGCGAAATCGAGCATTTTTCCGAGCGCGTCGAAGTTGCGCGGAGCCATGATGACAAGTCCCGGCAGGGTCGTGAGAAACCCCAAGTCGTAAATGCCGTGATGGGTCGGACCGTCCTCGACGATCCCGGCGCGGTCCAGCGCAAAAACCACCGGCAGACGGCCGAGGACCGCATCATGGTAGATGCAGTCGAACGCCCGCTGGGCGAAAGTGGAATAGAGGGCGCACACGGGTTTTCTGCCGGCGATGGCCAGACCGCACGAAAAGATGACCGCGTGTTCTTCGGCGATGCCGACGTCGTGGCACCGGGTGGGGTAGTCCTGGGCGAAGCGCCGCAGACCGGTCCCGTCGATCATCGCGGCGGACACGGCTTCGATCCGTTCGTCCTTTTCCGCCTGCCGCAGCAGGCATTCCCCGAATGCGGCGGAAAAAGTTCCGGACGACGGGGGGACCTTTCCCGTGACGGGATCGAATCCTGAAACGCCGTGATAGCGCGACGGATCTTTTTCGGCGAAGCCGCAGCCGCAGCCTTTTCGGGTCAGCACGTGCAGAAATATCGGGCCGTCCAGCTTCCGGATCCGCCGCAGGATGGCGAGCAGACCTTCGATGTCGTGCCCGTCGACGGGACCGAAGTAGCGGAAGCCCAGTTCCTGAAACAGAAGTCCCGGAGGCAGAAGCAGGGATTTCGCGGCATCGTCGAGACGGGTGAGCAGCGAGTAAAGTCTCCTGCGCGGCCTGGAGAACTCCCTGAGCATGTTGCGCAGACGGTTGTAGAAATTGCCCGAAATGATCCTGTTGAGACACCGGGAGATGCCGCCCACGTTCCTTGAAATGGACATCTTGTTGTCGTTGAGGACAACGATCAGTTTTTTCGCCGAATCCCTGCCGGAGGTGAGGCCCTCGAACGTGATGCCGTTGGTCAGCGAACCGTCGCCGATGACGGCGATCACCCGCGAGGCGTCACCGGACTTCTTTCTGCCGCTGGCGATGCCTCTGGCAAGGGAAACGGCCACGCCCGCATGACCGGAAACTCCGGTGTCGGCAGGCGACTCGCCGGGGCAGGGGAACCCGGAGCAGCCGTCGATATGCCTGAGGCGTGAAAAGGCCGCATGCCGTCCGGTGATCAGTTTGTGGGTGTAGGCCTGATGTCCGACGTCGAAGATCAGCGCATCGCGGGGAATGTCGAACTCGTGGTGAAGCGCCAGCGTCAGCTCCACACTTCCGAGATTGGCGGCCAGATGGCCTCCGTTCTTTCCTACCGCGTCGATGATGAAACCGCGGATATCCGCCGACAGTCTCCTGAGTTCCGGGACGGTCAGGCGACGGACATCCCGCGGCGGCACGAAATCGTCTGGCTCCATCGCTTTTTGTCTGAAAAATCAGATGATCCCGCAGCGGACGAGAGTCGCGCGCAGCTGTTCGAGATGGGGCTGGGAAAGTCCGCACAGGGGCAGCCGGTACTCCGCCCTGCATTTGCCCGCAAGTTCCATGGCGGCCTTGACGGGAATGGGATTGCTCTCGATGAAGAGATCCACGAAAAGGCGGTAATACTTTTTGTGCAGGACCGCGGCGGCCCTGAAATCGCCGTCGAGGGCGAGTTTCACCATCTTCGACAGGTCGCCCGGAATGAGATTCGAGGCCACGCTGACGATACCCGAAGCGCCCACGACCATCATCGGCAGCGTCAGCGAGTCGTCGCCCGAGAGCACGGTGATGTCGCAGCGGTCCTTGATGGCGGAAACTCTGTCCACGCTGCCGGCCGCCTCCTTGACGGCGACCATCAGCGGGTTGGCCGAAAGACGGACCACGGTGTCGACGGGGATCGGCACGCCCGAGCGTCCGGGAACGTTGTAGAGCACCACCGGCAGTCCGGTCTCGTCGGCGATCGTCGAAAAATGCCGGTACAGGCCTTCGGGCGTCGGCTTGTTGTAGTAGGGTGTGACCTGAAGAGAGGCGTCGGCGCCCAGCGCCTTGGCCGCACGGGTGAGCTTGATCGCCTCCGCGGTGCAGTTGGCGCCCGTGCCGGCGATGATCTGACACCGGCCGTCGGCGAATTCGATGGTCTTGGCGATCACTTCGAGATGCTCGTCGCAGTCGAGCGTGGGCGACTCACCGGTGGTCCCCACCGGGATCAGTCCCGCGACGCCCCCTGCTATCTGTTCCTCGACCAGTGCGGCCAGAGTTTCAAAATCGACCTTTCCATCCCTGAACGGGGTGACCATTGCTGTGTATACGCCGGAAAGTTTCAACATTTCAACAATGCCTTTCGATTTGCGGTTGTTCTGTCGTAAAGATAAAGTAACACGCCGCGGGGGAAAAATCAATCGTATTCCCGCGCTTTGATTTGAAAAAAAAGCCGGGACGGACAATATTAATAGGGTGGACCGATGTTTTATCCGCAAATCAGGAGAGGGCTGTGATGAAAAAATTTCCGATTTTCGCTCTGACCGCGGCGGTCGTGCTGCTGGCCGGATGTGTTTCCTATGAATACAGCGGCGAGAACGGCGGCGCCGAAACGGACAACGTGGGCGTCTTCACCGATTCGTCCAAAATTGCGAGGCCCTACCGCGTACTCGGACGCGCCGTGGTCTCCGGCAACTACCGCGACGTCAGCCGCGAGAAAATGATGGAAACCATGATCTCCCGGGCGAAAAAGTGCGGCGCCGACGCGGTCCTTATCGTCGAACAGCAGGTCATTCCCGCGGGGGAGGCCAATCGTCCGGTGTTCGACACGTCCTTCGATTTCAACGACACCAACCGCAGCTGGCGGCAGCTCGACCGGGATTTCGATCTGACCTACGGCGAGATCGGCCGCAAAAAAGCGTCGAACATCGAATCGGTCAACTCCTACCGGCGGGTCATCCGCGCGGAATTTCTCAAGTATACGGCGGAAGAAAAGAAGACTCCCTCCGCGGAAAAGTGACCGATGCCCTCCTTCGCCAACTGGTTTCTTCCGACGCTGCTGTCGGCGTTCGCGCTGGGTTTTTACGACATCTTCAAAAAGCATGCGGTCGACCGGAATTCCGTCATGCCCGTGCTTTTTTTCGCCACGCTGTCCGGCAGTGCGCTTTACGTGGCCGTCCTCGCCGGATGCGGCCGCGTATCCGGTGCGGTCGTCTGCACGATGCCGCAGTTTTTTCTCGTGTTCCTCAAATCCCTGCTGGTGTCTTCGAGCTGGATATGCGTCTACTATGCCATGCGCGAACTGCCCATAAGTCTGGCGTCGCCCATCCGGGCCAGTTCGCCGCTGTGGACGGTTCTGGGCGGCGTCATTCTTTTCGGGGAACTGCCGTCGGTATACCAGTTTTCGGGCATGGCCGCGATCTTTGCCGGCTACTGGTTCTTCGCCGGACTGGGAAAAAAGGAGGGATTTCCGCCCCTGAGCAGAGGCGTGATCCTGATCCTCGCGGGAACGCTTCTCGGGGCCGGTTCGGCGCTCTACGACAAATATCTTCTCAACGTCTGCCGGATCCCCCGCGAGATGCTGCAGTTCTATTTTTCCGTCGATCTGGTTTTCGTTCTCGGCGCGGCCTACGGCATCCGGCGGTTCGTTTTCAGGCACGGGATCCCCTTCGAGTGGCGCTGGTCGATCCCGCTCACCGGGATCCTGCTCATTGCGGCGGACTACCTTTATTTTTACGCGGTGAGTCTTCCGGATATCCGCATTTCCATCCTTTCTCTGGTGCGCCGGTGCAGCTGTGTGGTCACGTTTGCTTTCGGCGTCTGGTATTTTCACGATGTCAATATCCGCCGCAAGTTCTGCGCTCTGGTGCTGATCCTGATCGGCGTTGCGATCCTGGCTCTGGCGGACTGATCTCATGGATGTCGTGCCGGAAAAACTGGAGTCGGTCTGGACCGCGCTGCGCCGCAGCGACAAAGCGCGCCTTGCACAGGGAAAAAGGAAGCTGATCGACTGCATCCGCGCCGGACGGGCGGAGTCCGAAGCCGACGCCGTGCGGGCGTTTCTCAGGCGTCTCGAGGAGGCCGCCGCCCGGTCTCTCGCCGGACCCGCGGCGAAACTCGTCATCGAATACCCCGAAGAACTTCCGATCACTTCGTTCATTCCCGCCATAAAGAGGAGTCTTGCCGAACACGATGTCATCATCGTCTGCGGCGCCACCGGTTCCGGCAAGACCACCCAGCTGCCCAAAGCCGTTCTCGAAACGGGGCTCGGCCGCACGGGGATGATCGGATGC
>JAFTDL010000233.1 GCA_017454215.1 Lentisphaeria bacterium | reverse complement strand
GCGCTCCTGAAACTGGTGTGAACTCTGCCGGACTGCATTGCAAAATGCCCTGAAACGAAGTAAATTATAAAACACGGACCCAAACTTGGTCGGCTTTTCCAACTTTTCGTCCGCTTTTCGTTTTTTGCGCGAAGCACAAAAAAACAAAGGCGTACTTGAAAAGATTTGGAAAAAGATGGCGAAGGCCGCTTTTACCCCGACCTGCCCATACGGGAATCGCGTTTTTCGAAAAAAGCCCTTGACTTCTCCGTAAAGTGCGTTATATTATATGAAACTGAGCGGCGAAAAGGAAACTTTTTCGATGTGCAACGGCAAAAATCTGCAAAAATCCAGCAGCGGCGCGGTCCCCGCGCCGGCGTCCTTTGCCGTCTTCGCCGGCATCATTGCCATCGCCATTATCATCATTAGTTAGACCGTCCGCGCAAACTTCAGCACGGAAGACGCGGGCGGCCTGACGGTACGCATCTTTCCCTTTCTGCGTTTTCCGTAAGTCCATTCTCGTGTCTCCTGTGCATTCAACCTTGACAATCAACCCGCAAAAAAGGAGTGAATGAACATGGAAGACAGGAAAATCATCGCCACCCTCATGCTGACGGTCGGGATCGCCGGGATCCCGCTCCTGCACGGAGCTCTGCAGGAGGAAAACGTCCGGACCATCCGCCTCCTGCAGGACGACGGGCAAGTGAATATCGTCAGTCGGGTATATGAACTCAAGCATCTCAAGGCGACCGACATCCGCCCATTCATCCAGGCGGCGGTCAAGCGGTACAGTCGGAAATCAACCGTCGAGCGGATTAACTATCCCGCCGGCAACCGCCAGATGCTCCTCGTTTCCACCGGCGAAGATTTTATCCCGTATGTGGATGAACTCATCGCGGGGCTGGATAAGCCCGGCAAGCCCGGCAAGAGCGGTTCGATCATTGAAGGCACCGGCGTCACGCGCCTTACCTACATCCCGAGCTACCGGGCGGCGGAAGACATCATGCTCATCCTCACCGAGGGAACGCTGGGAACGCCGGAAGGCCGCGCCTTCCTGAACAAGGACACCAACACGATCTACTGGAAGGACGACCGGGAGGCGGCATTGGCGATCCTCGCGTGGGTCAAATACCTCGACCGTCCGGTCCCGCAGGTAAATCTGCGCCTCAACTGTTACGAGATCTGCGAGAGCAAGCTCCGCGACATCGGGCTCGACTATCTCGCATGGAAAAACGGTCCGGGGCTGGACATCTTCTCCGCCGGGTTCGACGGCGGCAAGGTCTTCTCGAACGAGGCGGTTTGGCAGTTGGGACAGCTGGCTGACCTTACGCTGAATTTCACGACTTCGTGGGGCTGCGGGGCGTTCTTCACCGCGCCGCAGTTCGATTTGAGCTTCGTGCGGCTGCTCCAGCAGTCCGGCAACGCCAAGCTCGCCGCGCACGCCGATCTGACTTTCGTCAACACCGCCGTCTACGACGATCCGGCGCTGAACACGCATCTGCCCAAGGTCTACACCGCCACGCTGACGCCCGGCTATCAGAACATCCGCAAGGATGACGACGACCGGAGCAGTGTCGTCGAAAGCGGCGACAGCACGCTGACGTTCGCCATATTCAACCCGGTGATCTGCTTCGGCGCGGCGGCAAACGAGATTTCGCCGTCCGGCATGATCCCCGCAACGGAGGAATTTTACGCGCAAAACAACGGCAGCGTGGTCTTCGCCTACCAGCTCGACTCCAAAACCGTCACGGAAAAAAGCAACCGCGGCGACGAACTCGGCAGCGCAAGCACGGTCTCCGGCGAACTCACGCTCGGTTTCAAGACCGAAAAACTGCTGGCAAGCTACGTCCGCGAACAGGACGTCGAGCAGACCGTCGGAATCCCATTCCTCATTCGGATCCCGATATTGAAATACCTTTTCGGAACGACGACAACGGTCAGGGAAAAAACTTACATCATCGTGACCGCCGAGGCGAATTTGGTCCATCCGAACGCCAAGCCGCCCAAGCCGGTCAGCCGTGAAGCGGCCTCCGATCTTTAATTTCAGCTGAAAGGATCATTTCCCATGAACATCATGAAAACACTTCTCTTCTCCGCGGCGGCGCTTCCCGTTTCACTGCTGGCGGAGGACATCGACGTCACGCCGCACCCGAGCCCGGGCAAGGTCAAGGCGGACTTCAATATTCCCTCCGCCGGGTACGGCAGCAGCACGGTGCAGACCCAGCTGCGGGTGAACGTTAAAGATTCGGACCGGGCGATCCGTTTCATCCGCACCAACACCGATCCTTTCGTCGTCACCAAACTCTATACCCTGAAACACGCAGAACCTTACGCGGTGCGCGGGTATCTCCTGAACATAGTCCAAGGCACCAAGATCAGCGGCAACCCGGTCCAGGTGGACGCGGTCAAGTTCAATGACGGCCGCAGTGTACTGCTGGTCTCCGCGGAAGATTACCGTTTCCGGAACAACGGCAAGGGCGACAGCATCGACGAGATCGTGGCCAAGTTCGATCAGCCGGGACTCGCCTACTCCACCGGACGACCCAAGTTCATCTATTTCCCTAAGGTCAACGCGGCTGCGAACCTCAAGGAAATGGTGCGGAACGTCGGCGCGGTCGGCAGCGACATGGAGTTTTCCGGAGGCACCGACGTGCTGCTGGTGGACGGCGGACTGAACGCGCTCTTCGTCGCCGCGCCGCCGTGGAGCTTGGACAACATCAAAAAACAGCTCGACGAGTACGACCGTCCGATGCCGGAGATCCGCCTCAGCTACCAGCTGCTCGAGATCAGCACCGAAAATGACGACAAACTCGGCGTGGACTTCCAAAGCTGGAAGAACAACGACGGTGTGGATCTCTTCTCGGTCGGCGGCCGCTACCGCAACAACTGGGCGAGCACGTTCGCCTCGGGCATCGACGGTTCGCACTCGAGCCGCACCGACTTCTTCAACTTCAACCCGAAGTGGAACAGCAAGTATTTCGACTTCCTGACCTCCACCGGGCGGGCGAAAGTCGTGACGCAGGGCGTGATCGCGGCGAAGAACCGCCGGCAATCCAAAGTTTATGTCGGGACCGGGCTCTTTTATGAGAAGCAGACGCCGATCCCGGACACCAAACTCAATGACAAGATCATCGCCGGCCGCGACAAACTGCCCGCCGAAGCGGACCTCACGCTCAAACACGGCAATACGCAGACCACGCAGGCCGCCAACGGGTTCAAGTTCGAGCTGGACGTGACGCCGGTGGTGACCGGCAAAGCGTCCATTTTGCCGGTCAAAGTCACCGGCACGAGCCTGCTGGGCTGGAACAGCAACGGGTCGCCGCGGCTCAACAAGTCCGCTTTCGAGACGGAGATACAGGTGGGGAACGAAGGGAAGGATTTCGTGATCGGCGGCATCAAACGGACCAACGTGATCCGCAGCGTCGCGGGGATCCCGCTCCTGAAGGATATCCCGGTTCTCGGCTGGGTCTTTTCGACCGAGACCGAGACGACCCGCCACTCCGAACTGGTGCTGATCGCCCGCGCGGAGATCGCCGGACCCTTCGACCAAGCGCCGGAATCCATCCGCAAGGACATCTCCGGCGTCGTCGAAAAACTCGATGCAGGCAAGGAAGAGCCCATCCGCAACCTCGGCTTCGAGCAGTTCGGACTGGATGTCGGCACCATAGAATAAAAGAGATGATCTCCCGGTGCCGCTCCGCGGAGCGGTATCGGGAGATCACCGTCGATCAAGGAGCGGGATATGACGATATCGGATGAGACCGAAGCCAAATATCGGAAATTGCGAACCCGTTTGCAGGAATATCCCTCGCTTGCGGTGGCGTTCTCCGGCGGCGTGGATTCCACGTTCCTGCTGGCCTGTGCCCATGAAGCGCTGGGCGACCGGGTGACGGCCTATACGGCCAAGTCCTGTTCTTTCCCGGAGCGGGAACTGGCCGAGGCCGTCGATTTTTGCCGGGCGCGAAAGATCCGGCATGTCATTTTGCAAAGCGAGGAATTGGACATCCCGGGCTTCCGGGACAATCCGCGCAACCGGTGTTATCTGTGCAAGCATGAACTCTTCGAGAAGATCATTTCGTCCGCCCGCGTCCGCGGGATCGCCCATGTCGCCGAAGGATCCAATAAGGACGACGACGGCGATTATCGCCCCGGCCTGACCGCCGTTGCGGAATTGGGCGTGCTCAGTCCATTGCGGCGGGCGGGACTCGGCAAAGAGGAAATACGGCTACTTTCCCGGCGGCTCGGACTGCCGACGTGGGACAAACAGAGTTTCGCCTGTCTGGCCAGCCGATTCGTTTACGGCGAGCGCATTTCGCCGGAAAAACTGAAGATGGTCGATCGTGCGGAACAGCTGCTGCTGGATATGGGCTTCCGTCAGGTGCGGGTCCGGGTCCACGGGCAGGTCGCCCGCATCGAGGTCCTGCCGGACGAGATCGCCGAGCTGTCGTCGCCCGCCTGCCGCGCCCGCATCGCGTCGGCGTTTCACGAATTCGGATTTTCCTTCGTCGCAGTCGATCTGGACGGCTACCGGACCGGGAGCATGAACCGCACTTTGCCGGAAAAACCGGAAAAATGACCTGATTTTCGAGGCGGACAGGAAAATTTTTCAAAAATCTACCATTTTTATCGTGATTATGGCTTGACAAGCTTTCCTTTGAGGTGTATAGTATGCGCAGTTGAAGCGGAATTGAGTTCCGTTTTTTATTGGAACAATACATTACTATAATAGTAGTGATTTAAGAAGCGAGGGCAGGATGAAGTCAGGCAAGACAGTATTCGAGGCGGTGGGAAACACGCCCCTGCTGCGGCTGCCCGCGATCGGGCGCGGTCTGAACGGCGTGGAGCTGTATGCGAAGGCGGAGTATTTCAATCCGACGGGCTCCGTGAAGGACCGGGCGGCAAAAGCGATGATCCTGGACGGGATCGCCCGCGGTCTGCTGACGCACGACAAGACCATCATCGACGCGACCAGCGGCAACACGGGGATCGCATATGCGGCATTGGGCGCGGCATTGGGCTACAAAGTGACGCTGTGTCTTCCCGCTAACGCCACGGAGGAACGCAAGAAGCTGATGCGGCTTTACGGTGCGGAAATCATCGAGACCGACCCGCTGGAAAGTTCGGACGGCGCTTACAACGAATGCCGCCGGCTGGTCGCCGAACATCCGGAGAAATATTTTTATCCGGACCAGTATAACAACG
>JAFTDL010000232.1 GCA_017454215.1 Lentisphaeria bacterium | reverse complement strand
AGAAAAAGCAGGTCCGGCCGTCGCCCGGGAACAGGGCAAGGATCCCGACGACGTCGAACAGATGTTCTTCGATTTCTTTGCGGAGCTTGACTTCCCGAAGAAGTATGCTATATTAACCTTAGTAAAATTTTTAACAAAGAAAAGCTGCCGCCATGACCGAACTGGAAAAGTCCGCGTACATACTCGTCCGCAGGGGCGTAGCCCGCACGCGGGCGGAACTGGCCCGCAGACTGGAAGTCAGCCGCCCCACGGCGTCCACCGCGGCGGAAAGACTTTTATCCGCAGGACTCATCATGGAGTGCGGCAAAGGCAAATCCACAGGCGGAACGGCCCCCATCCTGCTTTCGGCAAGAAAAGACGTGCCCGGCTTCGTCGGCGTCGATCTGGGCTACACCGACAGAATGTCCGGAGTCCTGCTGGACGGCGCGGGCGGCATCGCGGCGAAAGCTGAAAGAACTTTCGACCCCGCCGATCCGCAGAGCATCGCCGAAAACACGAAAAAACTGGTCGACTCCCTGTGTCCGGAAAAAAATGTTCCCGGCGCGGCAGTGGCGCTGTCGGCCATCATCGACGAAAAGTCCGGCCGGATCATAAGCAGCGTCAATCCCGTCTTCCGGGACGGAAAAATCAAAAAACTCCTCGAAAAAGAACTGTCGTGCCCGGTCTTCACCGCCAACCGCTCCCGGGCGGCGGCCATTTCGGAGGCCTTCGGCGGCGCGGCCGACAGCGAGGAAAACTTTTCTCTGATCTCCCTCGGCAAAAGCGTCGGCGCCGCCTTCTGGTGCGGCGGGAGACTTTTCTGCGGCGCGTATTCCGCCGCCGGCGAAATACGCGATCTGCGTCTGGCCTCGGGGATGCGCCTCGAAGAGGCCCTGTCGCCCGAAAAAACCGCGGGAGCCGACCGCGAAGACATCATGGAAATATGCGCGGACGCCCTGAGCCAGCTCATCGACATCATGGATCTCAGACTGCTGATCCTTTCGGGCCGGTTCGCCGATTTCGGCGGAGACTTTTCCTCCGGCCTCGAAGAAAAACTCAACGAAAAAACGGGGGGTGTCCGCGTGAGATCCGCCCGCTTCGGCAGATACAGCGCCGCCCGGGGCAGCGCGTTCAGAATGGGAGAACTGTTCATTCCGTGTCCGTAAAGCAGGGACCGGCCTCCCCTGCCCCGCGTCGGATGCGGGGCGGGAACGGTCCCGCCGAAAATAAACAAGGAGAAAGAAAAATGAATCTCGTCATCTGCAAAGACAAACAGACCTGCGGTGCGGAAGCCGCCAAATTCGGTGCGGCCAAGATCCGCGCGGCCATCGCCGCTCAGGGCGAATGCCGCATCATCCTCGCCACCGGAGCCAGCCAGTTCGAGATGCTCTCGGCCCTGCTCAAGGAGGAAGGCATCGACTGGAGCAAAGTCACCATGTTCCACCTCGACGAATACGTGGGACTGCCCTACAGCCATCCGGCCAGCTTCCGCAAGTACCTCATGGAACGCTTCGTGCAGAAACTCCCCGTCAAGATGAAGGAAGTCAACCTCGTCGAAGGCGATGCGCCCGACGTCAGAGCGTTCTGCGAAAAACTGGGCAAAAAGATCCAGGAGAAACCCATCGACGTCTGCTTCATCGGCATCGGTGAAAACGGTCACATCGCCTTCAACGATCCCCCGGCCGACTTCGACACCGAAACGCCCTACCTCATCGTCAATCTGGACGAGGTCTGCCGCAAACAGCAGCTGGGCGAGGGCTGGTTCCCCAGCTTCGACGCCGTGCCGAAACAGGCCGTTTCCATGAGCGTGCGCCAGATCATGAAGAGCCGCTGCATCGTGAACACCGTTCCCGACAGCCGCAAGGCCTACGCCATGAAGATCACCTTCGAAGAGGAACTCTCCCCGATGCATCCGGCGTCGGTCATCCGTCTGCATCCCGACTGCCGCACCTTCTGCGACATTCCGGCGGCGGCCCAGCTGAGCAAGTTCACCCGCGATCTCTGCACCCTCAAGTAAGGCAAAGATCCGTCATGAAGAAAAAACTCAAATTCGCCATCGTCGGCACCGGCTCCCGGGGCATCGGATGCTTCGGACAGCTCCTCGGCCAGAGGGACGATGTGAAGATCGTCGCCCTGTGCGACGTCAATCCCGTGCGCGTGAAGGCGGCGGCGGAGATCCTCAAGATCTCCCCGCACCTTTATACCTCGATGGACGACATGGCGGCAAAGGAGACCCTCGACGCCGTCATCATCACCACCCCGGACTGCGAGCACTTCCCCTGCGCCATGAAGGCCCTGAAGAACGGCTGGAACGTGCTGATCGACAAGCCGCTGGCCACCAACGCCAAAGACGGCAAGGCGCTGATAAAGGAAGCCAAAAAGAGCGGCAAGGCCCTGATGATCGGCTTCAATCTGCGTCACAGTCCCGTACTCAAATACCTCAAGAAGATCATCGACGACGGTGTTCTCGGCCGGGTGTTCATCGCGGAAAACCGGGAGTTCTACGGCGGCGGCAGGACCTACATGTCGCGCTGGAACCGCTTCTTCTCAAAAACGGGCGGACTGTGGATCCACAAAGCCAGTCACGATTTCGATATCTTCAACTGGCTTCTGGGATTTCCCAAGCCGCTGCGCGTCAGCTCCTTCGCCGCAGTGAACGTGCTCGACAAGGACCATCTGCCCTTCAAGAAGAGACCGGGCGTCAAGCCGGGTCCCGACTGCAACCACTGCCCCTATCAGGATGAGTGCCGGGACCGGTATCTGCTCTCGAAAGAGGAACTCAAACTCTGGGGCGACGAGGCCGCCGCGGCCGACGGGTATGTCAAAAACACCTGCATGTACCTGTCGAAGAAGGACAACCACGACAACGGCCTGGCCATGGTCGAGTATGAGGGCGGCATAAAAGTCAGCCTCTTCGAGACCTTCATCTGCAACAAAAGCGACCGCATCTACACTATCGCCGGCGACAAGGCCGTGGCCGAGGTGAGCCTCGAAAACCGCACGGTCACCGTCACTCCGCGCTGGAGCGGAAACGTCACCACCACCGTGGTGGAGATCCCCGAGGGCGGGCACGGCGGCGCCGATCCCGGTCTGGTCGATACGTTCTGCCGGGTGGTCCGGGGCGAGGAAAAGTCCACATCCACCGCGGAGCACGGTCTGCTGGCCACCGCGCTCGGACAGGCGGCCGAAATTTCCCGCCGCGAGCACCGCATGGTGGAAATGAGCGAGGTCCTGTAAATGAGCAAGTCCTACGTCGATCTGCAGATCAACGGCTACATGGGCGTGGATTTCTCCGATCCCGCCCTGACCGAGGATCAGTTTCTGACCACGGCGGATCACATCCTCAAGTCGGGGACCTCGCTGTTTCTGCCGACGATCGTCACCAGTTCGAAGGAGGTCTATCTGCGCAATCTCGGCATCATGTACCATGCCGCCGAGAGCCACGGCCTGCTGAAGAATATTCCGGGGACCCATCTGGAAGGACCCTTCATCTCCCCCAAACCGGGAGCCGTGGGAGCCCACCGGCCGGAATTCGTCCGCGAACCGGACTGCGCGTTTTTCGACGAGATCCTGGAACGGTCGAACAATTACGTCACGATCCTCACCGTGGCGCCGGAAGTGCCGGGAATGGATGAACTCATCGCCCACGCCGTTTCCAAGGGCGTCGTCGTCTCCTGCGGCCATCAGCTGGCAGGAGCCGAAGATCTCGAACGGGCGGCGAAGGCCGGAGCGAAACTGCTGACCCATCTGGGCAACGGCTGTCCCAATCTCATCGACCGGCACAACAACATGATCTGGGCGGGAATGGCCTGCGACGACCTCACCGCCATGATCATCGCCGACGGTCACCATCTGCCCAAGGAACTGGTCAGGTGCATCATCCGCTGCAAAGGCGTCGACAGGGTCATCGTCACCAGCGATGCCGCCCCCATCGCGGGATTCCCGCCGGGACGCTACAACTGCTGGAACAACGACGCCATCCTCGAGCCCAATGGCAGATTCCACAATCCGGTCAAGGGGTGTCTCGTCGGTTCCTCGGTCTGCGTGAGACAGTGCGCCGAGTTTCTCGCGCGCATCGGGTACAGCGAAGAGGACATCGACAAAATGACCATCACCAACCCGCTCAAAGCGATCGGCAGGAGCGCCCTGTAAGCGCCCTTCCCTGAACGGAGAAGTCCATCTCCCGGCGAAACCGCCGGGAGATGTTTTTTTGACATCAGAAATCCCGTTCGAGGACGCGCTCCGCGATATTCCGCCAATCGCGGGCGATTTTCACAGGATCGTATTTCTCGGAAACAAAGGATCGGGCCGCGTCTCCCAGCCGGGGACCGGCATTCAGAACAAAACCGATCCCCCTGGCGAGATCATGATAGTTTCCCATTCGGGCGAGATATCCGGTCTCGAGGTGTACGATGCTCGAATCGTGTCCGGTCCCGGAGAAGGCCGCGACCGGAGTTCCGCAGGCGGAAGCCTCGACCGCGATCTGTCCGAAAGCCTCCCGGCGTGAAGGGCAGACCACGGCATCGGCCGCGCAGTACAGGGCCCGCAGCAGATTGTCATCGGTGATGTTTCCGGCAAAATACACAGGCAGCGGCAAATCGAGCGGGACCTCTCCGCCGCACAGAACGCAGGCCGTATTGTCGGCAAGCACAGGATCCATCTCCATAAGCGCTTTCTGAAAGAGATCCAGCCCCTTTATCACGCCGTAACTTCTGTCCAGTGTTCCGAGCAGAAGGATCTTCTTTCCGGGAGGGAACCCGAATATCCGCCTCACGGCGGTACGTTCCCTCTCCGGATAAAAAACTTTTCCGGGAAACGGTAGAGCTCCGCGAAAAACGGTGTGTTCCCGGAACAGCAGGGAGCGTCGGCATTGACTTTCCAGCCAGGAACTTGACGCGACAAGCGGAATATTCCAGTCGTTCCAGGCCCGCCGTTTCCGCCTGAAAACGGCGGCGTCGGGATCGAATGCATCATCGTACCCCGTCTCGAAACGTCTGTCGTCAAAGGGCAGATAATGTTCGGCTCCGCAGTAGATCCAGCTGTCGTGAAGCATCCATACCGTCGGGACCCCCAGCTGCGGAAGCTGTTCGACGGATGCCATCGAGCCGTTGATCCAGTGCAGGATGACAAGATCGGGGTTCAGCCGGACGACAGCCTCGTTGAGACTCGTTCGGAGCATGTTGTACGATCGGGGAAACGGATAAAGTCTGCGGCTGACGATCCTGTTGAGATTGGCTTCTATCCGCTGCATGAGATGGATTTTCTTCAACTCGGAAGGACCGAACGCCTGATATGTCCGGGCGTCGGCAGAATGCTTTTCGGCGGCAAGAAGATGCGAATCAAGTCCCTGCTCCAGAAAAAGCCGGTGCAGACGCCACACGGCCCGCCCGGCCCCGCCGCGGTTTTCATGATAATTCACATGAAGTATCTTCATTTTCCTCTCCTCACAGAACTTTCCGCAATTTGTCCGCGATCCGCACGGGCAATGCCTTTTTCCGGTAGATCCTGTCGAACGTGAGCGCATCCGCGGCCGCGTCGGCTTCCGCGACGGGAGGAAATCTGATCCGCCCCCCGCTGAAGACGGAGATGCCGTCGAAGGAGACTTCCGGACAATCGGGCATTTCGTGAGTTCCGGAATCCAATCCGATGTTTCGGATCAGACTGCGCCGGGGAGAAACAGCCAATCCGCCGTTGGCGAACAGAGCGGCGCTCCACTGAAAGGCCCAGGTGTCGTCGAATCCCGGCTTTCCCGCCTGAGTATTGCGCAGAAGTTCATCCCACCGCTCTTTGACCGCCGCATCGGGAAAACATCCGGACAGACGGTCAAACGGATAGTTGAGAAGAACGGGATCGTACATTTTCCATGCCCGGCGCCAGGAGGCCCATCCCCAAACGAAAGCATAGCGGCTGAACCACGCGTCGAAATCGGACGTTTCCGGGGAAAAATGAACCGTCCCGTTGACGTGCATGACTCTGGCGTCGTGACGGTAGTTTTTCAACGCCTCCGCACAGAATGAGAAAAATTCCCGGCAGGGAAGACAGTCGTCTTCGAGAATGATGCCCTCTTCGACCTCAGAAAAGAACCAGTCGATCGCGCTTGAAACGGCCCGCCGGCATCCGTAATTCTTCTCAAGGAAACGGTACTTGACATCGCAGGGCCAGTCAAGCTGCTGAACGATCCTCCGCGTCCCGGCGCAATTTCTGAAATCCGCGGCATTGCCCGCACGGGGACCATCGGCGGCGACATACAACCGTTCGGGACGAATCATTCTCAATACCCGCCAAACACGCCTGGTCAGTTCCGGCCGGTTGAAGACGAGAAACAGCACGGGCACACCAACTCTTTTCTCTGGCAGCATACGACACCTCTTCCGTGCCGGCAAATAAAAACGGCGACATTCCGAATTGTCGAACTCTATGCCTACCACAGCACGCAACACACAAATCGAAATGCGCCGTAATCATGCACCACGGCCGCATCGATGTAAAAAGTGTGCTGCAAACGTCAAAAGGAAAGTGGTAGTTTCAGAGTTCGACGATTACACTTGACTGTTCAGTTTTCAGATCCGCTGTCTTTTTTCAGCCGGCCAATTCCTTTCTGAATGTTCCTTCGACAGTTCCACGGGAGTCCCGCGCACGGGAATATGCTCCCCCTCTTGATAATATTCCATCATTTTCCGAAAAATCAAGTCCCCTCTCCTCATTATCCCTTTTTTTGTTCGGCTCCGTTCCCCGCACGGGGGGGCGGATCCGGTTTCCAAAACACTCCGCTTTTCCCGCAAAAGGATGGGGGCTCGGGGGAAGGGACATCCTCTTTTCCCGTGAAAAGAGGATTT
>JAFTDL010000231.1 GCA_017454215.1 Lentisphaeria bacterium | reverse complement strand
TCCCTGCTGGACGCGCTACGCCAATTTCAGGGATGCGGGGATCGATCTCTGTTACTTTTTCGCCATGCTCGGCGAACCTTCGGCGCTCCACAGGGAGGGCGTGGCCGGTCTGTGGAGGGGCAAGGGGAAATACGATTTCTCGAAACTCGCCGAAGAACTGCGGGTCATCCACGCGATCAATCCCCGGGGACGGGTGATCCTGGCGCTGTGCCTCGGCACGTACGAGGGCTGGGAAAAGGACCATCCCGACTCTCTTTTCATGAATTCCCGGGGCGAGGTCGGGTACGGACTCACCACAGGAAAAACCCTCTACTACGGACAGGAGGCGCTCAGACAGCACCAAGCCCATCCCAACGAGGAGTTTTTCGCCTGTCCGTCGTATTACAGCGACGCCTTCCGCAAGACCAGCGTCGAAGCCGTGACGGCAGTGGTGAAATATCTGGAAAGCGCGCCGGAGGGGAAGATCGTCTGCGGCATCCACCTTGTCGGCGGTGCGGACGGACAGTTCTTCCCCCCCGACCGGGACGCGACAAGGGGCGAGGACCACAGTCCGGCGGCGAAGCGGGCGTGGAGCGCTTATCTGAAAATGATCTACGGGAACGACGTTTCCCGGCTCCGCAAGGCATGGGGAAACGATTCGGCGACCTTCGAAGATCCCGGGATCCCCGGCAGCCGGGAGCGGGGCAACGACAACAGCGGAGAACAGCCGTCGCAGCGGGGACGGGATCACGTGCTTTTCACCTCGTACAAGATGGCGGAACTGCGTCTGGCCGTTTTCCGGGCCGTGAAACGGGCCTCGAACGGGCGGCTCATGACGGGATGCTACTATCCGCCCGGCACCGCGGGGAATTTTCATTTCGATTCGATGATGCGTTCGAAGGATGTGGATTTTCTCATCGACATCAAGCGCGAGACCCCCGCCGGTTCCTTTCTGCTCCACAACAAACTCTACATCGGCGAAGTGGATATGCGCGTGCCTCACTGCATGGCCCCCGTCGGGAACTACCTTTTCGATCAGCCCACCTTTGAAAATATCGTGCGCCGGACCGTCTCGAATATCGTTCAGCGCGAGGGGGGGCATGTACCACCTCTTCGACATCGGCGAGGCCTATTATCACAAAAAGGAGACCAGCGATTTCTTCGGCCGCGTCAGGGCCGAACACGACGCGGCGCTGGCCGACTTCACCGTGACGCCGGGCGTCGGCGTGTTCTTCGACTATCAGCAGCTTGCCGGATGCTCCTACCGGGCGGCGGACCATCTCGACCGCCTGACGAAATACGCTTCCCGGCACGTTCTGGAACACTCCGGCGTACCGTTTCAGGTCTACTCCGTCGCGGATATCTTCGATCCGCGGCTGAAACTGCCGAAGATCGTTTTCTTTCCTCTGCTGCCGGAGTTCACGCAGGCGGAGATCGCCCGTCTGCGGGCCAGAGCCCGGGAGACGGGTTCCGTCATCGTGTGGGGCGCCTGGCGTCCGCGGGTCGCCGCCTCATCGACCGATTTTGCCGGATACGCTCTTTCCGTCCCGGGCAAAGGAGCCCTTTCCCCGCTTCTCTCCGTCGACCGGGGCGTCACAGGCATCGGTGACGGAAACGTCATGGGCGAGAGCTACACCGTTTCCAACCTCGGCGGGAATTTCATCGCGTACTACGAGAAGCCCGCCCGCATCGCCGCAAAGCCCGGAGATAAGATCGCCGCCGTCTACGCCGCGGACGGGCGTCCGGGACTGATCGAACGGCGGGTGAACGGCGTCACCGAGTACATGAACGGCGCGCCGGGAGCGTTTTCTCCGGATTTCTTCCGCATCCTCGCCCGCCGTCAGGGAGCGGAGGTCCTGAGCGACAGCAGCGACGTGATCGTGCTCGCCGAAAACGGCATGCTCACCGTCATCTGCTGCCGCGGCGGAGAAATCACGGTCAATATTCCGCGGGGATTCGAAGTAACCTCATCCCTGTCGGGGATCGGGTACACCGTCCGGGACGGGCGGCTCCGTTTCAAGGCGGTAAACGATTTCGAAGTCCGGAGTTTCAAACTGAGGAAGACATCATGAATCGGCTGTCTGACAGCATTTCAACAAACAAACAGGGGGTAAGTATGAAACGTGTTCTGCTGCTGTCGGCGCTGCTGTGCGCCGTCGTCGTCTCCGCCGCGGAGAAGCAGTATTTCTCCGATCTGCGCCGGGAGATCGCCAAGGTGAAGAGGCGCTCGCCCGAGGACTACGCCCTCGGCGACAACTTGCTGGCAGAGATCCGCAAACTCGCCGCGACGCGCAAGCGGGCCCTGCCCCGCACCACGCTCATCATGGAGACCGTCAACCCCCGCTCCGCCCGGCTGTGGTACACGACGAAAAACTGGCGGGACCGCCAGCTCTGCGCCGACATGAAATACTGGAGAGCCGACACGCTCTACCCCTTCGAGAGCCTGATGAAAACCTTCGAACTCATGCGCGTCTACGGCATCTCCGGCAACAACTTTTTCATCAACAAGACCTTCGGTCCCCGTTACTACGGCGCCGTGGAGAGAGCGAAATTCACCCCCGGCGAGTTCGGACTTGTTCCCACCATCACGCCCGCGGGCTTCGCCATCGAGCGCGACATCATCGCGAAACTGCCCGATCAGGCCTGTCTCAAGGAGGCGATCGCAAGTCCGTACACCATGAAATTCGACGGCAGACCGCTTTTTCTCGGCTACTCGTCGGAACGCTGCAAGCCGAAGCAGTTGAAGGAATTCATCGGCGTTCTCGAGAAGATCGGCGGCCGCCGGATAGCCTTCATCAGCGACCAGGCGGGCAACGGACCTCAAGTGTATCTGGCCGGAGACTGGGCGAGACACGGCAAGGTCCCGGCCACGCAATTGCTCAAGGCCTTCGACTGGCTGTGCGCCGTGCTGGAGTTCGCCGACGGCATCGAGTACGGCTACTACATCGGCGCGAACGATCTTACGCTGAACAAGGATTACTACGACAAAGTCCTGCTGCCCCTTTTCGCGGCGGCGTGCGCCCGTGAAAAGTACAACGGCAGGCGCATCTTCGCCGTCAAGACCGTGCAGGGCTACACCAACTGCAACGGTTCGCAGACCGTCGATTCCGACGGAACGAAAACCATCCGCGGCTTCTTCGATCTGGCCGAAAAGCACGGGATCGACCTGCTCTGCGGTTTCGAGTGGGACGAACTCAACGAAAACACCAACCTCGGCCCCACCGTGGCAAAACCCTGGGCCAACGGACGGATCATCCGTTACTGCATGTCGAGGATCAGGGGGATCGCCCCCTCCCCCCTGCCCGGAGACGACCTTGCGCGCCCGAATCTCGTCGTCAGCACCAACCGCCAGCTCTGCATGGGGCAGGAGTTCGTGCTGGAACTCCTCAACGTGCCCGACGGATCAAGCGAAAAATACACCGTTGCCGCGGAGCTTTACGACAACGAGGGACAGATGCTCCACCGCACGCGGGAGTACGTCTTCGACAGCACGAAACTCTCTGACCACACCCTCGTTCTGCCTACGGAGAAATTCACGCACAGCATGTTCATTCAGCCGAAACTCGTCGTGAAGTACAAGGGCAGGACAGAAACCGCGACGGGACTGCCGCCCACGGTGCTGCGGGGCACGGTCAACATCGACCACACCTGGTTCTCGGTGCCGCTGCGCAATCTGCTCGTTCCCGAAAAGGCCGAAGTCAAGTTCACCAACGGCCGGAATGTGCGCCCCGGCGCGGTCAGGGTCACCGCCGACGCGGACCTGAAATTCTCCGAAGCGCTCAACGCCGTCGAGATCCTCAACAACAGTCAGGATATTTTCAGTTACGACAAATTCGACGAGTTCCAGTTCAACAACACCGAACGCAGACTTTTCCGCCTGTCGCTGCGCCATGTCATCCCGACCGACAGAAAAAACAGTCACCTCACCGTCAGCTGCGACATCAAATGCCCCGGCGCTTGGACTTTCAACACCTACCGGGTCAACGAACCGGCCCGTCCGCGGCCCGTCGCGAAAATGAAGAAAGTCCATCTGGGAAGGATCTGCGAGGATCATCTCGTTTCCGTGCCCGCCGGGCAAGTTGCGGCGGGTTCTCTGACCGTGGAGGGCGTGCGCCTTTCGGGGACCGACAAGGGCAAATCCTTTTCCCACACCTTCAAATTTTCCGACCTCGACAAGGCGGGGGTAAGCTCCGTCGTTTTCGACGACGGTCTGGCCATCGCCCTCGAGAGCGACCCCAAGACCCCCCGCCTGCCGCTGGGACTGGACCTCAAGGCGGTGAAGTTCAGGCGCACACTTCTATCGGAACTGCCCGACGGCGTTCTGGTGCTGCGGGCGGTCTCCAACTCCGGCAAAGTCTGGTACAGCACGGGATACACGCCGGTCAGGGCCGCAGGGAAAATGATCCCGACCGCCATGATCAGCAGCCGCCGCGGACGGGTCGAAATGAAGCTGCCCGCAAACCGGGCGCCGGATTTCTCCTACGATCTGGATTCGCCCGAAACGGGCTTCGTCCTCTTCTCGCCCGCCGGACGGGACTACTTCGCCCACGCGGGCAGCTTCCTCAGCCTCGGCACGGGCTTCGAGGGCATCATCCACGGCTACACCATTCCCTGGGCTTACGGCGTGTACGCTTCCGCGCCCCGGTGGATCACGCTCAAGGACGGCAGACGCGGACTCAGGTTCGACGGCAAAACCACACAGGCGCTGTTTCTTCCCAACACCTTCATTCCCCAGCGTCACGCCTTCACCGTGACGCTGGACCTGATCCCCGACGATGTGAAAAGAGAACAGATGCTCCTCGACTCCCGGGGACCGGCCACCTATCTCTGCGGCTACCGGCTCTCGGTGAAAAACGGCGAACTTCTGCTGGATGTCAGACCCCGGATGCCGTACAAAAAGTTCAGTCCCGACGGGAACGTGCACTTCGACACGGGCGTTCCGCTTGCCGCGGGGAAGCGCCAGACCGTCCGTCTGAGTTTCGACGGGACCCGCGTCGCGGTGGAGGCCAACGGCAAAAAGGCAAGTTACGAGCTGCCCGGCGTCACCTTCTGGCTGACCATCTCTTCCTTCGGCGGCACCGGGAACAAGCGCTTCGGCGGCGCCCTCTGCTGCATCGCGACCCGGCACGGACTGCCTGAAAAATGATTTTCAGGTCTTGACAAAACCGTTTTTGTGAGTATAATTATGCACGACACGACCGTAGATTTGTTAAAAAATATTTCCGTTCCGCTATTTTCTTTTCTGAAAATTCTGCTATAGTAATGGGAGAGAGAATTTTTTTCGGGGATGTTTTTCATTCGTCGATTTGTTTCCCGGATGCGGGACTGCTTCTTGAATTGAGCTTGTGCGTAACGACGCATAATACTCCTTATGTGGAGCGGAACCGCGGGACCGGAAGCGGAATCTGCCACACAAGAGAAAGGAGTATTTGAAGATGTTTGGGCAAAATGAACTTGGACGGTACGACATAAGGAGTATTATGCGACATCAATTCACCCTGATCGAGCTTCTGGTGGTGATCGCCATCATTGCCATTCTGGCGGCGATGCTCATGCCCGCGCTGCAGCAGGCTCGCGAACGGGCCAAGACCATCAACTGCGCCTCGAACTTCAAGCAGATCGGCAGCGCCATGAACATGTACTCCAACGACTTCGAAGGCTGGCTGGTCCCTTACTCCTGCAAAATAAAGATCCTGACCGGCTCGACCTGGCAGACGGCTCAGTGGACGACTCACCTCAATATCAAGTACGTCAAGTCCTACAAGGTATTCATGTGCCCCTCGCACACCAATGCGGGCAACGAAATGCAGAAGAGCGACTGGTTCCAGACCCAGGTGTTCATCGATGCGGCAGGCACGCCGCGGGGCAGTTACGGCATGAACTGGCGTTCCGTGGGCAGCCGTTACGCCAACAGCAATCCTCAGGTGAACGAAGCCAACAAGCTCTCGAATCTGAAATTCCACTCTCAGGTCTATG
>JAFTDL010000230.1 GCA_017454215.1 Lentisphaeria bacterium | reverse complement strand
TTTTCCGCTGCCGCCTTTCGTTCTGAGCGTGAGAACGTAATCCTTCGACGCGTCCACGGGGATCTTCTGCGAGATCGGCTGAAGTTTTTTCGCTTCGGAAATCGTGATCTCCTCCGCAGCAAGAGAGACCGTCACCGCGCAGATCATGGAGAGAAGAAGCGTTTTCATGATGTGTGTCCTTTCATGTATCGCGGAACCGTCACAGTCTGTAACCGGCAAAGAGCTGCCGCATGTACACCTGGGTCTGGGTGCTCACGGTGTTGGCGGACTGCGGAATGTCGGCCGCGCCCTCCATCTGCTCCACGTTGCGGGCCGCGACGTGGCCGTCGACATAGAGGATATTGGCGTTGCCCGCCGCACCGACCTTGGTGTCGGCCCTGACCGCGCGGATATCCCCGCCGCCGCCGTGGCGGTAGCAGAACTTGCGGATGCTGCCCGCCGTGTAGGTGTTGTCCACATTGCTGTCTCCGGCGAAGATCGCGACCGTCGGCTTGACCACCGACGAGAGTCTGCGGTAGATGATCTGACCGCGGGTATAGGTGTGGAGCAGATAGCCGTTCGAGGTGTAATGGGTGTAATTCCAGCCGATGCGGCGGGCTTCGCCGGGACAGGCGAAAGCGCCCATTTTCGTCAAACTCTCGTACTTGAGGATCCCGTTGCCCTCGAACCTTTTCGTGCTCAAGTTGAACCCGGAGAGGATTCCGTACCACGCGGTCCGGACGTCGCCCGTCTCATTCACGTCGGCATAACCGCGCACCAGCCAGTCTTCATTGTTCTGCGAGTAGAGCATCTGGGCGATCCCGATCTGCTTCAAATTGTTCTGACAGGCCGATTTGCGTCCGGCCTCACGGGCCTGCTGCAGCGCGGGCATGAGCATGGCGGCCAGAATGGCGATGATCGCGATCACCACCAGAAGCTCGATAAGTGTGAAATATGGGGCATGAGACACGGGGGAGGAGATTTGCGGCTGAAGTCTGCGGTTCGACATGATCTTTTTCCTTTCTGTTGTTTTGTTGAGTTTTGCCGTTCCCGTTTGCGATCTGAGTTTCGGTCTCCTTTTTTCAAATGTTGAAATCGACGTTGTCGCCGTTGTTCTGTGCGGCCTTCTTCTCGTATTCCCACGCGAAAGTGCTGAGAAAAGAGGCCAGATAGGTCCAGCGCCGGATCGCGTCGGGATCCCGGAGCGAACCGATGGTCCTGGCGAATTCCGGCATGCTTTTGCGGATCTTTTCGGGCGTTTTGTTCAGGACTCCCAGTTCGAGATAGCGCAGGGCCGGTTCGTCTCCGCCCAGCAGGGGAGACATGACGTCTTTCGCAAAATCCTCGTTCCCCGCCATGGGGTGTTTTGCAAAATAATTCAGCGCCTTGTAATTCAGTTCCGCGTTGGCGTGGAAATCCGAGCCTTCCCCGAAGATGGAGACGCCCTGGATGCCCGAGGTGTAACTTAAGCGGCACTGTCTGCGGATCTCGTCGACGGCCAGCGTGTGCCGTCCGCCGACCCACTGCGTGCCGTGATGCGCCCGCATGATATGGCGGAATTTGCGCATGGGTTCGGGAAGACGGTCCTTTTCGGTCCAGGTGTTTTCCCTGAGGCGCTTGTCGCACGTCCACTGCCAGAAGACGTTTTCGGGCATTCCGGTGAGGGCCTTGAGCGCGGGCGAGGTCGGGTCATTGAAGAATCTGCAGTCGAGAAAATGAGTGTAGCTCTCGCAGATGACCCACGCGTCGGGGGAGCGTCTGGTGATGACGTCCGCCGCGTCCGGGTAGATCGCGGCCATGTCGCTCATGCTGGTCAGCGGCAGCTGTTCCTCGCCGCCCCGCATGGAGGCGCGTCTTTCGCGGCACGCATCGCACATGCAGATGAAGGAATCCCCCGACTCGATCTGGGCCCCTCCCAGATCGGGAATGGCGTGGAACACGTAGTCGAGAGAATCCATGATGAAATTGTGGAGCGCCTTGCTGGATGGACAGCCGATGGGCTGGCGTTTGTGTCCGTGGGGATTGCTGAAAGTCCAGTAAAACGGTTCCCTGTCGACCCAGCGCGCCATGCATTCGGGGTTCTTCTGCAGGAACCTGTCGAGAGAAAATTCCGAATCCCCTTCGTACCAGATGCCGCCGTAGGAAAAGAGTCCGGTGATGAGATAGATCCTCACACCGTGTTCCCTCGCGTAGCCGCAGACGCGCCGGGCGGCCTCCAGCCCCCCGTGACCGTCGCGGAGCATGCCCACGATGCCGACGGCGTCGATCCCGTTGGCCTGACAGAAATCGACGGCACGCTTGTAGTCCTCGACGAACACGCCCGGTTTTTTCGTGTAGAGATTGCCGACGCCGGTGTTCTGTTTGCCCGGCTGATTCATGCACCAGTTGGTCGAATGGTCCCACGTCCAGAACACCTTGTACCGGAGTTCGCCCGATTTTTTCATTTCCATCTCCTCTTTTTGTTATTCTGTATCGTTACAGAGACTTGTTCAAAAAATACTGTGCGGAAATCACGGCATTCGAAAAGACGCCCGTTCGATGTAGGTGAAATCCTCTTCGCGGTCCTCGAAAGCGGTCCTGTGCGAAGCGAGGCCGTCGACGATCTCGAGGGCGTTTTTGGCGATATTGCAGTCGAAAGTGCTCAGGGGCACGCGGAAACAGCCGCAGCCGTCGTCGTTGCCGAAACCGAGCACGCCCACGTCTTCGGGGATGCGGAACCCGTTGTCCAGCAGCCGGGTCATGATGCCTGCCGCCAGACTGTCGCTGCCGACGAAAACGGTGCGGAAGGGGTGAGTCTTGTACAGCTTGCAGAGCTGCTGCCCGAAACGTATGCCTTCCTCGTAACGGTTCCGGCTGAATTTCAGGTACAGAATGTGCTCCGGGCATCGGAGCAGTCCTTCGCGGAGCATCTGTTCCTCTTCGCCGCACCAGCTGGCCACGACCACGGGACCGAGGCCGGAGTCGTTGATCCTCTTTATCCAGAGCCGCATGAAGCGGCCGATATCGGTGCCCATGCGGACCAGGCCCCTTTGTATCCCGCCGTCCGCGGGACGGGGAAAGAGGTAGTTGACCGAGTAGAGCGTCATGTCCTGCAGCAGTATCTCCACGTACTTCCAGTCGTTGATGAACTCGTCGACCCTCCGGCTGGACTCCGCATTGATCCTCCTGAGCATGTTGGGGTGGTTCACGCAGCAGGGCTCCGCCAACGGACTGAACGCGATGACGTGCCTGACCTGCAGACCTTTGAAAAGCCCCAGCGCTTCCGCAAGATTGCGGTCCCGATGTGCCAGCACCTGATAGTTCATGTCCAGATTCGCCAGATGGGTCATCACCCGGTTCATCGAGTGAAACTGGCGCTCCATTCCCGCCTGCTCCCGGAACAGAAGCCCGACCGAAAGCCCCGCATCGGGCTTTCTCAGTTTTTTCGCGTTCAGATTGGGAATGTAACCGTGCTCCCTTGCGTACTCTCTGATGCGTTCCGCCTTCTGCGGCAGGATCCTGTACCGCGGATCGTTTTCCCTTCCGGCCAGACAGACCGACACCGTGGTCGTCGAAAAGCCCAGTTCCTGCGCTATTTCCCTGATGGTCATGATCCGTCCCCCTCTTTCTTTATCGTTTCAGAGAAGAATATAGCACCGCCATCCTCCTTTGTCAAGGGGACTTCGGGAAAAGCTGCCGGAACAGCGGTCCCCGGTCGCCGGTTTGCGCCGGGGGCCGGAAAAACAT
>JAFTDL010000229.1 GCA_017454215.1 Lentisphaeria bacterium | reverse complement strand
GTGCTGGTTGGGGGAGACGAAGCCGGCCAGTTCTCCGGCGTAGACGGGATCGCTCTGGTCGTAGGAGAGGCCCAGCCACTCCACCATGGGCAGCACGGGTTCGTGAGGGAGCGGGCATCCGCAGCTGGGGCCCGGGCGGAACGCGGGGGCCAGAAGTTCGGTTTTCCGGGCGGGTTCGCAACCTGCGATGCGTTCCAGCATGATCTCCACGGTCCTGCGGCCCAGAAGTTCGAAGGGCTGGACAACGGTCGCCAGGGGAACCTGGGAGAATTCCCCGAAGTTGAGGCCGTCGAATCCCACGACCGCCACGTCTTCGGGCACGCGCACGCCGCGGCGCAGCAGGTACGAGATCAGCCGTCCGGCCACGTAATCGTTGGCGCAGCAGAACGCCGTGACGCCCGACTCCGTCACGAGTTTTTTCAATTTTTCCTCGCAGTCGGCCACGGAGCTGATGTCCACGTAAAAATTTTCGTCGAATCCGAGTCCGGCGTCGGCCAGACCCAGTTTCACGCCGTCGAGTTTTTCGGCGCTGCTCAGGGAGAAGCGGGTCCCGTTGGTGACGTAGCCGATCTTCCGGTGTCCGTGGCAGCCGGTCAGGTGGGCCACGGCGTTGCGCACGCCGCTGCGCTTGTCCACCGAGATCTCGCTGTGGGGCATGGAACCCACGGCGAGGATGGGGCAATGTTCCCCGCTGTGGGGAACGATGTTGTAGCAGTCCAGCAGGATCACGCCCTCGACGCCGCGGCTGACGAGGGAGGTGATGGCTTCGCGGTTGGTCCCGTCGGAGTCCTGAATGTAGAAATAGACCTGATAGCCGCGTTTCTGCAGATGCCGGGCCACCGTGGCCGCCAGGTCGGGGAATCCGCCGGGAGACACCGCGGGCTGGATCACCCCCACGGCGTGGGAGCGTTTTCCACGCAGGCATCCGGCGGAGAAATTGACCACGTAACCCATATCTTCCGCGGCCTTGCGCACCTGACGGGCCCGGGCTTCGGCCACACGTCCCGCGTACTTGCCGTTCATCACCAGCGACACCGTCTGCAGCGAACACCCGACCCGCTGCGCAATGTCCTTGAGCCGTGTCCTCATTCCGATCCTCCCGTGTTTTTCGCTCTGTCCCGATAAGGACCGGCGGTTCCGGGGACGCAATGCCCCGATGTGTCGGCCCCGCGCGGAGAACGGAGCCTTGTTTTTCATCTGTAACATACACTTTTTTTCCCTTTCTGTCAAGAAATCGGTTTTTTTTCGCGGACCGGCTTGACACCGGGACGGCCCCGTGATATATTATCGGCGCAAACTTGTTGGTACATTTAACTGGACATATTGGAACAAATACGGAAATGCCGGCCTACAAATACCATGAATTGAAGCAGGAGCTTGTCCGTCATATCCGCACCGGGCACTACCGGCGGGGAGACATGCTGGAGTCCGAAGCCGTTCTGCAGAGGCGGTTCAATTTATCGCGCAACACGGTGCGTCAGGCGCTGGCGGAGCTGGAGAACGAGGGATTCGTCTCCCGCCACCGGGGGAAAGGCACCATCGTATCCGACATCGGGCCCGGCGGATCGAAAAAGGTCGCGCTGGTGCTTTACAACATCTCTCTCATGCTCCATCCGGTGACGGCCGGTCTCATCCGCGGGATCAACGAGGCTCTCGCGCTCGAAAACTACACGCTCGACATCCTCGCGGGCGACCGGGATCTCTGCGGGGAAAGATTTTCCTCCCTGCTCCAGACCTACGCGGGACTTCTGGTCGGGGCGGCCGAAATGGACGAAGCGCTTCTGCAGAAATTCCTCAACTCGCCCATTCCCTGCATCTTTCTGAAAAACTACAGGCAGGACTACCGGGACCGGGTCTGGAAGATCGACTTCGCGGCCGCGGGCAGAATGGCGACCGAGCATCTGATCGGCCGCGGCGCCGACGATCTGGGCGTCATTTACTCCGGGGCACGGCTGGGCATCACGCAGGATTTTCTGGAAGGCGTCCGCTCGGCGTGTCTCGAAAACGGCGTGAAACTGCGCGCCGTCAACTGCCTCTGCACCGATGAGCTCTCTTCCGAAGAACTGCACGGGAAGATCCTGACGATTCTGAGGGCGGAACCGCGGCCCCGGGGCATCGTCTGTTTCGCCGACTCCTTTGCCCGGCAGGTGCTGGACTGCGCGGGGGAGCTGGGCATAGAAGTCCCGCGGGAACTCGCCGTCACCGGGTGCAACGACACCGACGCTTCCCGGTACAGTCCGATCCCGCTGACCTCGCTGCAGATCCCCACCCGCGAGCTGGGCATTTCCGGCGCCGGGGAACTTCTCCGCCGCATCCGCGGCGACGCCGCCGGAACTCCCGTTCTCCTGCAGCCGAAACTCGTCGTGCGCGACTCGTCGGAGGCGCGGCAATGAACGTCACCTGGTTCGATGATCTGACCGGGACCCTCTGCGCCCCCGAAACGCCCGGCGCATTCATTTTGCGGGAGGAGTCCTTCCCCTTCGACGGGGCCGTGCGGCGGCGGGTCACCCTGACCCTGAAGCCGGGCGAAAAACCGCGTTCCCTGCGGATCTATCACGGCATCGGGCATCTCCGCGGAAGCGGCGTCCGGTGCTGGAACACCAGCTTCAAAATGGTCGAGCATCCGCTCGAAAAGATGCTGTCGGAGGAATTCCGCAAGGTGTTTCACGAACAGCGGATCAGGGGCAATCAGTCACGCACGTGGGAGGGCCGGAACTTCTACCGCTGGGGCGGCATCAAGCACGCCGCCGAGTTCATTCCGGGCCGGAACAGCGGCTGGTACGTGGCGACGGAGCCCGAAAACCCCGACGGGATCCTGTGGTTCAGCTATCAGGAAGATGAATTCGTCATAGCGGACAGTTATCGCTATATCGATCACGGCAGTCCGGTCATTTCCGAACTGCTGTTTATGGAAAACTGCAGCGACTGGCGGCCGCCGCTGGGCTGGTATCACGATCATTTTCAGGAGTATTTCCAGCCGGTCAACCGGCAGGTCCTGGAACTCGCGGGGAACTTCTGCATCACCAATCCCCTGTCGTCGGACAGGACCCTCGACGACGCGGCGGCCAACGGCGTGTGCATAACGGAACTGCACAACCATTATCCGGCTTACGGAAATTTTGTACCGCGGGCGGAGAAATGGAAGAGTGTCGTTCTCCACGATTATCCGGAAGAAAACTTTCCGGAAGATGACATCTCGCCGCGGAAGATCAATGAATTCATCGCAAAGCTCCATGCCCGGAACATCAAGGTGCTGTCCTACTTTCAGGTCACGGGCGACTGTTTCCGGCCCTTCGCCGAAAAGAATTTTCCCGAGGATATCGCCGTGGAGACCGACGGTACGCGGATCCCCGCGTGGCGCGAGTGCTGGATGATGAACGCCATGCCCGGCAGCCGCTATGCGAAACACATCGACGCCATGCTGGAGGAGTTGTTCGTCCGCCATCCCGACATCGACGGCATTTTCGTGGATCAGGTCTGTTACTGCGTGGAGGACACCGCTCACGACGACGGCAAAACGGGATACGCCAACCGGCGCATCGCCAATGTCCGCGAATCCTATTATCCCGCCATCGAAAAGGCGGCGCGGATGCTTCACGCCCGGGGCAAGATTTTATGGCTCAACGGCTCCTTCGACACCAAAGTCCAGCGTTACGCCGACGGCATCATGGCCGAGGGGTTGAGCGGCAACTCGGAGATCCTGCGTTATTTCTGCCTGGACAAGCCGCTTCTGGTCCACCAGTATCCGGATGAACCGAAGCTCGCCGCCGGAATGTTCTCCTATGCCCTGCGTTCAGGAGCGCAGCTGATCTCCACAGGAGGTTCGTCGCGGAAAACCGATGCCCTGCTGTCAAAGGAAGCCGCCGCGGTTTACAAGGAGGGGCACAGGCTTCTGGAGGCACTCCGGGGACGCTCCTGGTGCTATTTTTCACGTCCCCTGGAGCTGCCGGAAGGCGTGACCGGCAACATTTTTCACGGCAGGGAGCCGGGGACGTTCGTCATCACCGTCGTCACGCCGGAGAACCTGCCCCCCGACGCGAGAAGAGAAACTCTCCGGCTCCGCGTCAATCTGCCGGGGACGTACTCCGTCGTCTGCCGCACCTGCGGGCAGCCGGATGCGCCCGGCGACCTCCGCGGCGGCACGCTCGTTTTCGAACACAACGGACTTTCGGTCATCATCTTGAAAAAACAGGGAAAGGAGTACCCCGGAAAGCAGATCACGAAATGCAATCGGAAACGTATTGAAAACGACAATCGATCTTTCAACTGACAGGGAGGATGTTCCATGAAAAAGAAAGTTATGATGTTCCGCACGGTCTCGAAATTCACCTTGATTGAGCTGCTTGTCGTGATAGCCATTATTGCGATCCTCGCCGCCATGCTCATGCCTGCTCTTCAGCAGGCGCGGGAGACAAGTCTGTCGACCCAGTGTCTCTCCAACATCAAACAGCTCATGCAGCTTGCCAAGCTCTATGCGGAAGATTACAAAGGGTACTATTTCCATCCCACCGGATGGCCGAAAAATGACCGCACGGACTGGAACGTTCTCCTTTTCGCCCACGCCCAGCCGACCGCGCAGAAATGGAAATGGAAGATCAAGGCCGCGGAGTGTCCCAAGGTTCCCGTTGCGGAGAATCCGCAGTACGCCAGCTACGGCATGAATGCCAACGTGCAGGGATACAAGGACACTCAGTTCAAATTCAACATGCTGGTCATGACCGACTGCTACCGTTTCATCGATCTGATCTGGTATGAGACCGACAGCAGACCGTCAGGCGTCTGGTATCGCCACAGCGGGAACAGCGTCGTCAACATGGCGTTTATCGACGGCAGTGCGAAATCCACAAAGAATAATATCATTTTCCCGTGGCAGAGATTCCCGGGAACCTGCGTTTACAAGAATAATCTCGATTTCCGCATGTGGTTCCGCGGATCGGAGTTCTGACCCGGTCAGTGCGGCAAGGGGAGAAAGGAGACAAAATGACTCACGTCGACAAGTACAGGAAGAACATTCGCTTCGCGGATTACAGACTTTTCTGTGATCCTGACGCCGCGGCGAAGCCCGGAGAGATCGACGTTTCCGGCGGTATTGCTCTTTCCGGCGCGGGGGGCACGGAAAATCAGCAGCGGGAACTGGCCCGTTTCTGCAAAGTCTCCGGAATTCCCCTTGTCGCCGGGTACCCTGTTCGTCTCGAAATATCTCCCGGAACGGAGGGCCGCTGCATTGACGTCAAACGGACGGGATGCCGGATCTCCGGATCCTGTGAAGACGAGTTGTGGCGCGCCGTGTTCGAGTGGTGCGATCTGCTGCGATCGGCCGGCCGGAAGGCCCTTTCTCCGGGGGAAAAGCGCGGAAAACTGTGGCTGAAATACCGCCTGGCCCGCTGCCCCTGGGGGCCCACACACCGGGCACCGGATTGGAAGGATGAACTGACGGACAATATCGACTATTATCCCGAGGAGTTTCTGCGTCAGCTGGCCTGGGAGGGGGTGAACGGGCTGTGGATAACCGGAACATGGCGCGAGCTGGCCGATACGGGGTTCGAACCGGTCGATCCGCTGCGTTCCCGCCGGATTGCGAAACTCAGGAGAACGGCGGAAAAGTGTGCGAAGTTCGGCATCAAGGTCTGGCTGTTCTGTATCGAACCCTTCAATTTCACCCCGGACGACCCGCTGCCGGAGCGTTTCCCGGGGCTGCGCGGTGCGCCTTATTTTCACCGCTATGCGTTCTGTCCGTCGGGAGAGGAGGGACAGACCTTTATCCGCAACGCGGTGCGGTCCATTTTCTCCTCGGTCCCCGAACTGGGCGGAATGCTCAACATCTCCCACGGCGAGCGCGGAACGACCTGTTTGAGCTCCATCTCGTGCACGAGCAATTCGCCCGTCAAGTGTCCCCGCTGCGGCCGGCTGCCCAAGGCGCAGATCCTGTGCAGCGCCCTTGCCGCGATGCGCCGGGGGATGGACGAGGCCGGAGCTCATGAGGCGGGTTTGATCGCCTGGCTTTATATGGCTTCCCCTGCGCCCTGCCGGGCGCCCTGGGTGTTCGACATCGCTTCGCGCATGCCGGAAAGAACGGTGCTGCAGTACAATTTCGAGTCCGGCGGGAAACTGATTCAGCTGGGGAAAACGCGAATTGCCGGAGATTATCACCTGAGCTATACCGGTCCGGCGGGGACCTTCCGGCGCATTGCCCGGAGCACCGCCCGGGCCGGGGTCCCTCTGTCGGCCAAGCTGCAGGTCTCCGCTTCCATCGAGGCGGAGACTTTGGACTGCGTGCCCGTCCCCGGAATTCTCTACGACAAATACAAGGCCATGCGCAAATACGGGGTGTCCTCCGTCATGCAGAGCTGGATATTCGGTTCCAAGCCCGGTCTGATGACCCGGGCCGCCGGGTTGCTGGCGTCGGAGGATTTTTCCGGGAGCCGCAGGGATTTTCTGCTGCGTCTGGCTGCGCCGGAGTGGGGAGAAAAGTCCCCCGTTGTCGTCCGGGCATGGGAGTATTTCTCCCGGGCCTACCGCAATTTCCCATTCTGCAACATGTTCCAGTATTACGGTCCGCTGGATGACGCCGCCTCCTGGCCGCTTTATCCCCGGATGGCCTATATCCCCCTGACGCAGGTGTGGAAGATCGATTTTCCCCTCAGCGGAGATGCCATCGGCGAATGCCTGGAAAATCACACCCTTGAGGAAGTTATCGCCCTGATGGAGAAGTGCGACGATTTGTGGCGGAAAGGCATGAAGTGTCTGGAAAAAGCCGCCTGAAAAACCACTCCGGGCCAGGAGATGCGATTGGTGAATATTCGCGCCATGGCCGCTCAGATCGGTATTTGCGTTGATGTTCTGCGTTTTTACAAGCTGCGGAGTGTCGGAACGCCGGAAGCCGTGCGGGAGATGAAGCGCATCGTCCGCAGGGAGATATCCATCCGCAAAGAACTGCTGGCTTGCGTAAAAAAGAATCCCGGACTGGGGTTTCAGTCGGAGGCTTGCGCCTTCAAATATGATTCCGCTTCCATCCGCAGGGCGGTGACCTCTCTTGAACGGCTGCTGACGGAAGTGTTTCCGGAGCTGGAAAAGCATCCGGAAAAGATCCGCATCCCGCTGCCGGAATATGACTGCGCCGCCGGGAAATGGGAAAAGTCGGCAACTTTCCGCTGGTGCATGTTGAAAGAGAAAAACGGCTTCCGTTTTCGGCTGGAGAATCTGCGTCCTTCCCCCAATCCCAGCTTCAGCATTGCGTTTGTGGACAGGATGCTCATCCGTTCCGTGAAATTCACCCGCGTCGACAGGGACGGCATTTTTACCGATCGCCTGGGGGTTCGGGAGTTCGCTTTTGACGGCCAAGGCGGTTTTTCCCTGCTGATTCCGCCGGACGCGGCCGGACTTTTTCCGGGGGACGAACCGGCGTTCAGCGTTTTCCGGGTCGAAAATGCCATTGAAGACGATCAGCCCTGCGAGTCCAGCCCCCGGCAGCTCCATCCCGACTATGTCCCCCGGCTCAGACTCCACCTGGGGTACTTCAATCCGGGGGCGTTGTTTCTGCTCAAAAACTCTTGAAGTCAAAAGAGACGCATTGTATGAAACATTGAAAAACGACCGGGGCCCCGAGGACTCTCCCCGATTCGACCCGGTCGAAAATCGAAAGTTCCCTCAAATCGAAGCGGGAAACAATCACAGGAGAAATTTCAATGAAAGGAACGATGATGAAAAGAACACTGTGGTGTGCGCTGGCATGTCTCATCTCCTGCGGCGCGGAGGATATCAGGATACCGGCCCTGTGGAAGAGCGACGGGCAGCTGCCCGCGTACAAGGTCAGCGAAGCCGGATTTTCCGCCGACGCCGACCGGGCGGTGTGGGCGATCCGGATCAACGATCTGGAGAAAATGCTCAAAATGGAGCGTTTCCTCATCAGTCTTTACATGAACACCGATTCCGACATGGCCACGGGCCGCACGCCGGGCAAGGACGGCTGCGATTTCCAGTTGAACATCCAGGTCGGTCCCCGGACTCTCAGCGCCATCGACTGGCGGAAGAGCCGTTTCCAGCGGATCCCCCTCTACGACGACGATTATCTCATCGACAGCAAGGGGGATATCCTGTACATTCTCCTGCGGGGGGAACCCTTGAAGGACGCCGTCAAGTTCAACGACAAAATGACGCTCCGGCTGATCGTCGGCGCCGGGTCGGTCCCCCAGCAGATCTTTGACCAGAAGATCGACCTGAAACGCATCCACGGTATGATGCTGCCCGCCCTGCCTTTCGTCCGCTTCGGGGCGGAACGGGCGGCCCTGACAAAGATCCCCCAGGCGGTCCTGATCCCCCGGAAGGACGGGGTCAAAGTCTGGAACACCTACGGCGAGCGCTTCCGCGACGACGAAGTGATGCCGCCCGTGGTCGGAAAAGAGCCCGCCCTGCGGTTCAGCGCGGCCCGCGGCGAACGGGAGGCCGTCCATTTTGCCGTCACCGCTCCGAAACCCTTTCAGACGCTCGAGATCGTCCCCGGCGATCTCAAAGGCCCCGGGAACGCCGTGATCCCCGGCTCGGTCCTCACCGTGCGCTATGTGGGGTTCGCCACCACCATCCGCGAGGAGAGTTTCACGGATATCCTCTACCGGGACTACAGGCCCCAGAACTCTCCTCATCACTTCGCGCTGATCGGCATCACCGTTCCCCGGGACGCCGTTCCCGGCATCTACCGGGGAACAGCGCAGCTCATCGCCGACGGGAAAAAGAGGGAGCCTTTGCCGCTGGCGCTCGAGATCTACCCCTTCACGCTGCCGGAGACACGCACTTTCAAGACGGCCTACTGTCTGAAACCCGCCTTCATCCGCAACCATTTCACCGAGGCGACGCCCGCGGAGTTTGCCGCTGAATTCGAGGCGCAGTGCCGTATCGCGCGGGAGTTCCGTTTCAGCCCCCGGCTGCCCCACTGTCTGCCGAAGCTCACCTGGACCAAGGACGAAAAACTCCTCATCGACTGGAGCCGCTTCGACAAGGTCATCGACAAATACTTCAACGAATATCACTTCACCGTCTTTCAGGACTCCCTCTTTCAGATCGGTTCCCACGGCGGCCCCCTCTATCCGCGGATACGAAAACTGCTCGGAGAAGACATAAAAGTCTCGGATCCGAAATTCGAGAAGTTCTTTTCTCAGCTGGTGAAACAGACCTGCGACCACCACAAAAAGCTGGGCATCTTCGACCGCTGCGTCTTCTTCATCTGGGACGAACCCTACGAGAGCGTCTACCCGGATATCCGGCGCTGCTGCGAGATCGCCCGCAAAGCCGCGCCCGACGTGAAATGGGCCGTCGCCATCGACCACGCCGCGCCGCCGCTCAAAGAGGCCGTTTCCGTGTGGGCGACGAATTTCCTCACGCTCTACAATCTGCGCGGCAATCCGGCGACCCGCGATCAGCGCGTCTGGTGCTACAACAAGATCGGCATGGAGAGTTTCCGGGAACCCGCCTCCGTGCCCCGGCTCTACTACTGGCTGGCGAAGCGCTTCAACGTGGAGTGCTATGAGTACAGCGAGATCAACGGCTACCAGCCGAAACATCAGGGGAAAAAGCCGGGCGCGGTCTACAACACCTGGGTCAACTACAACTGGTTCTATCCGGATAAAACCCCCGGGACACCCTTTGCCTCATTGCGCATGGTGCTGACGGCCGACGGCATGGACGATTACGACTATCTCACGCTCTGGAAGGAAAAATCCGGCGGAAAACCCCTCCCGACCGCGGTGGAAAAGGCCTTTCCCCGTCTGCTCCCCGGGGGACACATAGATTTTCCGGTGAAGACCAACAGGGAAATGCAGAAGATCCGCGGGATCCTCGCCCGGGAACTTGCCCGCCTGTGACCGAAGATCAGGGCAGACGGACGCGGAGACGGTTGAAGATGTCGTGACCGTGATAGGGAACGGCGGTGCAGGCGCGGTAGTCCCGCAGTTCGGAGTCCCAGAAGAGCACGTTCAGCCGGCAGCAGGAATCGCCGTCGATCTTGAGCAGAGCCCGGGGGATGGCCATTTCAAGGGAGCATCCGTAGGGCGTCGTGACGAGGGCGGAACGGATCTTTTCGCTGCCGCGCAGAGGCGCAAGCTGCTCGCGGCTGCCGTTGCCGCAGTAGGTCCAGGGGATGACGGCGGCCAGACCGCCCTTGCCCGGAGAAAAGATGCACTCGGCATACCGGGCGCTCCCCCCCGGCGTGTCGAAATAGACCAGCGCATGATCGTCGTCCGTCGCCCGCCGTTTGCCCGAAGCATCCGCGGCCAGAGGAAAGCCGAATGCGAGGTAGAGAAATTCCCCGTCGTACTTGAAAAGCAGCCGGGAAGCGTCGAAGTTGCGCCGCATGCGTCCCGCCCGGCAGGAGCCGGAGATCTCGACGGTGTCTTTCCACTCGTCCTTGCCGATCCTGCCGTCGATGGCGGGGGGCTTCTTCGCTTCCGCCGGACGGATCTCCAGCGCGGGAAGGCTCCATTTGCGGCCGAATTCGACCAGGTCGCGCAGACGCGAAAGTTCCTCGAAAGCCGCCGTGCGGCGCTTCTTTTCGGACGAAGAGAGGTCCCGGACGAGCCGGGCCGTTTCCGCATCGACGACGCGGTCGGTCATGTACTGGCGCGGCGTGCCGCGCCCTTCCCAGAAGGTGTCGCGTCCGAAGTACCCGGCCAGCTCCGCCTCGGGACTGCGGCATCCTGCCGAAACCGCCGCCAGCGCGCAGACCGCAAGGCCCGCCGGGAAAAATGCCGGTCTTTTTTTCATGCGGCGGCCTATGCCTGTTTTCCGGTCCCGGCCTCTTCCGCGTCGTCGGAGGAGTTGACCATGCCGTTGTCGGCATCGTTGACGCGGACGTTCTTCAGGGCCCTGAAGAGGCCGAAGACGTCCCTGATGCCGCCGCAGAGGAACCAGACCGTGCATCCGAAGCCCAGAAGCAGGGTGATGAAGACCTTGAAGTGCCACAGTTTCAGCCACTGCGAGGGCTCGACGCCCACGGTGAAGCGCTGGATGGTGAACCACGCGAAGAAGCAGAACCACATCAAAGTCCAGCAGATGGTCGAAAAATAGATCATCTTGTCGCCCAGAGTGAACTCCGGCGTGATGCCGAACTTTCTGGCGAACCAGCCGACGCCGGAGACCTGCTGCTGTTTGTTCTCGATGTCGTACTTGCCGCGGTAGAGAAGTTTATCCATATTGTAGTCCTTGCGGCCGAGGACGTAATGCTCGAAGAGCGACACCGACACGTACAGCGTGGCGCAGGTGAGGATGCAGATGAACGAGATCCACTGCCCGTTGAGGGGGAACTTCTGCATGTTGTTCGCCACCCACTGCCAGTGGAAGGTGTCGTTGAGGTAACGGGCCAGCCCCGAACCGTCGCGGAAACACCACACCTGCTGCAGGATGATGCCCGTGATCGCCATGACGGAGCCGGTGAGGTAACTCACCCACGCCGCCAGAAGTCCGCCCCGCTTCCAGTACAGACCGCCAACGAGCGAGGCTCCCGCGCCGCTGACGATGGCCCCCGTTATGGCGAAGAACATGTAGATGTAGTCCGTCTGCCGGAAGAAGTAGCTGAAACACCACGCGAACACTCCGACGAAGACGATCGACAGACGCAACGCCCAGATCTGCTGTTTCGGCGTGAACTGTTTCTTGCGGAAGGGCATGACGACGTCCTGAATGAAGATGCTGCCCCAGCTGTGCATGTAGGTGTCGTCGGTGCTGAGCATGCCCGCGAACATCACGGCCACCAGAAGTCCCAGCAGTCCCGAGGGGATGATGAGCGAAAGCGCCGTGGCCACCCGGGCCTGTTTGTACATCTGCGGATCGCCCTTGTACTGGTCCAGCACCGCGTTGATCTGAGCAGCGGTGTCGGCGAAATCCACATGCTTGAGCAGCACGATCACCGCCAGCGGAAAGAGCATGATCATGAGGCCCTGCGCCATGCCGCGCCAGGTGCCGAGGATGCCCGCCATCTTGCGTTCGTGGGGATTCTTGGCCGCGGCGGCGTAGCCCATGGAGCCCTGCCAGGACCCCCGGCCGTAGAGGGAACTCACTATCCCGATGAGGAAGTACCAGATGTTGAAATCGCCTATCCTGTTGGTGCTGAAGGGATCAACCTGCGACTTGCCGGGGATGGTGCACAATGACTGCTCCACCTGTTCCCACGAGATCAGACCGCCGGAGATGTCCCAGCTCCCCAGACGGAAGATGAAGAGGATGAAGATGAGAAACGCGATGTTGCAGAAGATGCCCTGCATGAAGTCGGTGACCATGATCGCCACCTGTCCGCCCCCGATGGCGAAGTAGACCGCGATGGCGAGCGCGAAGGCCAGAAGCACGCCGTAGGTGTCCCATGAAATGCCGAGAAAGCGAAAGGTCGCGGGGAAGCGGCAGAAATACATGAAGAAACGCACCGAGACGGCGGGAAAGATGCCGTAGTTGACGATGCCCGAGATCCAGGTGATGATACCCGTCGCCACCCGGAACCGGCGGCTGTAGCGCACCTCGAAGAACTGCGACAGCGTGAAGCACCGCGTCTCGCGGAAACGGTAGGTGACGTATCCCAGAAGCGACAGCGTAAGTCCGATGGGAGCCGAGAGGAACGCCCACCACTGGCTGGTGAATCCGGCCTCGTAAAAGAGTTCGAAGGTGGCCACGGAGCTGACCACGGCGAACCCGGCCACGCCCTCGGCGATGCTCAGCACGTAGCGTCCCGCGCAGCGGCTGGCGGCGAGAAAGTCCGCCGCGTTGCGCATGAAACGGTTGCAGTAGATCAATATTCCGATCAGGCAGGCGATCATGCCGATGACGATGGCCCAGTCGAGGGTCGTCATGCCGGGATTGATCTTGATTTTCTGCGCGGCGGCGAGCAATGCGAAATCCATGGTGCACACTTCCTTTCTTCTGTCACAGTCCCACGGCGGCGCGGACTTTTTTCATCATTTCCCCGGCTTCGGCGCGGGCGCGTTCGCCGTTTCTGCGCAGGATCTCCTCGACGTACCCGGGATCGGCCTCCAGCTCGGCCCGGCGCTTGCGCATGGGCTCGAAAAAGGCCCACATCTTGTCGAACAGGGCTTTTTTCGCGTGGCCGTAGCCGTAGTTGCCGCCCAGATAATTGCGGCGCATCTCCTCGAGTTCCTCCGGCGAGGCGAAGAGTTTGTAGAGCGCGAAGACGTTGCAGGAGTCCGGATCCTTGGGTTCCTCCAGTCCCTTGCAGTCGGTGACGATGTTCATGACGGCCTTCTTTATTTCCTTCTCTTTCCCGAAGATGGGAATGGTGTTGCCGTAGCTCTTGGACATCTTCTGCCCGTCGAGTCCGGGGACAACAGCCACCGTTTCGGGGATGTATCCCTCGGGAACGGTGAAGATCTCTCCGTACTGGTTGTTGAATTTGATGGCCAGATCCCGGGTGATCTCGAGATGCTGTTTCTGGTCCTTCCCCACGGGAACGAGGTCGGAACCGTAGAGCAGAATGTCCGCCGCCATGAGAATGGGGTAGGTGAAAAGACCGCAGTTGGGCGCGAACCCCTTGGCGATCTTGTCCTTATAGCTGTGGGCGCGCTCCATCAGGCCCACGGGGGTGACGTTGGCAAGGATCCACGCAAGTTCGCACACCTCCGGCACCGAGGACTGGCGGAAAAACACCGTGCGGTCAAGGTCGATGCCGCAGGAAATGAAGTCGATGGCCAGATTGAGGATGTTGAAACGCAGACTTTCCGGATCGGGCGAGGTGGTCAGCGCGTGGTAGTCCGCGATGAAAAGAAAACTCTCGCCCCGGTCCTGCAGTTCGCACACCTGCCGCATGGCGCCGAAGTAATTGCCGAGATGGGGAATGCCCGAAGGCTGGATGCCCGTGAGGATACGCATATTCTTACACCTTTTCCGTCAGAGGTTGAAAAGTTCCGCTCCGCCGCCCAGGGCGCAGATGATCGACTGCGCTTCGATGCCGGTGCGCAGTTTGTACGCTGCGGTCACCCGCCGGGCGTACTCTTCGGCCCGGCCGCGCTCCGCCAGGTGAACGGTGATGCCGCCGAAACCGCCGCCCGAAAGCCGCGCGCCGAGGCATCCGGGCACGGACCTGGCCAGCTCCACCAGATAATCCAGTTCAGGCGTGCTGTTCTCGAAGTTCACCCGGCTGGACTCGTGGGACTCGAAGAGAAGTTTCCCGAAGCCCGCCACATCGCCGGAATCCAGCAGTCTTGCGCCCTCGATCACCCGGGTGCATTCGCCCACCACGTGCAGCGCCCGCCGGAAGACGCGTTCGCTCATCCGTTCCCGGGCGCAGTTGAGCTGCTCCCAGCTGATGTCGCGCAATGTCCTGGCCTCCGGAACGAGCTGGCACATGATCCGGGCCGCCTCCTCGCAGTCCTGACGGCGCACGTTGTATTCCGAATCCACCAGATTGTGCTTTTTCATGGAGTTGATGACGACCAGCACGTACGCGTCGGGCAGCGGCACGGTGCGCCGCACGCAGACACTGCGGAAGTCGCTTAAGATCAAAGCGTTTTTCCGTCCGAAAATGGAACTGAACTGGTCCAGAAGCCCCGTTTTGAGGCCCAGATAATCGTTTTCGACCCCCTGTCCGGCGCGGGCGAGCTCGGCGGGATCGAGTTCGGAACCGGCCAGCTTCAGCATTCCCAGCCCCGCGGCGGTCTCCAGCGCCGCCGAACTGGACATGCCCGCCGAAAGCGGCACGCTGCTCTCGATGGCCGCATCGAACGCCGGCACGGGAACGTTCCTTTTCATCAGTTCCAGCGCCATGCCCTTGATGTACCGGCTCCCGTCCCGGGCGGGCGGCGCATCCGGCCGGGAGAGGTCGAAAGTCATCTCCGAGCCGTCGCGGAAATCGACGACACGGCACACGCTCCCGCGCACGGGGACCGCGGCGAACTTCGTCGTCTGCTCCACCGCGCACGAAAGAACGACGCCTTCATTGTAATCCGTATGATTGCCGAGGATCTCCAGCCGTCCCGGAGCCTGCGCGGCCGCCTCCGGAGCCCTGCCGAAACGCTCCTGAAATTTTCCGATGAATTCCTGCATTTTCGAAACACCCGGTTTCAGTTGGTGATATTGTCGGGTAAAATTAGCACGATTCCTCCGATTTGTCAAGCGAAAAAACACACCTTGCCGCGCAAAATCTCACCTTGCGATGCGGCCGTAAAGATCAATGGCCGGCAGCAGAGATTCGCAACAGGCGATGCTCCGCGGGTCGATCGCCAGATGGTGCAGCAGGATCACCCCCATCAGCGTATTTCCGTACTCGTTGACGTGCATGGCGTTGCGCATGAGTTTGTACAGGTGCGTCTCCTCCGGGACGGCGTCGAAATACCTGTACTGGTCCACCAGAAAAACGCCGCTGCGCGCCGCCGTCTCGCGGATGATCTCCATGTATTCCGCATAGAGTTCTCCGCGCCGGGGATCCATTCCCACGTAATGAGGCTTGTAATAGGTCTGCAGAATGGGAACGGCGCCAAGACCTCTTATCTTTTCGACGATGAGGTCGAGATTACGGGCAAACTCCTCCGCAGGAACATGTTTCGGCGGAAGCGGATTGCAGTCGTTCCCTGCGAACGTGACGATCACGATGCCGGGAGAAAAAGCCGCCACGTCGCGGTCGAAGCGGGCCAGCCCCTCACGGGTGTTGTTGCCGCACTCGCCCGCATTTATCAGATGGAACTTTCTGCCGTATGCGGCGCGGATCCCCAGCTCCAGCACGTCGCTCCAGTGGGTGCCGGGAATGTGCCGCTCGGTGTTGGAGGCTCCGAAGACCACGATGTTGAAATAACGGCTGTTCCTGATCTTCTCCACCGCTTCCCGGCAGACCGGCGTCGCTATCTTTTCCGCCATGATGTTTCCTCCTTTGGCGTGATGAACTTTTCCCGCCTTTCTCCTTGCGGGCGGCGTTACTTTTTCTGCGGACTTTCCCGGGCGATCCGGCCCAGAGCGTCCACTTTTTTGAGCATGAGAAACGAGGACATCAGATACCGGCGGCTGACCTCCTGTCCGTAATGGCGCCTCAGCGTCCGCGTCAGCGCGGAGTCCGGGGCCGTTTCATAGCTCCACGTCAGCAGATTGCCCGCAAAACTCGACCGGATGGCCCGCGTCAGGTGGTGCTCCGGCGAGCGGTATCCCTCGAAACTCAGGCAGAAGGGCGCATACGCCCCGGTCAGAGAGGCGGCCACGCCCCACAGCAGCAGAAATCCGGCCAGTCCCTGTTTCCAGCGCGCCCGCGTCCCCAGAAATCCCGCGCCCGCGAAGTACCACAGCACCGGCAGTACCGGAATGAAATATCTGAACCCGTAAGCCGCCCCGCCGAACTCGTTGGTCATCACCACGTAGAAAACGATGCACGCCAGCACGCACGCCAGCGCTCCCCATGCCGCGCAGGACAGCTTTTTCCGGAAAAATCCCAATCCCGGCAGCAAAAACAGCAGAAACGGCTGGTAACTCAGAAGTCCCCGCCCCCCGAGAAGCGCCTCGAACGCATAAAAAAGATGATCTTTCCGCCCCGTGCCCGGAGTGAACGTGCCGCCTCCGTTGGCCACGTAAAGCGGCAGGATCGTGTCGTAAGCGTACATGTTGAGGCCTGCGATCCCGATCCCGGCCGCCGCGCAGACCGCAAGACCCGTTCCGGCGAGACGCCAATTTTTTCCGCCCGAAAAGTACAGAACGAGGGGCGTCGCGAGACAGCAGAAAAATCCCGTGGGAATATCCAGCGCCGTCACGATCCCCGCCGTCAGACCCGCGACCGCCGCCAAACGCCGCCCCGGAGCCCGGCCGAACTTATCCAGCACGATGAACCACCCCAGAAACGCCAGCGCCGCCGGCGTGTGATTGTTGACCGTCACCGAATAACTCAGCAGCCAGCTCCCCAGCACCGCTCCCAGCGCGATGACGAACTTCTTTTCCTGCGTCCCCTCCCGGCGCCGCCGCAGATGATCGAAGAGCCACAGAAAGATCAGCACATTCACCAGCCCCCCTGCAAGAAGGTTGTAAAGGTAGATCAGCAGATGGTAGTTGTCGTGAAAATTCAACCCCGTGCAGGCATGCACCGAAGCATGCACCGACCCCAGAGCCCACGACAGCGGCAGCGGCTTGTCGGAATAGACCTTTCCGTCGCGCACGATCCGGTCCACCGTGCGGAACTCCGTGCTGTTGATGTGAAAAACCCGCTGCTCGCCCCAGGCCTGCACCACCGCGAAACGGCTGGCTTCGTTCCCCGACAGCGAAACGTCTGTCTGCGTGAAAACCAGCGCGAGAAGCGCGACCGCCGCCGCCCCCAGATATTTGAGGATGTGCGTCTCCTTTCGCGTCAGCATGCGACCGTCTCCGCGAAACGCCGCGCCTCAAGATCGGCTTCCCTGATCTGCTCAAGAGACTCCTGCGGCTCGGCCGTGTGACGCGCCATGGTCTTTCCGACGATCTTCCAGATGTCGGAGAATCTCACCTCCCGGCGCATGAAACGCTCCACCGCGACCTCGTTCGCCGCATTCATCACCGCCGGGAGCGTCCCCCCGCAGGCGATGGCCTGCCGCGCGAACCCCAGCGAAGGGAACTTGCTTTCGTCCACGGGAATGAAATCCACCCGGTTCAGACGGGAAAAATCGAACCTCTCGGGCTTCCCGGCCAGACGCTCCGGGAAACTTAACGCATAACGGATCGGCAGACGCATGTCCGGCACCGCCAGCTGCGCTATGCATCCGCCGTCGGTCAGCTCCACCAGCGCGTGCACGATGGAGTGCGGCTCGATCACCGCCCCCAGACGGTCGCCCTCCACCCCGAAAAGATACCGCGCCTCCACCAGCTCCAGCGCCTTGTTCATCAGCGACGCCGAATCTATCGTGATCTTTGCCCCCATGTTCCACGTGGGGTGTCTCAGCGCGTCCTCCACCGTCGCCCGCGCGATGGCCTCGGCGCTCCACGTCCGGAAAGGACCTCCGCTGGCCGTCAGCCACAGGCGCGCGACCTCCTCCGGCCGCCGTCCGGCAAGGCACTGGAATACTCCCGAATGCTCGCTGTCTATCGGCAGCAGCTCCGCTCCCGGAGTCCCTTTCGCCGCCTTCATCACCAGCTCGCCCGCCATGCACAGCACCTCTTTGCTCGCCAGCGCCACCCTTTTTCCGCACGCCAGCGCCTTCAGCACCGGAACGATCCCCGCCGTTCCGATGATCGCGCACAGCACGATATCCACATCCGGAGACGTGACCAGCTCCGTCAGCGCCTCCTCGCCCGCCAGCGCCCGGCTCCCGGGGGGCAGTTTCGACGCCAGTTCCTCATAGCGCGCCCCGTCGGTCGCCACCACACTGCGCGGATGAAAGATCCCCGCCTGACGCACCAGTTCGTCCACGCTTCCCCGCGCCGCAAGTCCCACGACCTCGAATTTCTCCGGATACGCTTCCAGTTCCAGCGCCGCATTCCTGCCGATGGACCCCGTCGCCCCCAGTACGACCACCTTTTTTTTCATCCGACCGATCCTCCGCTGCTTCAACGCAGTTTCAACGTCGCCAGCGCCAGCAGCGCAAACACCCCCGCAAGGATCCAGAAACGCACCACGATCTGCGTCTCGGTCCATCCCTTGCGCTCGAAATGATGGTGGATCGGCGTACACAGGAATATCCTTTTTCCCGTCAGCCTGAACGATCCGACCTGCAATATGACCGAAACCGCCTCCATCACGAACACACCGCCCACCAGCACCAGCAGCAGTTCCTGCCGCGCCAGCACCGCCAGCATGCCCACCGCGCCTCCCAGCGCCAGACTCCCGGTGTCCCCCATGAACATCGACGCCGGATGACAGTTGTGCCACAGAAAACCGATACAGCTCCCGCATACCGCCGAAGCAAACACCACCGCCTCGCCCGCTCCCGCTATGTACGGCACATTCAGATAACCGGAAAATACCCGGTGCCCCATCACGTACGCAAATACCGCATACGTAAGCGTACAGAATATCGTACACCCCGAGGCCAGCCCGTCCTTGCCGTCGGTCAGATTCACCGCATTCGACGCCCCGACGATCACCACCACCTCAAGCACATACATCAGACTCCCCGTCCAGACCGGATCCTTGAAAAACGGCACCATCAGCTGACGCAGCAGTCCGTCACCCATCTCCGGCGCACGCGAGAACCCGTATACCACCCCCGCCGCGATCACCGTCAGCATCAGCATCTTCACCTTGCCCGGCATCCCTTTCGGGTCCTTCTTCCACACCTTCAGAAAATCGTCGATGAACCCCGTCAGCGCCATCAGAAACGTCCCCCCGATCAGCACCAGCGGGATCAGCGACAGATCCGTCCAGTACAGCGCCGATACCAGTATCGCCCCGATGACCAGAAGTCCTCCCATGCACGGCGTCTTCGCCTTCTCCTTGTCGATGAACTCCGGCGGCACCAGTCCCTCCAGCCGCTCCGTCGCCCGTACGTTCAGCCGGCTCAGCGCCTGCGCCGTGGATTTGCCGTAAAACAACACCAGCAGAAACGACATCAGCGCCGCCCCACCCGCACGAAACGTCACGAATTCAAACAAACGAAACGGTCCGAATACCCCCGTGTAATCCGAAAGAAAATACAGCATACTCCCCCAAACCCTTTTCTTTATCACATGCCCTTTTTTTGCATTCCTTTACTATACCCCCTCCCTCCCCTCATTTCAACTTACTTTCTTTTCGCCCCGCTTACTTTCTTTTCGCCCCGAAAAGAAAGTAAGCAAAGAAAAGCGGAAGTAAACGCTTTTTTTCAAAAAAAGCTTGGCAAAAAATCCCGCGGCCATTTTCGGCCGCCTCGGTTTTTCTCCGCCCCGAAAAGAAAGTAAGCAAAGAAAAGCGGAGGTAAGCCTGGCAAAAAATCCCGCAGCCATTTTCGGCCGCCACGGCTTGTCTCCGCCCCGAAAAGAAAGTAAGCAAAG
>JAFTDL010000228.1 GCA_017454215.1 Lentisphaeria bacterium | reverse complement strand
CGGCCAAACGGTTCCAGTCCGCCTCCGTCTTCCGCGCCGGGCTGCCCGAAAAGCTCGCCCGCCCCACCCGGCTGGAAAAGTTCCGCACCGACTTCCGGGACTGGCGGATGCTCAATCCCGGCAAGGCCCGGCTCCTTCTGGCCGCGACCGCGGCCGCCCTGCTCCTCTTTGCGGCGGGTGCGGCGGGCGCCGCGGCATGGCATATCCGGGACCTCCGGCTCTCCGCCGAACGGCAGCGGCAGATCGATGCCTTTCTTGCGATCAACAGCGACCGCAAGTCTCTGCTCCGGCTGCAGTTGGAGGTTTCCGCGCCCGATGCCCTCGGCCAGTTCGACAGGCTGTCGCGGAAACTCGAAAGCGCACGGCGGAAGAACGACCTGAAACAGGCTTCCGCATACTGTCGAAGCCTGGGAGATCTTCTGCACGGACTTGCCGGGAAACTCTTGCCCGCACTCACCGAAAAAACCGATGCGCCCGCGGGCGACTTCACCGCCGTCGCCGCCGTGCGGGGATTTCTCTCGACGCCCCTCGCGGCATATCTCGCCCCCGGTCTCGAAAAGGACTGCCGCAGACGCCTCGCCGACGCGGAAAAGAAACTTTATCTCGGCTGGGACGGTCCCCGGTGCGACCGCGAGTGGAATGGCCCGCAGGAGTACGAACGGCCCATGGTCTTCGTTCCTCCCGGCGCGGTCAGGATGCGGCACAGCGGAAAAATCGCAAGGATCCCCTATCACTTCTGGATGTGCAAGATCGAAACATCTCACGAAAGTTTCACCCGGATGCTGGACATCGCTCCGCAAAAGTCCCCCTTCCCCAACACGCCGCTGGAGCGCGCCGCATGGAACGACATTCTCTTTTACTGCCATAAGATCGACGATCTTCTGCGATCCAGCGGGCAGCTGCCGCCCGGATACATCGTCCGTCCCCGACCGAAGCGGAGTGGGAGTACGCGGCAAACACCGCGTGGCTGGGGCCCGACACCGCTCCTCTCGAAGACCGCGCCGTCATCAAGAGCAACTCCGGCGACAGAAGCATGCCGCCCGGCAGCAAACAGGCGAACAGACTCGGGCTCTGGGACATGTACGGCAACGTGGCCGAGATCGTCTATCCCTTCGAAAAGCCGGCTCTGCACAACGCCGTCATGGTGCGGGGCGGTTCCTTCAGAAGCACCCCCGAGGGATGTTTCCGGCAGGTGCCCTATCTGATCTATCAGTACATTCCCTTCGACATCGGCTTCCGCATGGTCATCGCCCCCGGCGACGCAAGTTACTATGACCGGCATTTCTTCCTCAGCGGTCCCGCACGGTTCCGGCCCCGGGGCAAGATCTACGAACTCATAGGCGGCAACCTCGGCTCTCTCCCGTGGGAGAGATCCCATGACCTCTGTCAGCTCCTCGGCGGGCGGCTGGCTGAGATCGAGGATCAGGACCATCTGGACTTTTTCTGCCGCAGCATCCCAGGCTGGGGATGTTTCATCGGCGGAAAAAAGACCGGCGGCAAATGGAAATGGCTCAGCAGCGGACGGGAGATCGACTTCGGCAAATGGCATCCGGCCGCCCGGCCGGATGACGGAAAAAACTATCTGACGATCAGAGGCGGGATGTGGAAACCCGAAAAGGACCACCGGTCGGGAATATTCCTGTGCGAATGGGACGAAAAGGATTTTCCCCGCCGCAACGATCAGCTGCTCACCGGGAAAAAGCTTCCCTGCGAACTTGCGCGTTTCACCATCGGGGACAGGACCTTCATGCTCATCGATTCGGTGATGCTCTGGAATGCTGCCTGCCGGTTCTGCGAACTCCTCGGCGGACGGCTCGCCTGCCCGGAGACGCCGGAACTGCGCGCCGCCCTGATCAGGAAACTCGACGCATGGCGGGACAGCAAGATCATGCTCGGCGGTTACGCCAAAAGAGACAGATGGTTCTGGCTCTCCGGAAAGGAATGCGATCTGAAATTGAAAAATGATAAAGACATGCCTGTTCCGAGCCGCAACCGGAACTATGTCACTCTGAAGGACGGGGAGTTTTACGACTCTCAGTTCGGCCGGCTTTTTCTGTGCGAATGGCCGAATCGAGGGCACCGTCCTCGAGTTTCCGGTAAGCGCTGATGATGCGCTTGAGCTTCCGGGTGCAGCGGAACCGTATCCCGTAGAGCGTATTGGCCGATTTGCGGGTGACGGCGGAAACCTCCTCCACCGGGCGCCCCTGTACCGCGAGCATGTAAAACGCCTCGTAGGTCACGGTATCCACGCTTTCGCGAAGCTCCGCGAGGGCGGTCTTCAGCAGATGATCCCGCCACTCCTCCATCTCCGCGGCATCCACGTCAGCAGGGTAATCGCCGGTAAACGGGATCTCCGGCTTTTTGCGGTTGTTCCGGAAAATTTTCCTCGCGGCGAAATCGGCGATCGTCGCAAGATAACTGCGGAATCTGCCCCTCCCCGGATCGTAGAAGAAAGAATCGATCTTCCTCCAGAAGATCAGCATGACATCGGCCATCAGCTCATCGCACTCCACGGCGGAAAGTCCCCGCTGTGTGCCGATGTGACGGACCATCCGGACATATCTGTCGTGAAATTCGAACCAGGCGGCTTCGTTTCCGGAACGCACCCGGCGCAGCAGGGAACTCCGGGTGGAGAAAGAACAGAATATCCTGCTTTTCCGAAACGTCTCACTCAACATAAAAACCGCCTCCGAAAGCTTCAATCCGCCCGTTGAAGCAGAATGCAGTCCAGATTGAGGGGATTTCCGTCCATATTTTCAAGAGACAGGGTGTTTTTTCCCCTTTCGAGCGGAAAGACGACGGGCTTGCCGCCGAGCAGAGGGGCAAGATTTTGCCACTGTTGAGGGGCGCTTCCGTTCCCGCCGGTCGCGGGGACTTCGAAGGGACCGTACTCCCGGCCGTTGACCCAGAGCCGCCGCAGGGCGGTCCCGGCGGAGGCGCTGCGCAGGACGAAGCGGTAATTCCCCGCGGCGGGAGCATCAACGAGGTAGTTGACGATGTGCCACTTGTCATCCCAGTGCGAAACGGACTTGCCGCAGGTCCCCTGTTTGTCCGTGCGGACCATGACTTCCCCGCCCTCCTCCGAAGAAAAATTCTCCGCCTCGATGTGAATGTCGCACGGGGAAGTACAGCTGACGCACCCGAAACCGCCGAAGAGCAGAACGGCGGCGGACAACCACGGACCGATAATATTCTTTTTCATTCAGATTCCCTTTCCGCGGTTCAACACCTGTTTCCTCCCCGGCAGAGGCAGAATGATGATGCCGGGCGTCCGCAGGGGACGGCCGTCGGCGATGCAGTCGAGCACGGCTCGTTCCAGAGAATTCGTTCTCGGGTAGGAGGCGTAATCGGCGTCCTCGCGGCCGAAGACGAAGAACAGTCCGGCGTTCTCGGCATGAGGACAGGGATAGAGCGCGGAACTCCGGATCAGTGCGGACATGTTGGAGTCGGGAATATAATCCAGCCACGCGTGGTTGAATATCCACGAAACGGAATAGATCAGTCTGACCGGCTTGTCGGGATACTGCGCGGCGAAGAACGAGAGCGCTTCGTCGAACGACGCCCGGCAGCCCCCGGGAGACATCCCGCCTCCCGCCGGGATATGGAAGTGCAGGACCCAGTCTCCGGGAGAGGCGATGCACTGCCACTGACGGGCGTCCAGTTCGACCTCTCCGGGCAGAGCCAGTCCGGTCCTGATATCCGCCGCCGTGCCCCGGATAACGGAACCGTCGTTTCTGAAACGCGTCACCCGCGCGATCTTTTCGGGTTCGGCATACGGGTACAGCCGTTCGCCGTCCCGGTCGAGGAGCCACCCCGCGTCGCAGAGGAGCGTCACCTCCTTTCCCCGTGCGTAGACACGGGGGAAACGCTCTCCGGCCTTCTCGAGGATGAAGTCGAACCGGCCGATGCGGAACATGGGACTGTCCTTGAAGTGCAGCATGAAGTGCATGGAGCGGGACCTGATGCCGAAACGGCCGCCGAACGCCTGGGCAAAGTAGACGGGAAATGTTCCTATCCGCGTTGCGGCGGCATGGGCGTAGCGCAGGGGGAAGCGCTCTTTTTCCGCCCGCGCCTCGAGTTCAGGGATCAGGCTCAGCAGCAGAAGCAGATAGAGCATCCCCGTGTCGTATCCCAGCGGATGAACGAACTCGGGAAAGGGACAGAACTCCCGCACGGTGACTTTGCAGAACTTGTTGTACATCCGCCACGCCAGAAGCCGGATGATCCGGTCTCCGTCGAACGCGGCGGCCTTGGCGAGGACACTCTCCAGCCGTTCCGGCGGCAGTCCCGCGACGGGGTAGTATTTGCGGATGAACTCTTCCGAAAAGAAAAAGAGTTTTTCCGGACAGGACTGCTCCATCTCTTCGGCCCCGTCCGCCGGCATCCAGTTCTGAAACAAGAATTCCCTGAGCATCCCGCGTTCCTCCGCAAATGAAACGTATCGTTTTCCGCGGAGTTAATATATCATTCCCGAAGAAAAAAGCAAGTTCACTTCAGCTCGGCGAGAAAAAGCTGACCGCGTTCGACGGAGGAGTCGAAAACGAATGTGCCGCCGTCGAGCGCGACCGTCCCGCCGTCCGCCAGCGCGGTGACGCTCCGGACGGGAACGCCGACGTCGATCCTCGCTTTGAGATGCGCCGGATGCTGGTAGTTCGCCGCGTAGATCAGCAGACGCTTCCCGAGGCGGAGCGTCTTGATCCGCAGGAACTTTTCGGCGCTTCCCACCGATTTTTCAGGCCTGCCGTCAAGCAGGATGTCCTCATAGTCCGAAAGCTGACGGATCCCCTCGGCGATGTGCCGCAGATTGCGCGGATTGTACATGCCGTAACTCATCCAGTAGCCGACGAAACGCGCCTGCTGCATGAGGGCCTCCCACAGCTGGTACTTCTGAACGGCCTTCTGATCCTCGGGGATCTCGTGTCCCTCGTAGTCGCAGAGCAGAGCGGGGGCACACACTTTGCGGCCGATGTACGTGTCGTACGTTTCGAGGGTGTCGCCGACCTCGGCGGACTGGCGGATATAGGCGTAGGTGTAGCACATGATGATGATGTGATCGCAATATTCCGCCAGCAGCCGGTAGTCGAAGAAATTGCTTGCCTTGATCTCCTGCGGCGTGGCCCCCCTGCCCTGAATGCCGGTGCAGAAAAAGGGATCGCATTTGTCGGCGAGACCGGAAACGTAGGCTGCCTTCATCGCCCGGTAGAACTCCGCCATGCGCTCACAGCGGAAATCCACCCACAGACCGTGAAGTTTCGCATACTTCCTTCTGTTTTTCACGATCTCGACGGGATCGGTGTATTTTTCGCCTCTGGACTCCAGATATTTGCGGAAAAGCTCCTTCGTCGCCGGGTGGTAGTCCACCTTGTCGAAGATCTGGTTGGACCACTCGTCATCGAGGATCATTCCCCGGCTCCCGGCGGCAGCGCTTTTTCTGAGATAGTCCCGCATGTATGTCATGGCTTTGGAGTTTTCGTTCTGCGAGAGCGTGGGAACGAAGAGCGCGCCGCGCCTGTGATATTTGCCGTCCTGACCGACGGCGCGTTCATCCGGTTCGAGCTTCATGGGCGGCCAGAAGGGAGAGAGCGCGCCGAAGATGCGGATATTTTCCTTCTTCGCCCTGTCGGCAAAAGCCTTCTGCGCCTCGGGGATCCCGCGCTCGAATCCCCACAGGCCCATGGCGTTGAGTCCGGCATGGCGCGTGGAGGCGAAGAGCCCGTCCCAGCCGTTCCAGAATCCGGAAAACTCCCCGCCCTCGCCGCAGATGTATATTTTTTTGAAGGGCCGGGCCGCAGGGACCTTCGTCATGACCAGATGCATCGTTTCGGGCGACTGCTTTTCTTTGCCGTTTTCAAGATGGAATATTGCGGGGACGCGCCTGTTCTCGACAAAGGCATCGGGCCTGACGCGCAAAAACCACCAGTACTGATTGCCGCAGAGGTAGTAGATGTCCATTTCGTAGTCGGTCATGGCGATGCCGTTGAAGGTGCTCTTTCCGGTCTTGCGCCATGCGAGGGGACGTCCCAGCCAGGTGTTCGGCTGTCCCCATTTCGTTGTGGCGCGGTGACTGGCCGCGCCGCAGACCTCGATGAAATCCGGAACGCTGAAGTGGAATTTCGCGGGCTTCCCGCCCTTCGGGATCATTTTCGCAGGCTTGGTGATGCGGAACGACACGGGAGAAGATATGTCGGCGCACACGCCCACGCCGGAGAACTCCGCATAGATCTCGTTGGTGCAGTGTACGTCGGAGAACCGGTCGGAAACGGCGTTCCGCGCCTCGAAGGCCTGCGGGCGGAAGTTTTCGTCATCGGTGACCAGCAGGGAATCCATGCAGATGCGGGGCGCGGAAAAAGCCAGAGAATACCCCCCTCCCCGGCTGGTGAATTTGCCGATGTACTGCCAGTAATAACTGCCCGGTCCGGCGTAATCGCCTTTGGCGTCGGTCTTCTCGTTGCCGATGGTCTTGACTTCCGACAGCGGGCGGCCGTTGAGCCGGGTCTTTATCACGGGATCCTTGATGTAGCCGTAGGTCCTGATCCAGATGTGGTAAGTGAACTCCTTTTCAAACAGGGTCTTTTTGTCCGTGACGGGGGAGATGCGGAACTTCCATACAAGCGGCTTGTTTCCCGATGCGTAGACCGCGCCGCGGCCGGAAGCCGTTTTCTCTTTGACAGGCGGGAAGTTCCGGAAGATGTCTTCCGCCTCGCGCCAGACGTAGACGCGGTCCCTGCGCACAACGGAGACGCCGGTATTCATTTTGAGCGAGAGACGCCGCCACTGGACCGTGCCGGAGTCGCCCTTGACGTAGAAGTAGGCGCGGAAGGGTCCCTTTGCCTCCACGGGGATGCGCTTTTTTCCGCTGAATTTGCGCCACTCTCCCGCGGTCGGTTTGAGGAACACGCACTGCCACGCCCGGTCGGAACGCCCGTAGTTGTAGCCCAGATTGGCGAAGATCGTGCCGTTTTTGCCCGGCACGTAATCGACCGTTCTGTACTCGCCGGAGACGGTCAGTTCGCTGCCCTGCGGAAATTTCACGGGGGCGTCGCAGACGAGACAGGCGTCGCGTCTTTTTCCTCCGGGGGTCACGGCGACGACGCCCGGCGCATCGCCGGAAGCGGGAGTGAATCTGTAACTGCCCCGGTCGTCGTAGCGCCACGGACCGGAGGGGGCGCCGGAGGGTCCCGCGGTACGCCAGTCATTGTTTTTGAGGAACTCCGTTCCGCACAGAAAAAGCGGAAACGCCACAAAAAGCGAAAGAAAAAATCTGTTCATGAAAACCTCCCTCCGGGATCGGGTCTCTGGCCGCAGTTCCGCCGGAAACCGATCGTCCTGCCGTCAGTCCCGCACCCATGACGGGGCGTCGGCATTGAGTTTACCGGCCAGCGGACCGCTGTCGTACAGCGACCGCGAAGTCGTTCCGGAGTTGTTCACGCCCGCGACATGGCCGTCGATCCACAACACGTTGCAGGTGCTGCTGTGCCGGTTGTACGCCACGCCGCCGTTGCCGTTGTAGTAATAGTAGACTTCGCCGCTGGAGATCATCGTGTTGGCGCCCTGGGCCGCGTCGAGGACGTACACCTTGCTGCCGGGCCGCCTGATCTCGCCCAGTTTGAACATACGCCGTCCCGCCGCGCCGCCGGAGAAATCCTTGTTGATGTAACGCAGCATGATGTTGACGCCGTACCACGCACAGCCCTCGTAGAACATACTGTTGAGGCTCTGAAGCGTGGCCCCGCTCGAAAGGACGGCGGGAGCCGTCAGACCGGGGCAGGTGAAAATGTTTGGGAACTTCATGACGCTGGTCTGGGCCGCGGGCCCCTGAACGTATTTTCGGGCCATCAGCACGTAACAGTAGGAGTTGCCGATCTGCGACCGGTCGGAACTCGTGACATTGTTGACGTTGCCGGCGGTTCCCCATGCCGTGTAGGGCAGAATGAAGTCGCCGTTGTCGCTGCTGTACGACTGAAGGGCGGAACCGACCTGTTTCAGATTGGACATGCACTGTCCGCCCTTGGCCCGCTCCCGTGCCTGCTGAAGGGCCGGCATCAGCATGGCCGCCAGAATGGCGATGATGGCGATCACCACCAGCAGCTCGATCAAGGTGAAAAGTTTTCTTTTCATGGCAAACCCCTTTCTTTTGCGGTTGCGTGAGATCATTTGAGCAAAGCTCCCATATCGATCAAAACCCTTCGAAGATCCCTGCCGTCGATCTCCCGGGGGGAGATGTTTTTTTGCGCGGCGATCGCGGCGGCAAGTCCCGCCGCCTGTCCGATGGAAACGGCCGTCGGCATGATCCTGAAACTGCTGTGTACGGCGGCATCGGCAGAGATCGGCCGTCCGCCGACGGTGAGATTGTCACAGTCCGCGGGCACCAGACAGCCGTAGGGGATCTCGTAGAAGTTCCCCGGTGAAATGGCCTCGAGAACAGTTCCCGCTCCGTTGGGAGAGTGGATGTCCATGGAGTAGGAACAGCGGGCGACGGCGTCCTCGAACCGGGCGCAGCGGCGGAAATCCTCGGCGGTGATCCGCCGGATCCCCTCGATGTGGCGGCTTTCGCGGACCCCGATCTGGACTCCCATGGACATCAAACGGCAGTTGCGGAATTCGGGGATCTCGCGTCTCAGCCAGCGGTAAATGTCGCGCAGCTGCCGCCGGCCTTCGATCTCCGCTTCGGAGAAAGCCAGTCCGTCCACGGGACTGTATCTGATGACCCGGGTCGTATTGAAATGCACGACATTGTCGTCCTCGAGCTCGAAGGAAAACAGCAGCACGTTTTCGCGGGGACAGCGGATGTCTCCGCGTTCCACGGCGGCAGCGTACGCCGCGTTGAGCCGCGTGCGCAGGGCGAAAATTTTCCGGTCGTCCGAGTTCCCGCACCATCCGGTCTCCACGTGCGAGAGCTTGAAGCAGAGCGTCATGGGCTGACATTCGCCCCTGTCATTGCCCACGGTGTACCGGCATCCGGCCAGCGCGGCCAGCTCTCCGTCCCCCGTGCAGTCGACGAAACACCTGCCTTTGACCGCGACCTCACCTCCCCTGCCGTGACAGCGGGCGGCGGCAATGTTTCTGCCGTCCATCACGACGCCGGTGACGGGGTGATGGTAAAGGATCCTGACTCCTGCCTCGAGAAGCAGATCTTCCGCCGCAAGCGCCGCGGCTTCCTTGCTGATCCCGCGGGCGGCCAGTCCGTCGGGGTCTTTCCGGCGCCGTTCGCAGACCTCCGGAGCCAGATAGGACTCCATCGCCCGCCTCCATTCGCCGTATACGGGACCGTCGAGAACGGCCCCGTCCCGATAACTGCACATGAAGGGCGTCACTTCACCGATGGAAGCCATGCCGCCGGGAACACCGTAACGCTCCAGCAGGATCGTGCGGGCTCCGGCACGGGCGCTGAAAAGCGCCGCGCCCAGACCGCCCGGTCCGCCTCCCGCGACAACGACATCGGCCTCCGCCGCCACCGGCAGACGCAGACGCTCCGAAATTTCCACATATCCCATAACAAGGACTTCCTCCGCTGTTTCTGCTGTTTCTGTAGATAAGATACCCGAATTTGACTTGAATTTCTTGTCTTCTTGTGCTATATTTGTTGCGTTGTATGCTTAAAACAAAGAAAAAACATCATGAAAGAGCAAGATTGGCAACTTTTCTCCGAGGAATTGAGTGACATCGGGACTCTCGTCGGGACCTGCTGCCTCTGGAAACTGGGTCCGGGACTGCTGACGGAACTGCGGTTGAGGGAACAGCGTATGCACACATGCCGCTTCTGCTTTCAGGTGAAGAAACAGCACGGGGAAAACGTCTGCGTCCGCCATGACACGGAGACGCTGGCGCATCACGTGCGCGGAAAGGAGCCGCGTCCCCGCCTCGTCCGCTGTCCGGCGGGGGCCGAGGAGTATCTGATCCCCGTGGCTGTTGCGGGCCGGATCCTGGGCGCGGTGCTGATCGGCCCCTTCCGCGGCATCACCGGCGATTCCGCACTGCCCGTCTGGAGAAAAGAACTGGGCCCGGCTCTGGAACGGGCCGTCGAAAAACGCATCGTGCCGATCTGCCGCACGCTCTATCTCAAGCGTCCCCCCGTCGCCGCGGGCGACGAAAGGATCGCGACCGTTCTGGATTTCATGGAGGCCCGCTTCGCGGACAACATCACGCTGGAACAGGCCGCATCGCAGGTGTTTTTGAGTCCCTCGCGCCTCTCGCACCTTTTCAGGGAGAAATGCGGTCAGGATTTTTCCGGCTGGCTCACGAAACTGCGGGTGCGCGAGGCGGAAGCCCTGCTGCGGGACACGGTGCTTTCGATAGAGGAAGTGGCCCTGCGCAGCGGGTTCGGCGACCGGTCCCATTTCTCGGTGATCTTCAAGAAATACAACGGCAATCCTCCTGCCCGGTTCAGACGGACCGCACAGGCGGAAACCGCCTTTTACAGAAGTCAGATCCTCGATTCCGTCGAAAGAAACGGCGGAGGAGTCCAACAGTAAGGAGAAAGATCATGTGTGTCTGGAGCGCGTACACGGGCAAAAAACAGGCGGCCCCCGAAGTCCTCGAAGCAGGAACCGCCATCGAAGGCATCTGGGGCGGATTCTACACCGGCATCGTCACCATGGATGACCAGGGTCTCCACTGCGCCAAGTGCTGCGGCTGGTCGAAATACTGGAAACAGCGCTTCCGCACGGAGGACCTGCCGGGGACGACCGGACTTTTCCACAGCCGGACCAACAGCGGCGGAAACGGCGAATGGGCTCATCCCTTCGTCGGAACCGCCGGCAAAGTCGCCCATGTCGGTCAGGGCAGCGACGGCGTTTTTTCCGACATGGCGCCCTGGGCGGAGCTGGCAAACGAGCTTGCCGCCAAAGGAAAGATCTTCCGCACGGCCGACCGCAACATCCCGCTGAAACGTTACCCGGAACTGGCAGACGGCAACAAAGTCCACGTCGCGGAAGTCACCGCCAATGCGGTGGAAGCGCTGTTCGAAGCCGGGTCGGAGCCGCTGGAAGCCATCCGGCGGGTTTTTGAAAGAGTTCACGAGGAGTCGATCGGCCTCTACATCTTTGCCGGTCATCCGGGAAAGATCTTCTTTGTCAACATGAACCAGCGGGGCGCGGTATGGTTCACGCCGGAGGGGGCGTACGCGGCCACTTCGCTGCTCGCTTTCGGACTTCCCGTCGTGAAGGCCACGGAGATCCCGCTCAACAGTGTTGGATTTTTCACAGCCGAAAGTTTCTACTCGGAGTCGCTTCCTGATCCGGGATATCCCATCTACGACAAGATCCCGGACGGCTGTCTTTCGAAAGCCCTTGCGTACCTTGCCGGCAATCCGGATTCCACACTGGCCCGGATCACCGACAAGGGGTTCGGCCCGCTGTTTCCCGCGTCGGGCATCAAACTGCGCGCCGTCACCGCCCACCGCATCGCGGAGACGCTGTGCGGAGAACACCGCGCGGAACGGCGCAGCACAGAGGTCGACGGTCCCTGCGGAACACGCGGACTGCAGACCCTCTTCCGCGCGGCGGCGATTCCGGACAAAAAAGATGCCGCCGGGGCTTGAAAAAGAGCGGAAAAGGGGATATATTAGGAGACGCTGTTCCGGGGACGAGTGTCTCCGGAGGTAAAAAACCAAACGGAAGGCCGCCTGCACACAAAAGAAAATCAAGGCGCCGCGAAGAAAAAGGAAGCAGAAAAATGGCAAAAGTCAGTATCAAAGACCTGTTGGAAGCCGGATGTCATTTCGGACACCAGACCCGCCGCTGGAATCCCCGCATGAAGGAATTCGTGTACGGAGCCAAGAACGGCATCTCCATCATCGACCTCACCAAAACCATGCACCAGATCGCGGCGGCCTGCAATTTTCTGCAGCATGTCGTGGCCGACGGCGGCGACGTCCTCTTCGTGGGCACCAAGCGGCAGATCCGCGACCTCATCAAAGGACTTGCCGACGAAACCGGCATGTTCAGCGTTTCCGAACGCTGGCTGGGCGGCACGCTGACCAATAACGTCACTATCCGCAAGAGCATCGCCAAGATGGCCGAAATCGACGAGACCCTCAACTCCGATGCCGTCGGCTCCATGAAGAAGAAGGAGATCGCCGGTCTTTCCCGCCGCGCCGCGAAACTGCACCGCGACCTCGACGGCATCGCCGCCATGAAGAAACTCCCCGCCGCGCTGGTCATCGTCGACGTCTGCAACGAGATCAACGCCGTCCGCGAAGCCAACAAGCTCAACATTCCCATCGTCGCCATCGTCGATACCAACGGCGATCCCACGCTGGTCGATTATCCCGTCGCCGCCAATGACGATGCCGTGAAATCCGTCGAGATCATCACCGGACTCTTCCGCGAAGCGATCAAGATCGCCCGCGAGATCCATCTGAAGCGCGTTGCCGAGGAAAAGGAAGCCGCGGCCGCCGCCGAGCGTCTGGCTCAGGAAAAGGCCGCCGATGAGGCGGAAGAAGCGGAAAAGGCCGAAAAGACCGAGAAACCCCGCCGCACCGCCGCCCGCAAGCCTGCCGCCAAAAAGGCCGCCGCCCCCAAGGCTGAAGAAGCGCCTGCCGAAGCCAAGGCCGAAGCTCCCGCCAAGAAGCCTGCCCGCAAGCCTGCCGCCAGGAAGGCCGCCGCCCCCAAGGCCGAAGCGCCCGCCGCGGACGCCCCCAAGGCCGAATGATCTCCTGTGGAATCGAACAAACAAGTTTGGAGTTGAAATATCATGATCACCGCTAAAATGGTTCAGGAACTCCGGGAGAAGACCGGAGCCGGTATGATGGACTGCAAAAAGGCTCTGACCGCCGCCGACGGCGATATGGAAGCCGCTATCGAAAATCTTCGCAAATCCGGTATCGCCAAGGCGGAAAAGAAGGCCGGGCGTTCCACCAATCAGGGCAAAGTCTGGACCGGTATCGAAGGAAACAAAGCCGCCATCATCGAACTGCTCTGCGAAACCGATTTCGCCGCCAAGACGCCGAAATTCGGCGCTCTGGTGACCCAGTGCGTTTCCGACGTGCTCAAGCTCGACGGCGAGGGTGATGTCACCGCGGCCGCCAACGCCGCCGTTGCCGCCGATCTCACCAGCCACATCGCCACCATCGGCGAAAACATGCAGCTCCGCCGCGCCGTCAAATGGCTTGGCAGCGGCACCAGCAAGTTCGCCGGCTACCACCACATGGACGGCCGCGTGAGCGTTCTGGTCGAGGTCGAGGGCACCGACGATGCCGAACTGCTCAACGACATCTGTCTGCACATCGCGGCGTTCAGCCCGAGATATATCACCTCTTCCGACGTTCCGGACGAAGTGGTCGCCAAGGAGAAAGAGATCGCCGCCGCCGCGGATCCCAAGCTGGCCAACAAACCGCCCCAGATGCTCGAGAAGATCCTCGCCGGCAAGATCAACCGCTTCTTCTCAGAGGTCTGCCTCGTCAATCAGCCCTGGGTGCGCGATGACAAGACGACGCTGGCCAAGCTTCATCCCGAAGTGAAGATCAGGCGCTTCGCCCGCTGGGCCATCGGCGAAGAACTCTGATCGGAAATATCATGTTCACAGCGGAGCAGAACGGTCGGCCGTTTTGCTCCGTTTTTTCTGTTTCGGGCCCCGGAGCGCCTTCTTCATCGACAGACGGCGGGGCTCCTGAAAGGCGATCATGAAAGACCGGCAGACACAGACGACGGCAGACAGGGATCGTGCTTCACGGTTCGTTCCGTGGCTTGTTTTCATCGGGGCGCTGTTCATTTTCACGACCCGGATGCGGAGCGAGTTCCTGATGATCGACACCCGTTTCGCCCTCTTCGTCCATGAGATGAGAGAGACGGGCGTCGTTTTCTGGCCCACGCTTTACGGCAGGGCCTATCCCGACTACACCGGTTTTTCGACATTTCTTTCACTGCTGGCGGCCGAACTGACGGGAAAGGTGGATTACTTTTCACTGGTCCTTCCCTCCGCCGCAGCGGGAGCGCTTCTCACCGCGCTGACGTGGCAGACCGGCGTGCGGCTCTTCAACAGGGCGATCGCCGCCGCGGCCGTTCTGCTGATGTTCTGCTCATTGGAGTTCGTCGGCATCTGCCGCATATCTTCGGTGGACCTGTATCCGGCGCTGGCGACGCTGAGCGCTTTTTACGTAACGGTCGTCGGCGTGCGCGAAAAACATGAGCGGCGCGTTTTCCTGACTTTGCTTCTGCTGGCGGCCGGATACGCTTTCCGCGGTCCCATCGGGCTGGTGGTGCCCGCAGCCGTGGTCTGCGGCACTCTGCTCGTGGAACGCAGGTACGCCCTGATGGTCCGGTTTGCCGTCTGCGCCGGACTCCTGCTGGCGGTGCTGGCCGCCGCGTGGGGCCTGGTCATTTACAAATTCGGCGGTGAAGAACTTCTGCGCGAGACCTTTTTCATGCAGGTCACGCACCGCATGAGCAAAGGGAAGCCGCCGTGGTATTACTTCACCAATGCCGCCGGTTCCTTTGCCCTGACCTACCCTGTTTCTCTGGGGGTCATCGTACTTTACGCCGCAGTCTTCAGAAAAAAACTGCTGGCCCCGGGACCGCTGCGCGCCTTTGCCGACTGTGCGGCGTATCTGCTGGTCGTCGTTCTGGGATTCAGCATTCCCGGCACGAAGCACCTGCGCTATATCACTCCGGCGATCCCCGCCGCGGCCCTGCTTGCGGCTCATCTCGTCTGGAATCCCCAGCGGCTCGGACTGCTGAGAAAAGTGAGAAAACTCTTCTTCTTCCTTGCGGCGATCTGTCCGTGGCCGGCCGTACCGTTTTTCCTCGGGACGCAACTCGTTCTGATGCATCCGGCGGTCGCCGAAAAAACCGGCGGCGTCATCCGTCTGCCGCTTCTGCCGGGCACGTTCCTGCTCGTTCTGCTCTGTCTGCTCGTCGTTTTTTCGGGGCGTTTGGGCCGATACAGACGTCTGGCGCTGCTGGCCGTCGTCGCGGGACTGGTGACGTTTGTCCGCATCATGATCATCGAACCGGTGGAGGCCGCGACCTTGAGTTCCCGCGATTTCACCCTGCGCTGCGAAAAGATCAGAGGGGATCGGCTCCTCACCTTCTTTGCCCTCGGTCCGGACGGGGACGAAAACAAATACATGGTCAACATCCGCCGTTCCCGGGCGTTCGTGCCGCGGTATGTGAATGACGACGACCTTGACGAGCTGCCGCCGGATTCTCTGGTCGTCGCCCGTATGGACAAGTGGAAACGGGGCGCCGGTGAGTGGACGATCCTCGCCCGCGGCCGCATCGGACGAAGATACTGCGCCCTGCTGACGAAAAAAGCCCGGCACTCCCGCCCGTAAAAAATTTTTCCTCTTTTTTGGGCGATCCGCCGTTTTGGGCTTGTTTTAACGAAAAACACCGATTATATTATCACCCCGGATGTTGATGAAGCTCCTTTATCATGAATGCTGGGAAAAATGAAAATCGGTTTTGACAAAGAGAAGTACCTGCGGGAACAATCGGAAGCCATTCTCGAGCGCGCGGGCAAGTTCGGCGACAAACTCTACCTCGAATTCGGCGGCAAGCTCATCTGCGACTACCACGCCGCCCGGGTCCTTCCGGGATTCGATCCGGATGCGAAGATCAAACTGCTGCAGCGTCTCAAGGACAAGGTCGATATCGTCATCTGCATCCACGCCGGAGCCATCGAAGCCAAGAAGATGCGCGCGGATTTCTGCGTTTCCTACGATGTCGACACCATGCGCACCATCGACAATCTGCGCGACTGGGGCCTGCAGGTGCGGGCCGTCGTCATCACCCGCTACCGCGACCAGCCGGCTGTGAACGTCTTCATCAACCGTCTCGCCCGCCGGGGCATCCGGGTCTATACCCACCGCTTCATTCAGGGCTATCCCACCGACGTGGACACCATCGCCAGCGATCAGGGCTACGGCGCCAACGAATACATCGAAACGGAGCGCCCCATCGTGGTCGTCACCGGTCCCGGTCCCAACTCCGGCAAGATGGCGACATGCCTGTCGCAGGTCTACCACGAATTCCGCCGCGGCGTCAAGGCCGGTTACGCGAAGTTCGAGACGTTCCCCGTATGGAATCTGCCCCTCAAGCACCCGGTCAATCTGGCCTACGAGGCCGCGACCGCGGATCTGGGCGACGTCAACATGGTCGATCCCTTCCACCTCGAAGTCCGGGGCGTCACGGCGACGAACTACAACCGCGACGTGGAGATCTTCCCGGTGGTGAAACGCATCTGCGCCAGGATCATGGCGCCGGATCAGCTGTACGCCAGCCCCACCGAAATGGGGGTCAACCGGGTCGGTTTCGCCATAACCGACGACGCCGTCTGCCGGGAGGCCGCGACTCAGGAGATCATCCGCCGCTACTTCCGCGCCCTCTGCGACTACGCCACGGGCGCCGGTTCGGAGGAACCGGTCAACCGGATCAAACTGCTCATGGACGGCCTCAGCGTCAACGCCACCGACCGCAAAGTCGTCTCCGCCGCGCGGGAAGCGGCGCAGGAAGCCGAACACACCCCCGGCAAGGGCAGTGACAACGTCTTCTGCGGCGCGGCCATCGAACTTGCCGACGGGACCATCATCAAGGGCAAGAACTCCCCGCTGCTGCATGCGGCCTCGAGCTGTATCCTCAACGCGGTGAAGCGCCTCGCCGGACTTCCCGACGATCTGCACCTCATCGCCCCCGAGATCATCGACTCCCTCGGGAACCTGAAACGGGATATCCTCAAAAACAGGCAGATCAGCCTCTCGGTCAGCGAAACGCTCACCGCCCTCAGCGTCAGCGTGCCATCGAACCCCGCGGCCTCCATGGCGATGAAACAGCTGGAAAAACTCAACGGCTGTGAAATGCACACCAGCCACATGCCCAGCGGCGGCGATGAAGTCGGTCTGAAAAAACTGGGCATCAATCTCACCAGCGAACCGGTGTTCGCAACGAGAAACCTGTTTATCGAGTAAAAAAAGAATTTCCGATTTGAAAAGCGGCATCGAACGTATTATTTTACAGAAACGGCGGATCTCGCAAGATCCATTGTAAAACAGACAAGGAGAAAGATAAAATGGCTGAACTCAAGAACAGCAAGACCGCGGCGAATCTGGCTTTTGCCTTTGCCGGAGAATCTCAGGCCCGCAACAAGTACACCTACTTCGCGAGCGTCGCAAAGAAGGAAGGCTACGAGCAGATCGCGGCCATCTTCGAGGAAACGGCGAACAACGAGAAGGAACACGCGAAACTCTGGTTCAAGGAGCTGGGACTGCTGGGCGACACCGCCGCCAATCTGGCCGCCGCCGCCGCCGGTGAGCATGAAGAGTGGACCGATATGTACAAGAAGTTCGCCGAAGTCGCCGAGGCCGAAGGCTTCTGCGCCCTCGCCAACCGTTTCCGCCGCGTCGGTGAGATCGAGAAGCGCCACGAAGAGCGCTACAACAAACTGCTCGCCAACATCAAGGCGAACGAAGTTTATGTCCGGACCGCCCCGACCCGCTGGGAGTGCCGCAACTGCGGACACGTCGTCATCAGCGAGAAGGCTCCGGAGATCTGCCCGGTCTGCAACCATCCCAAGGCCTATTTCCAGATCGAGCCGCTCAACTTCTGAGCCGGTCCGGCACGCAAAAAAGAGAGACGGGATTCCGAATCCCGTCTCTTTTTTTGTTTCCGTTTCTTCAAAGAAAGGTCAGAAGAACAGTTTCGGGGGCGGCGGCAGAGTATCGTCGATATACCGCTCCATCAGGTCGCCCAGCATATTCCACGAAGCGTACTCCTTTGCATAAAGCGGTGCGCCCGTGTCGCCGTCGACGTTTTCGGAGAGGGAGCCCTGAACGTCCAGACTGTGACAGATGCTCTTGAGAATATCGTGCGAAAGTGCCGCGGCTTCAGACTTGAAGCCGTAATGGAGGAGGCCGTGAAAGGTCATCCAGCCCAAGGGGATCCACACGGGGCCCTGCCAGTTGGAGTTGGTCGTGCGGCAGTATTCGTCGAAACGGCCGGGATTCCCGATCACGGCGCAGTTGCAGTATTCGCTGCTGCGCGACAGGCTCCGGATGCCGAAGGGACTGCGGAAATGGTCAGGAGAGAGGACGTATTTTTCGATCATTTCCCTCGCGTGTTCCCGCGATGCCGCGCCGGTGTAAAGGACCGGCAGGGCGGAACCGCTCAAATAGGCGAAAGCGCCGAATCCTTCCAGATGGTCGCCGTCTCCGAAACTGATGCGCACGCTGTCTCTGCTGGTATCGAGAGCGCCGAAGGAACCGATGATATCGCTCCACAGGTGGCGGTTGACCGCCTCTTTGAGCATTTCGGCCCGGTCCCGGAATTTTCCGGCCTTCCCTTCGTCATTGAGTTTCGAGGCGATGTGTCCGAGAGAACGCAGTTCCGCATAGAGATAGGCGTTGAGATCGGGAGAAACGATCGAAGAGGGATGTATGACCGATGCAAGGATCTCGTTGTCGATGCCCGAATAATAGGCCGGACCGTCCCAGCGGCACAGACCGTGAGGCGCCCGATGGGCGGAAAACCAGAAATCGATGAATTTTTCGAGAATGGGAAGATCCCGCGCGGCGCCGTCGAGGTCGCCGGTTATTTCGAGCAGCTGAGCCGATGCCTGACAGAGAAACGGCTGGCAGGTGAATCCCGGCTGAAAATAATTCGGCCCGCCGTCCACGAGGATCGCGTTGGGGATAAATCCGTCGGGACGGCGGTATTCGAACATATTGTCGAGAAAGTTGCGAAGATGGACTGTGTCTCCGTCTGCGGCAAGCCGGAGTGCGGAAAAATAGTTGTCCCAGCAGAAAAGCAATCCTCCGTAATTGCTTCCCGCCGTAATGGCGAGATACGGATGGCGGATCGCTCCGTCGGGACGGCGCAGGATGCGCTTCCCCAGACTGCGGATGTACGTATTGCCCCGTATCCACTCTGTGCGCGGCGATGGACTCTCCATGAAAACTCTCCTCCGGTCGACGATATTCGTTCTGCGGCCGACGAACACGGTCTAATATATTCTCCTCCGCGAAAATAGTCAAGCGAATGCCGCCGGGGGGGTTGATTTTTGCGTCAAGCGGTGATATACTAACACTTCGATCGGAAAAAAGGGGATCCCGGAGCGGATGAATGGAGACATTCGGTTTCAAGTGCAGTAAATGCGGTCAGAGATTCGAGGCGGATGCGACGCTTCGCGGCGGGACGACGCGCTGTCCCCGGTGCGGAGAAAAAATCGGCATTCCCGCCCTGCCCGCGGGCGGAAATTTTTTCCGCTTCATGACCGACCCCGAAAACAGATTTCCTCTCACGCTTCTGCTGGGAACGGGGATCATCATCGCCCTGTGCACGTGTCTTGCGCTCGATCTCGTTCTGAAACAGCGGCGCGAAATGACGCTTTCGGCCCTCTACGGGCAAAGATTCAAAGCCGAAGAGGTCAGGCACAAGGCAAGGCTCCGCGCCCGCCGGACTCGGGAACGGCAGCGCCGGATCGAAGAAGATGCCCGCAAAACCGCCGTTCTGATAAAAAAAGAGGAACCGTCACGGAAAAGACTTCCGGTTCCGCCGCCTCAGGGATCCCCGCGCACCGCAGGAGTTTCTCCTCTTCCCCCGAAGACTTCCCCGCCGGCCCCGGCCCGGACCCCTCGGCGGCCTGCGCAGAAACGTCTGGAAAAAATGACGGCCGTCAACCGGCGTCTGCGGGAATTCAAGACCCGTCTGGAAGAGGAACTTGATCCGCGGAAAGTCCCCGGGGCGCAGTCTTTTCTGCGCAGGGAGATCCTCAAGCGTTCGACCCAGCTTGTCCGGTTCAGCACCGAGCGCATCGAAACGATCCGCCGCCGCGACCGCGACATCGCCGCAACTTCCGCCCGCAAGGGCGATCCCGAAAAAAACAGGGAACTGCAGGATGTTTATTCCAGGTATTCCTCGGGAACGCACCGTCTGGGTACGGAACTGCTTGCCCTGCTCAACGATCCGTCGACCGATCCCAATGTTCTTCTGACGGACGCGCGGACTCCCGGGCGCAGCGCCCCGGCGCTGCTCACCGTTGCGGCCCGGCCGCTTCCCCTCAGAAACGAACTGCTGAAACTGCTGATCCGGCGGCACGCGGATCCCGCCGGCCTCGAGCGCGGAAGGTTCATCCCGACGGCCCAGCTCATCGCCTACGGTCTTCCCGAAGGACGGCTCGAACACGCCCTGCACTTCGTCATGACGAATGTCCTGCAGGGCAGCATGCACGGCGTGCAGGAGCTTTCATGCCTCATCTGCGACGGAGTCCCCATGCGGGCGGACACCCTCAAAAAAGCGGTCAGATCCGGCAGATGGGAACTGCTGCTGCTTCTGCTCGCCGCCGGATACCCGCCCGACATGACCGACGGCTCGGGCGAAACGGCTCTGTTCGACGCTTACAGGCTCGCCGACGGGAAGCTTTTCGTCGATCTGCTCCTGGCAGCGGGGGCGGATCCGACGATCCGCAGCAAAACGGGACGCACTGCGGCGTCATTCGCCGAAACCGGCCGGTTCAACACGTTATGGAAGCACTACCGGTGGCCCGCCGTCGAGGAGATGCTCAAAAACGGTTACCGCGCCGACGCGACTTTGCCGAACGGACTGACTCTGCTGGCGGACGCCTGCCGCAGGAATACGCCCCAAGGCGTCGCCCTTCTGCTCAAGTACGGCGCGGATCCCGACGCCGGGCGCAAGTCGGGCCTCTCCGCCCGGCAATTCGCCGAAAGGAACCGCAGAAAAGCCGGGAACGCAGCATTCCGCAGAGACAGCGCTGCGATCATGCGGCTGCTGAACGAAGCGGACAAAAAGCGCGGCCGTCCCGGTTCCCGTCTCCCCAAAACGGAAAGGTGATCTTTGATGCGCATCATATTCATCAGTGATTATCTGGAAGGATTTTGCATGTTTTTTTCGGGATGCGCCATATTTTTCCGCGACAGAAGTCTGTGGAAATATGCTCTGCTGCCCATGCTGCTCATGACGGCGGCTTACGTGTCGGCGATCGGACTCGTCGTTTACCTGAGCGCTCTTCTCGCCGCGAAACTCGAAGCATGGATCGCCGCCCTTCCCCGGTGGATCAGCTGGATCGCGGGCTTTGCCGCGGGAAGCACGGTGGTCATCGCTTTTCTGCTGGCCCTTGTCGTTGCGGTTTTCACGATGTCCGCCGCGTATGAGATTTTCGGCGGCCCCTTTTTCGACCGGCTGATCCTGCGCTACGAAAAGAAGTACCGCAAAACGGACCTCGCGGAACCGGATTGGAAGCAAACGCTTTGTTTTCTGCGGGAGTCCGTCTGTTACAGCGTGACCACTTTTCTGTGGATGATCTTCTGGATGCTGACGGGGCTCGTGCTTCCCCTGGCGGGTCCCGTCATGCTGTTTCTTTTCATGAGTTACCGGCTGGGGGTCGCCTGCGTCATGCCGACGGGATTTCTCTGCGGGATGAGGCTGAAAGAACAACGCACCCTGCTCTCGCGTCACAGGATGCGTCTTCTCGGCTTCGGGAGCGCCGCCTATCTCGTCCAGCTGATCCCCCTGGCGCCCGTACTGCTGCTGCCCGGCCTCATTCTCGGCGGGGCGGAACTCCTGCACGGGCTCGCGGAGGAACGCTGACTAACGGTGCGTCCGGCAGGGGAAGCACGATGCGCCCGAAGCAAACGGCTCCCGCCGGGGTCTGCTTAGCGATAAGCGGGGTCGTATTTCTCGTTGTCCTCGCTCAGGAACCCGAAGTTTTTACCGTCGGGGGCACGGTTATATGCAGTAGCACCGACACCGGCAATATATGCCTTGTCAGCCGTATCACAGTGGCCGTCTGTAAACGCAACCGAAGCGCGGAACAGATGGCGGAAAGCAGCTGTTCCGCCGCTTCGGACGTCTGAATCCGTCGGTCTCCGCTTGACCGGAGCACGCAACGTGGTCGCCACCTCGAACTTTCCGTCAGAAGTAGCATATCCGGCATCCGAAAAAAGAACCGTCCGCGACGGTTGACGCAAGCTTCCGGTCTTCAGCCCAGGGTAATCGTTGTAGTAGAGCTCTGCGCCGAGAAATTCATTGTATCCGTATCCGCTGTTGCTCGTATTGACGTAACTGACGGTAAAAAGTCCGGAAAGAGAGGGACAGCGGTACGACTGACTCTTCTTCGCATCCGAACCCCCAACGCCCTGAGCAAGCAGGCCGGTATTGCCGGTCCCCCAACCATCAGGCGCGTCCCAACGGTCACCATTTGCGGCATAACTCGGACAAAACCAACCATCGAAGGCATCGGTGTATTTCGCCATCAGCAACCCCAGCTGACGCAAATTATTGAGGCAACTGGCCCCTTTGCCCCGTTCCCGGGCCTGCTGTAAAGCGGGCATGAGCATGCCGGCCAGAATGGCGATGATGGCGATCACGACCAGAAGCTCGATGAGGGTGAAGCGCTGCGGACGATGACTGCGCGCAGAGCTTTTCCCTCCGCGGCAGGGCGAAAAAAGTGTACAATGCGTCATGGTCTTTTCCTTTCATGTTGTGCGCATTTACAACACGCCGCACTTCACGGCGCGTATGCCGCGGCGGAGACCTGACTCAGAGGAAGGGATCGCTCTTTTCCCCTACACAGTTGCGCAACAGTTCATGATTCGCACATGATTCATCCGTTGAGTCCGCGACAAGGAACTTTGCATAATATACACCCGCCCGTCTCAACATGCAAGAGAAGATGGGCACGAAACAACAGGCCGGACAGGCCGGATGACATGCTCTGTGCAGAGCCGCAGCGGCACTACCGCTAACCGCGCGGGGCGGCTCCCTGACCGAAGGCGAGAAGAACGATGTAGGCGATGTAAACGGCCAGAAGCAGAGCGCCCTCGATACGGCTGATCCGTTTCCGCGTCCACATGAAGGGCACGACGAGAACGGTGACGAGCACCATCACCGCGCAGTCGGCATGAGATATCCCGCGGGCGGAGATGGGGTGGACCAGCGGCGCGATGCCGAGGATGAAGAGGACGTTGAAGATATTGGAGCCGACCACATTGCCGACGGCGATATCGCCCTGTTTCTTCAGCGCGGCGACGAGGCTTGTGGCAAGTTCCGGCAGACTGGTCCCCAGCGCGACGAGGCTCAGGGCGATGACCGCCTCGGGAACACCGAGAAACCGGGCGGCGGAGACGGCGCCGGTGACGAACAGCCGGGCTCCCGCGACCAATCCGAACAATCCGCCCGCGACCATGAGCACAAGAGCGATCGCGGAATAGGTTTTATTCCCGGCGCTTTCTTCCAGTTCCTCAGCGAGCGCGGCGGCGTCTTCGCGGTTCTTTTTTGCGGAAAAAAACTGCCATGCGATGAATCCCGCCATCATCAGCAGAAATATCACGGCCTGCAGGCGGTCCACGCCGCGGAAAAAGAACAGAAAAACGGCAAGGAGCAGAGTGGAGACCGTCATGATGGGCAGATCCATTCTGAAGAGCCGGGGATTGACGGAGAGAGGTCTGATAAGCGCACAGAGCCCGAGGATCAATGCTATGTTGCAGATGTTGGAGCCCACGATGTTGCCGATGGCGATATCGCCCTTGCCCGTGACACCCGCGCTGAGGCTGACGACGAACTCCGGCGCACTGGTTCCGAAGGCCACAAGCGTCAGGCCCACAATAAGTTCCGGTATGTGCAGTTTCCGCGCGATCCCGATGCCGCCGCGGATGAGAAACTCCGCGCCGTAGTAGAGCAGAACGATCCCGGCGATCCCGCCGGATATTTCAAGAAAGGTCTTCATGACGGACTGTACCTCAAGCTGCGTCCAACTTATCTCCCGGTAATATAACCCGGCGGAGAAGAATAGTCAAATGCAGCGGCGTAAAAATCCGTTTCCGGCGTTTGATTAACACTGCGGGGCGATATATATTATAAACCGTTGTTCGGGAAGGATCAGTTATGGACACAGAGAAAAATATGCCCTCCGTCGCCGTCATCGGGCTCGGTCTGCTGGGCGGTTCGCTCGGACTGGCCCTCGGACGGTGCGGCGTAAAACGCATCGGCTGGGCCAGGCGCGCGGAAACGCGGGAGACGGCGGCAGGGATCGGCGCCGTCGACACGGCGTATCCCGATCCGGAGCGGGCGCTCGCCGAAGCGGACACCGTGGTGCTGGCCCTGCCGATCCCCGTCATCATCGAATTTCTCCCCCTCTGCGCAAAATTCTGCCGGCCGGGAGCGGTCGTCACCGACATCGGCAGCATCAAGGCCGGGATCGTTTCGCGGGCGGAAGAAGTCTTCACCTCGGGAGACGGCCCGTTTTTCGTCGGCTCCCATCCCATGGCCGGTACTGAAAAAAGCGGTCTGACCGCAGCCTTTCCCGAACTTTACGACAATGCTGACGTCTTCATCACGCCGACGAAGAATGCCCGCGAAGACGCCGTGAAAAGGGTCGAGGAGATGTGGCGCCGCCTGTCGTGTCACACCTCGCGTCTGGACGCCCGTTCCCACGACCTCCTCGTAGCGCGGACCAGTCACGCGCTGCACGTGGTGGCGTCGGCCCTGAGCCTCGACATTCTGGGAAGCGGCGGGGAAGAGGAGAAACTTTTCCGGTTCAGGGGATGCGCCACGGGCTTCAAAGACACCAGCCGGATCGCCTCCAGCAGTCCGCGCATGTGGAGAGAGATCGTCGAATCCAATCAGCCCGCGGTGCTCGAAGCGCTGGTGGGGTTCGAAAAGGAACTGGACCGCCTGAAAAACCTGATCGCGAAGGGGGATTTCGACGGCTTCGAACGGGAGTTCGCCCGGGGCAAAGCCCTGCGCGACAGCTGGCTCGAATACAAAAAAATGAAATAGAACACTCTGTCGGAAGACAACGCCATGAAACTTACGGTAAAACCATCGGTGCTGAAAGGCGAGATCGCCGTCAGCGGTTCCAAGTCGCACACCATAAGAGGGATCGTCGCCGCCCTCGCCGGAACGGGAAAGAGTTTCCTGCGCTCGCCGCTGGAATCGGCCGACACCCTTGCGGTCCTCGACGCGGCGAAGCTCCTCGGAGCGCAAGTCGTGTGCGGCCGGGACTTCTGGGAGATCACCGGCACGGGAGGACGTTTCACCGATCCGGGACAGGTGATCGACATGAAGAACTCCGGCACGGGACTGCGCCTGCTTTCAGGCATGTGCGCTCTGCAGGATTTCACCGTGTCCTTCGACGGGGACTCCTCGCTGCGCACCCGCAAGATGGCGACGCTGCTGGACTCCTTCGCACAGCTGGGCGCGGAGATCGACGCGCCCACGGGCAAGTGTCCCTTTTCCATGCGCGGCCCGGTGACGGGCGGAGCGGTCAGAGCCGACGGCAGCAGTTCCCAGTTTTTGAGCGCGCTCCTGCTCTCGCTGCCGCTGGCGGCAAAGGATTCCGTCATCACGCTGGATTTTCTCAACGAACAGCCCTATGTCGGCATCACGACCAACTGGATGGAGGCCCTCGGTCTTCACTGTCGGCATTCGGCCGATCTGCTCCGCTGGGAGATCCCCGGACGGCAGAAGATAAAGTCATTCGACAGGACCATTCCCGCGGATTTTTCCACGGCGGCGTTTCCCCTCGTCGGCGGCATGATCGCGGGGGCCGGGGTCAAGATCCGGAATCTGGATTTCACCGATCCGCAGGGCGACAAGGCGGTCTTCGGTTTCGCGGAAAAGATGGGCGCCCGTCTGGAAAGAGGCGAAGCTCTCACCGTCCTTCCCGGTTCGCGCCTTGCGGGATGCGATCTCGACCTCAACGCCACCCCCGACGCCCTGCCCGTCCTCGCCGTTGCCGGAGCCTTCGCAAGCGGCACGACCCGGCTGCTCAACGTACCTCAGGCGCGCATCAAGGAGACCGACCGCATCGCGGTCATGGCGCAGGAACTGCCCAAGCTCGGCATCGCGGCGGAGGAACTGCCGGACGGTCTGATCGTATACGGCGGAAAAGTCCGGGGGGGACGGGTGTCCAGTCACGGCGATCACCGCATCGCCATGGCCTTCGCCGTGGCGGGGCTCGCGGCCGCGGGTCCCGTCGAGATCGAGGACGCGGAATGCGCCGCGGTCTCCTATCCCCGGTTCTTCGACGATTTCACGGCTCTCGGCGCGGATTTCACAGAGGAGTGACTTTTCAGGTGAAGAAGCGGCGGTTTTTACTGCTTTTTCTGCTGCTTGCGGGCCTCGTGTTTCTCTGCGGCTGCCGGAGCGCCGCGGAGGACGACGCTCCTCCCGACGAGGATGTGCCGCAGTTCGAGCAGATCAGCCGCGAAAAAATCACCCTCTCGATGCTGGAAAATCATCTGGCCGGCCCCGATCCCTGCGAACCCTTCAACCGCGGCATGTTCGCGGTGACGTCGTTCCTGATGGATTACCTCGCCGACCCCATCGGCAGGGTCTACACGTCGATCCTGCCGCGGCCCTTCATCGAACACTTCAACAATCTCTGCGTCAATCTGGAGTTTCCCGCCCGGGCGGTCAGTTGTCTCATCAGGGCCGAATGGAAGGGCGCGGGACGGGAAACGCTGCGTTTTCTGCTCAATATCACCGTGGGCATCGCGGGATTTTTCGACCCGGCGGAGCACTGGTGGCGGATCCACTCGACCGATTCCGACTTCGGACAGGCCTTCGCCGCCTGGGGCATCGGTCCCGGATGCACGTTCATCCTGCCCTGCTCGGTCGCGCTGAACGTCCGCGACACGGTGGGCATGCTCTTCGACATCGCTTTCGACCTCAAGACCTACATTCCCTACTCGGGATGGGCGACGGCCCTCAACCGCATCGTCATCGCCCACCGCGGCTACAGTCAGCTGGTGGCGGGCAGCTGCGACCGCTACAAGACCTTCCGGTCGCTGGCGCTTCTGGGCAGGGAACTCAGACTGCGCATGTGGAAATACCGTCATCTGTACAGGATCGATCAGCTCGCCGAAGAGGGAAAGTATCCGCCGCGGCTTCAGCCGTCCCCCGCGGCGGTCAAACCGGAGTGGCTCCGCGGCCAGTGGCTGGAACTGCCGGAGTTCGGCCCGGGGACTCCGGTGCTCGACTCCCTGCGGACTCTCAACTTCCGGGCGCAGAAGGACGACGATTTCTGGTACATGCGCCTGTCGGTCTTCAACAGCGATTTCTCGGAGAAGCGGTACAGGCGGAGACTCGCCCTCGCGCCGGGGCGCCCGAAATTCGTCTGTTCCTTCTGGCCCCTGCCCTCCCCCGGACGGGACAGGAACGGCAACGAACTGCCGCCGCCCCCGGAACGGCTGGCCGTCCTGCTGCCCGGCATCGGCGGCACCGCCCTCTCCGCCACGCCGCTGGCTCTGGCGGAACTGCTCAACAACAACGGTTTCGCCGTTCTTGTCATCGACAGCCCCTTCACCTGGCAGTTCGTGAGTTCCCGTTCCGGCGGCCGTCTGCCCGGATTCCTGCCCGCCGACGCATCCGCCCTGCGCAAAATCATCAGAACGGCTCTCGACGGCCTCAAAAAGGACGGTCTCGTTTCCGCGCCGGAAGTTGTTCTTGCCGGATACAGTTTCGGCGGCATGCACACGCTCAAGATCGCCGAACTGGAACGGACGGATCCGCAGCTGGGCATCAGCAACTACCTTGCGGTCAATCCGCCGGTGAGCCTCAGATACGCGGCGGAACAGGCGGACCGCCTCGCGGACACTCTCGAAAACAAAACGCCCGCAGAAGTGCTCGACCGCCTGGTCGACGCCGCGGGCGCCATTCAGATCAGGTCG
>JAFTDL010000227.1 GCA_017454215.1 Lentisphaeria bacterium | reverse complement strand
GTGGAGCGCTTGGGCAGACTGCGGACCACCGCGATCGTGCTCGTGATCCCGGCCTTTTCCAATTCCTTCCCGCAGGAAAGGGAGACTTTGTCAAGATCCCGCAGGCCGTAGACGCTCAAACAAGCGGGCTCGTATTCCCCCGGGGCGGCTTTGACGGCGAGAGCAACTTCCCCCGGATCCTTTGCGGGAACGGCGTTCTCGAAGAGAAGATCCATCCAGTCGTGGGCGTTGGCGATGCACCCCAATTTTGCCGACGCGGCGGAGGGCACGGGGGGCTTTTTGTCGTCGACGTACTTTTTCTCGATGAAGTACCCCTTGGCGATGCGGCTGCGGATGCTCTTGTCGGCGAGCTGTTTGTAACTGTCCTTCGAGGGAGTGATTTTGACGCATTTCCACTTGGGGTAATCGGCCTTCCTGCGGCAGGCAGAGGGGATGAACTTGATGTACCCCAGATACATCTGCCCGCCGGGGTGGAGGAGGACTTTGCCGCCGTCCATTTTCACGTCGCGGGCAACCAATACTTCGGTGTTGACGTGGCCGCCCGAGGATCCCCGCTCCACACCGGGGATCCGGACGCGGATCCGGTCCTCGACGCCGGGGAGCGACAGCATGAGATCGGTGGGGAAATAGGTCACCCGCAGACCGAGGTAGACGTCGAAAAGGCCCGCTATTTTCGGATCGCAGGTGAGGACGGCCCCGTCGGGATTGTCGCAGCAGTGCAAAGTCCCCTTCGCGGGCGGGAGAAAGAGCATCCCCTTCCGGAACATCCACTGACTGCCGGAGAAGGTCCGCCCGCTGCGGGGCCGGGGCGTGCAGAGGTCGAAGTCGGCGAAGAGGACCGTTCCCTCGGGGTCGGCGATGCCCGTGACGGCCTTGATCTCGGAGGCCGGGCTCTCCTCACGGGAAGCGGTCTTCGCCTCGAAATCGCCGTCTTTGAAAGGACGGATCTTCACGGAATAGATATTGCCGAAAAACTTCCACTTGGGGGTGCTCCCCAGCCGGAAGGGTTCGCCGGGGACGGTCTTCACCTTGCCCGTCGCGGCGTAGTCGCCGATGGTTTTGCCGTCCAGCTGCACCAGAACGCGCTTGCCGTCGCGGACGACTTTGAGGGTGTAGTCCCGCAGATCCTGAAGTTTGGGAGAAAGAAGCATGTACCCCCTGGAGGTGCCGGGGAGACTGATCAAAAGCTGGCCGTTGCGGCGGGCCCAGACGGCGTAACCGCTCTGGAAGCTGTCGCCGCAAGTCACGAGAGGCAGCCATTCGCTCCCCCGGCGCAGATGGGCGGAGAAGGCGATCTCCAGCGTCATGCCGTCGGGGAAGAGCAGTTTCTCCGCAGGTCCCGTGACCGAGCCGTCGGCGAAATTGAGGAACGAGCCCCGGTCGTCCTCGAACGCCCACGTCACCGTGTCGGGCGTGGCGATGGCAAGATCGATCTTGTCGGGGCTCGAATCCTTGAGAACGAGACTGCCCGTGCCGTCCTTGATCTTCCACTCCGCCGCGGAGAGAAGAGACGCCGCCGCGCACAGAACGGCCGCCGTACAGAGAAAACGCGATTTTTTCATTAAAAAAACTCCTTGCTATTTTTTCAGGACCTTGTCCAGTTTGACGATCTCCCCGGCGATCTTCTCGCGGGCTTTGTGATAGTCTTCGAAGCGCCAGCCGTTGGGCAGATTGCGTACTCCGGAGCAATAGCGTTTGCCGTTCTCCTCCCAGCTCTTTTCGAAGGGGGAATCGAGGAACACCGTGTTTTTGACGTAGTTGGGACCGAAATCGAAACTGCCGGCGATCCCGGCAAGCACCTTTTCGGCCGCGGCGGCTTCGGAGGCGAGGCCCTTTTTCTTCGCTTCGGCGATGCGGTTTTCGAGGGTGACGATGTAGCGCAGATCGTCGATGCCCTCGCGGATGCCTTCGAGGTCGATGGCGTACCCGCCCGCATGGCCCTTGCCCGCGGGATAGATGTAGCAGAAGTCCACGCACTCGCCGTCTTCGCCGTCAAGTTCGGTGTAGGGCGACTCGACGGAACGGAAGTAGGTGAAGATCAGCTGTCCGACGCACCCCCTGCCCACGGTGCGGAAGAACCAGCCGCAGGCGAAGCGCTTCATGGCGGGCTGGGCGAAGATCAGCGCGCGGTCCGCGTTGTAGGACCACAGTTCCTTGCCCTCGGCAAGGGCCCGCTTCTGCATTTCATCCCACTTGTCCACGTACCACAGACTGCGGGTGCTGTAACGGTTGCAGAAAGCGTCGATGAGAGGCGCGATCTCGTCCACCTCCTTCTGATACGGACGGCTGGTCTTGTACCAGATATGGGTGGAGAATACGGGCACGCCGCACTCCCTGAGGCGCTTGCTCTCCCAGATCGCGTATTTCAGGGTGGTCGGATTGCTCAGGGCCTCGTCCTGAATGTAGAAATAGACCTTGGGCCAGCCGTGGGCCTTGGCGTAGTCCATGACCTGCCGGACGGCCTTGCGGAACTTTTCCTCGCCGCCGGGGCGGCCGTAGGTGTGGCGGGTCAGCGGATGGGTGCTGATGACGACCGACCGGAGCTGACCCTTGAGCTCCTCGATGAACTTCGCTCCGGCGCTTTCGCCGATCCGGTCGAAGCGGTCCCCGGCAAGGAGCAGATCGGTCTCGGGATGCATGGTGATGACGTTGCATCCGCGGTCGCGGTACTCGGAGGCCTTTTCGGGATAATTCTCGAGCCCCGTGCCCCACAATCCCACGTTTTCCGCCGTCGGGCGGTCGAGTTTGAAGGACCGCACCGTCACCGATACGGGGATCTCCATCCTGCCGCCGGGCGTGGTCAGCACGAAGGTGTCTTCATACGTCCCCGCCTTGGCGCTCCCGGGCACCTTGAAGGTGATCCAGAACTGTTTGGACATACCCTTCTTCACCTGCGTCGCGGTGACGCGTTCGAGGTACTGGGGACCGTAGACGAATTCCGACGGTCCGTAGATGTTGGTGGAGCGCTTGGGCAGACTGCGGACCACGGCGATGTCGCAGACGATCCCCGCCTTTTTCAACTTATTTCCCCCGGAAAGGGAGACTTTGCCCGCGTCGCGCAGACCGAAGACGCTCAGGCATGCGGGCTCGTGTTCGCCGGGAGCCGCGGCGGCCTTGAGAGCGACCTTGCCCGGATCCTTCGCGGGAACGGCGTTCTCGAAGAGCAGATCCATCCAGTCGTGGGCGTTGACGATGACGCCCAGCTTCCGCGCGGTCTCTCCCGCGGGCGGGACGGGCTTGTTGTCCACGTACTTCTTCTCGATGAAGTAGCCCTTGGCGATGCGGCTGCGGACGAGTTTGTCGGAGACCTGTTTGAAATTCTCCTTCGAGGGGGCCACGGTAACGCACTTCCACTTGGGATAGTCCTTTTTCCTGCGGTTGGAAGAGGGAATGAACTTGATGTACCCCAGATACATGCGGCCGCCGGCGAGGAAGGTGAGCTTGCCGCCGTCCATTTTAACGTCGCGGGCGACCAGGATCTCGGTGTTGACGTGGGTGCCGGAGTTTCGGTCCACGGGGAGGATGCGCACGCGGACGGCGTCCTCTTTTCCGGGGAGCCGCACCATGAGATCGGTGGAGATATACGTCGCCCGCAGTCCGAAGTAGACGTCATAGACGCCCTTGACCTTGGGATCGTAGACATAGTCGTGTTCGTCCGGATTGTCGGAGCAGTGCAGAACGCCCTCCGACGGCCGCTCGAAAAGCGGGACCTTGCGGAAGGTCCACAGCCGGTTCTGGAACAGCCGCCCCATCCCGGGCCGGGGCGTGCCGCTGTAAAGATCGGTGCGGATGACCGTGCCCGCGGGATCGGCGACATCGGTCACCGGCTTGATCTCGGAACCGGAGAGTTTCTGCTCGGCGACGATCTTCTGATCGAAATCCCCTTTCCTGAAGGCGCGGAGTTTCACGGAATAGATGTTGCCGAAGAACTTCCACTTGGGGGTGCCGGCCAGACGGAAGGGTTCGCCGGGGGTGTGCTTGACCTTTCCCGTGCTGGCGTAGTCGGCCGCGACCGTGTTGTTCAGCAGGACCAGCACCCGCCTGCCGTCGCGGATGACCTTGAGGGTGTAGTCCCGCAGATTCTGTATTTTCGCGTTGCAGAGCATGTACCACTTGCTCGCGCCGGGGAAGCAGACCAGAAGCTGGCCGTTTTTGCGCACCCACACGGAGTAACCGTTCTGAAAACTGTTGCCGCAGGTCACGAGAGGCAGCCACTCCCTGCCCGCCGCAAGATTGGCGGAGAAGGCGATCTCGAGGGTCATGCCGTCGGGAAAGAGCAGTTTGTCGGCGGGCCCGGAAATGCTGCCGCCCGCGATATTGAGGAACGAGGCCCGGTCATCCTCCCACGCCCACGTGACCGTTTCGGGCGTGTCGATCTTGAGATCGATCTTGTCCGGACCCGAATCCTTGAGCACAAGGCTTCCCGCCCCGTCCTTGATCTTCCACTCGGCTCCGAAAAGCCCCGCGGCCGCCAGCACGGCGGCGCAGAAACACAAACAGACTTTCATTGTTCCTCCCCCTTCCGTTTTCAGAACGTCTTCACCGCGCGAACCTCATTTATCGAAGGAACCGGGAGCGCGCACATACCAGCCGAAATGATACTCCGGCAGCTGCAGCGGAATGGCGCTGCCCGTGTGACCGTCGAAGAAAAGGATGTTTCCTTTTCCGTTGTGGCGGTCGCTGAGCGCACTGTGCGGATGGGCGGCGTCATACCACGCCTTCGTCGGACCGACACGGTAATTGGCGCTGTCTCCGAGGTGCAGAAACTTGGAGGGGCTCCGGAGCCTTTCACGCTTGAAGGGCGTATAGTAGCAATCCATGCCGTCCACCCTTGACCACTTCTTCGTCGGCTCCTGATACTCGGGGCTGTAATGCCGCAGCAGCGTGATGTTCATACCGTACTTCCAGCCGTACCCCAGAGTGCTGTCCCAACCGTAGCCGGAAGAGGGGATCTGGCGCTGGGTATCGTCCCAGGTGTCGGTACCGCCGTAGGACTGACAGAAAACGGGACTCTTCGACATATCCGCGCCGGTGCGCTTGGGGATGTTGAGGAACTTCACCAGAACGCCCCACCAGGAGTTTTCCGTTTTCCCGTCCCATCCGCTCTTGGAGTTGTCCTTCGACGGCGGCATGAAAAACCCTTCGTTCTGGTCGCAGTAGCTGGCCGTTCCGAAGCCCAGCTGTTTGAGTTTCGATGTGCAGTCGGCGCTCTTGGCCGACTCCCGCGCCTGCTGCAGCGCGGGCATCAGCATGGCGGCAAGGATCGCGATGATGGCGATCACCACCAGAAGCTCTATCAGCGTGAAGGGTCGCGTAATATTGATTATGGTACGCGGATTGAGGTTGATTTTCTTCATGGTCATGTTCTCCTTTGGGGTTGTTGTCTGCACAAACAGTGCGGTTTGGATTTACATAATCAATATTATGCGACTTTGCGGTTCGTTTTTCATCTTGCCGTCACCTTATCATGAGGTATGAGATACGAGGTACGGAGCGGAAGAGACGGCGTCGTGTTTCTGCATGATCATTTTCCTTTCTGTATCATTGGCGACGGTGATTCGTTTGCAATACGATCGACCCTTTGTTTTCATCACTGGCGAAGAGGCGGAACCGCCTCGCCGACAAGTTTTTCAAGTCTTATAAGTTCCTGCTCCATATCACAAATCGATGTAAAGTTTCGACACGGGGCCCGCGGTCTCGACGGTCGTCACGCCGTCGGACAGCCATTCGCGGGGAATGCGGTAAGGGGAACTGCCCGAGACCTCATGGCCGTTGACCTTGACGGGACCCTGCGCGTCGGTGACGAGGACCGCACCCGCGGCGGGAACTTTTGCCGTCCACAGCTTCCACAGGGCGGGAGAGGTGCGCGGCAGCGTGCCCTCCGGGTCGGAATGGGTCTTGCGCCAGTCGGCGAGGTAGCCCGGGATGCGGAAGCTCCGATCCAGATCGCCGATGTGAACGAGGGTGTCGTCCCAGCCCGGATGCACCCGGCGCGGCAGAGCGTAAAGGGTCTCCGGATCGTGCAATTCGTTGAAAAGCCGCCGGCCGATGCGCTGGTTTTCGCGCTGTTTTTCGGGATCGACGCCCTTTCCGACCAGTTCCGCCGGGGTGTCGCCCCGCAGGTACCTGAAGCAGTTGAAAAGCTGTATGCCGTCCGCGCCGCGGAAATAGGCCGCCGCGGCCAGTCCCCGGGCCTCCTCGACGGTGAATTCGCCGTGAGAAGACGACCTGTCGAGTCCGGCGCTCCACGCGTTGTAGAGCGAAACGATGACGGGGAGATCGCCGACGATCTCCCGCCACCTCTCCACCGGCACGTCGAAATCCGGCGCGACGCCGAAATTGCCGACGAAAAGATGGGAAATCAACCCCTCACGCACCCACGCTTTCACGTCCATACCCAGATCGAGGGCCGTTTCGGGGGCGATGGGCACGCGGCAGGCCGCGGGGCGCCCGAGCCGGCTGCAGACGTCGCGGAGGAACTCCGTAACAAGAGGCGCGTTCTCCCGCCCCGTGCCCTTGGGAAAATACGCGGGCCAGCGCATCCAGTCGAGAAGCACGTTGTCGGGCCTGTATTTGCCGTCGGCCTCTTCGACGTAGTCGGCGTACATCTTGCGGATGCACGCATGGGAGTAGTCGTAGCCGTTGCCGCAGGGAATGTTCCCCGGAATGCGCAATTCGGGGTGCCTGCGCCACAACTCAGAGTGAATAGCGGAGTTTTCGTCGTGCCCGTCGTGCATGTCGTTCATGCGCACGTCGATCCACGCCTGCCGCCCCAGTTTGCGGGCGCCCGCGAGCAGATAGGCGTTGCTGTCGACGCCCTGAGCCTCCAGCGCGGCCAGATTGGCGCAGCGCCGGTAGCGCCAGACGTCGCGGCTGCCCCGCATGGCCGATTGAAGCAGTCCTCCCGCCGCGTCGAAGCGGTCGAGATAACTCTCGACGAAACGGCTGCGGAAATTGGACTTCTGCGCGTTGACGCCCACGATGAGACAGCCGATCCGCGTCTGCGCGAGATTGGCCAGCATCGCGTCCAGAACGTCCGCCGTCATGGTGCCCGCTTCAGGCATGTAAAACCTTGCGTCGGAGTCCTCGTCGAAGTACAGCATTTTACCACATCCTCCCGGGAGAGCCGGTCGTTCCGTCAATTTGTCCTACCATATATTATAGACAGCGGAAGCCTCTTTGTCAATAGCCGCCGGAAAAACTTTTCGTTTTCTACCGGATCTCGGCGATGGTGGCGAAGATGCCCCGTCTGCCCGCGACGGACTCGGGAGACCCCGATTCGCCCACGGGCGGGTCGAGATAGTAGGCGATGAGATACCTGTCGCCGCCGAGGGAAACGCCCCACGGATACCCGGTGTTGGGCCGTCCGCCGTCGTCGCGGATGATGATCTCCTCGGCCTCGAAGGCGTCGGACACGTCGGCGCTGCAGATCCTCGCGCGCACGCCGCAGGGCATTTCGCGGTGGCCGCACAGCAGCAGGACCTTGCCGTTGGTCATGGGCATGAGACTGCCCGGCTCGCCGTGGATGCCGGTGTTCACGGGCGCGCTCCACGTCATGCCCTCGTCGGAGGACTCGATCCGGAACAGTCTGGCGCGCTTGAACACCGTGCCTTCGAGGTCCCGGTGGGTGCGCAGCAGCATGACGAGCCGCCCGTCGGGGACGCGCACGAGCGTGGGCTCCTCGAAGAGGGCGATCCCCCGGTCGTCCGCCGGAGTCGAGCGGTAGTGCCAGGTCAAACCGCCGTCGGTGCTCTGATAGAGGACCACCGAGGAGTGATGCTCGGGCCGGTAGCCGAACATCTGCCCCGCCAGCAGAAGCCGCCCGTCAGGCAGTTTGACGATGTTGGTGCGGTTGTGCAGACGCCGGGGGATGCCGGGGATCACCGTGCTCCCGTCCGGCAGAGGGTCGGGCAGATGGGGTCCCGTCCAGCTCTCGCCCCGGTCGGTGCTGCGGAAGATGAAGCTGCCCAGAGGAAAGGCGCTGCTGGCCCCGAGGGTGTGGAAGTACTCGTCCAGACCCCGCTCGCGGAGGGCCGAATACACGTTGTCGGGCAGGAAGCACCAGCGGAAGCTGTTGACGAGAAGCGTCTCGCCGTCATAAAACACGCCGCCGTCCTGCGCCACGCCCAGAGGCAGTCCGGGGAACTGCCGGGGCGCGCTCCAGGTGAGACCGTTGTCCTCCGAAAAACAGTGGACGATCCGCGAATTGCAGTCCAGATGGCAGTACCAGTCGGGGGACATGCCCGGGACCTGCCGGTAACTGGGCGCCAGCCGGAACACCGCGATCAGGCGGCCGTTTCCCAGATTCGCCACGGCCGGAAAAGCCGCAAAGAAGTCCCCGTCCGAAAAAATCGTCACTTCCCGCTCTTTTTTGAACATTTCATCCCTCCGTCGGTTTGAAGCTTTATTTGTCATACAATATCACGGGAAACACGATTTTTCAAGTCACTTCCGAAAAAATTTTTCAGGGATGAAAGTCCTCTCGGAGGCGGGAACGGCCTTCGGAAATGTGACGGCGGATGAGCTGTTCGGCGATGTCGCCCCAGCCGAGGGAGACGGCCTGCCAGATCATGCGGTGCTGAAGATTGACCTTTTTCAGCTCGGCGGGGGCTTCCCGGCGGCCGCGGCCCAGCAGAAAGATATAGGCCAGCTGAGCCTTGAGGGTCTCGAGCCGTTCGGTCAGCAGGGGACTGCCGCCGAGTTCGGCCACGGCGGTGTGAAAGGCCAGTTCCTGCTCGAAACTGGGCGAAACGAGGGCTTCTCCGCGTTTTTCGGCCGCGGCGATGTAGGCCGCTTCGGCGTCCACGGCGGCGCGGAGCCTGTCAAGCTGTTCCGGCGGAGCGCAGGAAGAGGCCAGACGCACGGCGAGCCCTTCGAGGGCCTCGCGCAGACGGAAGAGGTCGTCCAGTTCTTCGCTGCTGTACCTGCGGATGAAACTGCCGCGGTAGGGGGCGCTGGTGATCCAGCCCTCGTTGGCCAGACGCCGGAAGGCCTCCCGCACGGGGGTGGCGCTGACGCCCAGCTCGCGGGCGATATGCTCCTCGCGCAGGGGAGAACCGGGGACCAGTTCCCCCGCCATGATCCGCTCGCGGATCCTGCGGCACACCAGTTCCATCGAAGTCTGTTTTTCGCTTTTCACCCGGAGTCACCCTTTCGCATGCGCGCAGACCGAAGCGTAGGAGAGGTCTCCGCCGAAGATGTCGAGCGCGGAGCCGATGGTGTAGTGGACCCTTCCCCTGCCCGCCTTTTCGATCAGTTCGATGTCGGAAAAATCCCGGATGCCCCCCGCGTAGACGCAGTCCGCCGGAGAACCGGAGGAGAGAAGGGCAAGAAGCTCCCGGTCGACGCCGCCGCGTTTGCCTTCGGCGTCCACGGCGTGGATGAGAAACTCCGCGCAGGAACTCCCCAGTTCGGCAAAGGCGGCGCTCCCCACCTCGAACTCGGTGAAGTTCTGCCAGCGGTCGGTGACGACGAAATACTTTCCGTCGCGGCGGCGGCACGAAAGGTCGAGCACCAGATGCTCCCGGCCGCAGCGCTTCACCAGAAGTTCGAGATTCTTTTCGTCGAGCCGTCCCTGCGAAAACACGCAGCTGGTGACGATGACCGCCGAAGCCCCCTGCTCCAGATAAAAGACGGCGTTGTCGGGCGTGACGCCGCCGCCCAGCTGGAGACCGCCGGGCCAGGCGCGCAGGGCGCACAGAGCGGCCTCGTCGTTGCCCGGCCCCAGTTTGATGACGTGGCCCCCCGTCAGACCGTCCCTCCGGTACAGGGAAGCGTAATAATCCGGCGTGCGGGCCGAAACGAAATTCGTCCGCAGCCCCTCCCCGCCGTCGGAGAGGGAACTTCCGACGATCTGTTTGACCTTGCCGTCATGAAGGTCGATGCAGGGACGGAACTGAGCGCGCGCCATGCTCACAGCACCGTGATCTTCTGGGCCAGCGTGTGGCTGACGCCGGGGATCAGTTCGCGGACGTCCGATCCGGCGTTGGCCGCCTCGATGCAGATCATGCCGTGATACTCGTCGTCGCCGAAATCGGGCATGGCCGCGGCTTTGGCGATCCAGGGATTCCACACCACGGTGGTGTACGATCCGAGTTTTTCGACGAGGATGCTGCGCCCGGTGCCGAGGTCGGAACAGATCACGTCGGCGGTGGTCCCGGGATAGAGCCGGTCCACTTCGGCGTCCACGGAAATCTCGCCCTCCTGAACGTGTCCCGTGACCTTTTCGGCGGAGACGCGCCGGTCCTCGAAGGGCGCGCCGTCGAGACCCGAAATGCGCACGTCGGCGATGTCGGAAACGGCGAAATAAGTGTGCAGCGCCCCCGTGACGGACACGGGGACCCTGCCCCGGTTCTCGACGGTCAGGGCGACTTCGAGGCACCTGCCCATGGTGACGGTGTACTGGGCGTGGAAGGGAAAATCGGCCAGAGCGGCCCTGTCGAGGGTCAGCACCAGCTGGGTCGCGCCGCAGGACAGTTCGTACACGCCCGCGACCTGCCAGATCTCGATGCGGGCGAAACCGTGGCTGGGCTTCTTCGCGCCGCCGAACCACGGCCAGCAGACCGGAATGCCTCCGCGAATGGCCTTGCCGGGCTCGAAGAGACTTTTTTTGCTCATCCACAGCACGGGGGCCTCGTTGACGGGCGTCCAGTCCATGACGTGAGCGCCCAGCGTGGCGATCTCGGCCCTGCCGAACGCGTTGCGCAGAGTGATGACTTCGATGCCGTTGACGGTTTTTTTCTCAAACATTTTCATCTCCCGATCGTTCGAGTCGCCGGGGGACGGAAGCCAGATTCCGGGCGGCGACGGTGTTGAAGAAAATACTCTTTTCATCGCAGCGGACGGCGAGGGAACCGCCGGACTTCATCAGATGCCGGTTGGCCCACAACCGGAAAGAAGCGTATTCCGCCAGATCGAAGTGCAGGAACCCCTCCCGTCCGGGACGCTCCACGTGGGAGGAGTCGCCGCAGAGACAGGGCGACGCCCCCGTCATGACCATGTTTCCCGAACCGGAACGCACCCGGCGGCGCACCTCCCGCCGGGAAGCGGGACTGACCTGACACCCGGGAACGGAAAAGGCGACATCCCCGGCGGGTGCGGCGGCGCACTCCCCGCCGGAACGCCAGGAGATCAGATCCTTGAACCGCCACGGCCGCTTTTCGGGAACGGCCTCCCTGCCGTAGATCAGCACCCGCCGTTCATAGACGAGTTCGCCGTCCCGGAAGGAAAGCGTGAACTCGGACCCGGCGTCGGGGATGTTCTGCGCAGCGCAGTGCCGCCAGAGATCCGTGCCCACGGCATACTCGACGCCCGAACCGTCGGCCCAGAACACCGAAATCATCAGCAGGGGCAGTTTGCCGGAATAGAGTTCGGCGCCGTCTCCGAGTTCCGCCTCGCGGAAACCCTTGCCCCCGCAGGTGAGAAAAGCCGCCCGGCAGGGACCGCCGCGGAAAATCACGGGTCCCAGATCGAGACTGCCCACCCGGCCGAAATGCAGAGCCTTGACGTCGCAGGAACAGTCGGCGAAGCCGTCGGAGATCTCGAGATCCCGGGCAATGGCGTATTCGCAGCCGAAGGGCAGTTCGTGAAGACTCTCGAGCCCGACCGAAAGCAGATCCGCCGCCTCGTGCCGGCGGAGTTTCTTTTCGAGGGCCCCCGTTTCGCTGAATTTCTCCTCAAGCGTGACGCGGCCGAGGCAAAGCCGCTCCTGACCGTCCAGGACCAGCCGGGCGGAAAACCTGCCGCGGGAAAGGAGGGAGAACGCGAAACCCTCCCCCGAAGCGGTCTTGCAGTCGCCGGTCATTTCACCGTCTCCCACAGGGCGGAACCGCTCCGGCTGCGGACGAAGGGCCGGGGGCCCTCCGATGCATAGCCCAGCGGAAGCAGCATGAAAGTGGTCCAGCCCGCCGGAACGTTCAGCAGGCGGTCGGCGGCTTTCACGTCGAAAGCGCCGATGTAGCACCCGGACAATCCTTCGGCCACGGCGGCGAGCATGATATGCTCCATGACGATGCCCAGATCGAACTCCATGAGCGAGTGCCCGTCCCGGTGCCACGCCCCGTCGGCGTTGCCCAATGCGGCGATCACCGCCGGGGCCTGCCCGATGAACTTCTGGCGGGTGACGTCGTTCAGCTGCCGGATGAGTCCGGCGCGGGTGACGACGAGAAAACGGTAGGGCTGAAGATTGCACGCCGACGGCGCGTTGAGCGCGGCGGAGCCGATCTTTTCGAGCACTTCCGGCGGAACGGGATCCGGACGCCAGGCGCGGATGCTGCGGCGTGCCGCGAGAACTTCATGAAATTCCATTTTGCTCCATCTCCTTTTCGATGAATCGTTCGTTGATGATCTTCCAGCGCAGTTCGGCGTCGGCGCGTTCCCTGCGGTAACGGTCGAAGGCCGAAGCGTCGGCGAGAGCGCCCAGCTGAAGGAGTTCCTCCCGGGTGCAGCGGAAGAGGACGGGCGGAACGTCCTCCACGCCGAATGCGGCCAGTCTCTCCGCCGCGCGGCGCACGACGCGCAGAGACAGCGCGTTGCGGATCAGCAGAAACGCGGGGTAGACCAGCGCGAGGATCCAGAATATCCGCACCGGCAGTCCCGGCAGAAAAAAGTCCCGGACCAGCGTCGCCGCCAGCAGCAGCAGCGCGGGCAGAACGAAAAGGATCGCGTCGACGTCGCGGATGAAACAGTTCCCCAGATACCGCCGCAGGATGCTGGGACTGGTCTGGTAGGCGAAGAACTCCTCCAGCGTGGTCTCCCGGAGTTCCATTCTCATGGAGTGGCAGAGTTCGTGGGCGAAAAGCTCCGTCCGGCGGTAGAACAGCCATTTTTCCTTTGTGCGGAACGAGTTGCGGATGAGGAAAAACGAAAAACGCTCGTCCGGGTCGCCGATGAGAACGCCGCCCCACAGAAGTCCCACCGAGCGCGACAGGAAGAACCCGGGAACGTGCTCCGTGCGGAAGCGGTAGAGCCGCCAGGTGACGTCGCCCGCGCCCGCGATGACCGCGGGGTCGATCTTTTCGTCGAGGGAGACTTCCACGGAGCCGAACACGGTGAGACGGCCGGACGCCTCAAGCTCGCGGTCGAACTCGCGGTGACGCGCAAGGATGCTTTCGGCGCGGCTGATGAAACACGCTTCCGATTCCCCCGGAGCAGGCATGAATCCCGCGGCGTCAAGTTCGGCGATCCGTGACGGCATCGGTCACTCTCCGCGCTCTTTGCCCGGCTCCTTTTCGGGCGCCGCCGCATCGGGGCGGCGGTTTCTGCCGCCTCCGCCCTGCCTGCGGGGAGAACCGTTGTTCTTTCTCTCGGGGGGCGGAACGACCTTGACTTCGTCGGCGGAAAAGGTGCTGACCGCGCCGCCCTCGAAGGTGACCGTCACCTTGTGCAGCAGAAGATTGCGGTCGGTGACCTTGCCGCGTCCGGCGGGAGTGTCGCAGAATTCGCCTTTGCGGGGCATGCCCTTCTCGAGTTCGATGTAGCCCTCGTGCTCATACTTGAGACAGCACTTGAGGCGTCCGCACACGCCGGAGATCGTGGCGGGGGTGAGCGAAAGGTCCTGCTCCTTGGCCATGCGCACGTTGATCGAGTTGAAATCCTTGAGGATGCGGCAGCAGCAGAGTTCTCTGCCGCAGACGGCGATGCCGCCGTAGATGCCGGTCTCGTCGCGGACGCCGATCTGGCGCAGTTCGATGCGGGTGCTCAGCGCCCGCGAAAGCTCCTTCACCAGTTCGCGGAAATCCACCCTGCCGTCGGCGGAGAACTGGATGGTCACCAGTTTCGCGTCCATGCTGTAATGGGCGTTGATGAGTTTCATGGGCAGTCCCAGCTGTTCGACGAAGCGGGCGGCGGTCCTCATGGCCTCGCGTTCTCTGGGCACATTGGCGTTGGCGGCCGCAAGATCGTTGTTGGTCGCGATGCGCCGTATCTCCGGCAGGGCGGCGGGATCCGCGCCGCCGGAGGGCGCTTCGAGCTGCCGGACCACCTCCGCAAGATCGGTGTGAAAATCCCGGGCGAACACGCATGTATCGCCTTTTTCGATCCCCAGAGCCGGATCGGCTTTCGCCTCGAGGGCCGCTCCGTTTTCAAGTTTCAGTGAAAATATCTGCATCGTCTGCCGCCTGTATGGATTTACCGTTCAAAAAAAATCCTCCACAAACAGAATATAGCAGGATTACACCGCTTTTCAAGGAAAACTCCGGCAAACTTGACGCAAAAAGTCACCGACCGCGGCCATCCTTGGGAAAAATACTGCACATTTTGCAAATCAATGCAAAACCCGGCAGGAAAAACACAACATCCGTCTACATCACGATCTTCAGCAGGTCCGTGTAGCAGGAGATGTGGTCGTAGAGCACCGCATCCGTGCTGATGGCCTTGAAATGCTTTCGGGCACACTGGATCTTCGCATTTTCGATCTCGCGAAGCTGCAGCGTCGAAAGATCGCCTTTGGTCTCGGCGACGAAGTAGATGTGCTTGACCTTGTCGGAATCAAGGGCGATGGCCCAATCCGGATTGTACTTGCCGACCGGTGTGTTGATGTAGAATCCGCGCGGAAGTTTCACGTAAAGCACGACTTCGCTGGCAGCTTCCAGTTCCTCTGCGAATTTCATTTCAGAATCCTTGGAGTCGAAGACCAGGTAGTCGTAGAGGTGCTTGGTCGTAAGCATGGCGTTGATGCCGAGCTGTCCCCGGATCTCGTTCTGAGTGAAAATATCGGTGTCGTAACTGTCATCCAGCTTGTTGTAGGTGATCTGCTGAACGATGATCGTCGCCTTCTGCTCGTTTATCAGCGCGGAGGTCTTGATGATGAATTCCTCGGGGTTGATTTTGAACATTGCGAACTTGTCGGCATTGATGCCCCGAAGAATCTTGGCAACGGCGTCGCGGGTAAGTCCGGTTTCCCCCACGATTTTTCCGAGCAAGTCGTACTTGACATGGGAACTTGCCTTTGACGTGAGGTCGGAATGGGTATCACGCCGGGCTTTGGTGAACGCCGAACCCTCCTGCAGCGCCTCTTTGGACTGGATCGTCTCCATCGCGCCGGATTCGATAACTGCAAATATCTGCGAAACCCGCAACTCCGTGTTTATGGCCTGTATCGACTTGGCGACCAGTTCGTCCGTATCGAAATCGACGATGTAGGCGGTCTTGGCGTTGATCCGTTTCCAGAGTTCCTGAAACTCCCTGCGCTTGAGTTTCTCTTCGTCGAGGTGGAGCGTAATGTTGTTTTTTCTGGTGTTTTCCGGGGAGAACCGTTCGGGATCGTAGATGCTGTCGACGATCTTGACGATGTCGTCGTTGAACTCGGCCAAATTTGCCGGAACGATCATTTTGCCCGCGGCCTTGTCCTCGTAATACTTGTCGGTGAGCGTCTTCTTTCTGATGTCGATGTACTGGCTGGCGGCCATGGAGAAAATGATCTCGTTGGCATCCTCGGGGCCGAGAACTTTTTCCTCGCCGCGGGCATTGTAAACGACCTTGCTGATGAAAAGCGTCTCACTGATGGTCTTGGGACGGTCGGCGACCGCCTCGGCGTATTCGGTCTGCAGTGCCTTGGAAAAGTTTTCATACGACTCGCTGGCGACGACGGTAAGAATATTGATTTTCTGCACATCGCCGCCGAGCACGGAGGCGTCCTGACGCTCCCCGGCCTGGTTGACGCAGAGACGCAGACCGCGCCCGACCTCCTGGCGTTTGCGGACATCGGCGGAACTCTGCTTCAGCGTGCAGATCTGGAACACATTGGGGTTGTCCCACCCTTCGCGCAGCGCCGAGTGCGAAAAGATGAAGCGCACCGGCTCCTCGAAACTGAGCAGCCGCTCCTTGTTCTTCATGATCAGATCGTAGGCGTCGGTATCGTCGGAGCGGTTCTCCTTTTTGTCGATCTTGCCGTCGATCATGCGGTTGCTCTTTTTGTCGATGGAGAAATACCCGGCGTGGGTCGCCCCGGCGGCGATCCCGCGCAGGTAGTTCTTGAAAGGTTCATCGGGCAAGAGATCGTCGATAAACTCCCGCACGGCGTCGGCATATTCCTCTTCGAAGATCTCGGCATAGGGGCCGTTCATCGGTGTGGCCCCCTCGTACACCTTGTACTTGGCGACTTCGTCGATGAAGAACAGCGACAGCACCTTGATCCCCCGATGGAACAACTGGCGTTCACGCTCGAGGTGCGAGAGGATCGTCTCACGGATCTGCAACCGGCGCACATAATCGTCCGTTTCCTCGACGCCGCTCACGTCGCCGGCATAGAGCTTTATGCCGTTGAGAAACTCCACGGAGTTGTCGCGTCCGTCGATCCGTTTGATGATATAGCGGTCGCGGTAGGCCTCGATGCCGCCGGAGTCGCGGGTATATTGTGAAAGCTCGTAGATGTTCGCGCCTTCATCGAGGCGGCGGACCTCGCGGCGGATCCTGTCCTTGCCCCGCACTTCGAACTCCAACACCGCCTGCGGCGGCTTGTCGGGCGACAGGATCAGATCCTGCAGATAGAGATAGCCGGAAGTTCCGGTCGTACCGGTGGTGTGAATGGCTTTGACCGCGATCTTCTTGACCAGCTGCCGGTTGTACGCGTCTATCGCGTCGAGGCGGTAGATCATGTTGTAGATGCTGTCCGCACGGTGAGTGGCCGAGTAGCGCAAGGTGAACAGCGCGTGAAACTCTTTCAGGCGCTCCTTTGTCTGTTTGCCCTCGACCGACTGGGGTTCGTCGATGATGAGAATGGGATTGGTTTTGGCGATAACGTCGATGGGTTTGCGGCTTTGAAACTCGTCGAGTTCGTCGTAGATACGCCGTGCCTTCTCGCCCTTGGCATTGAACGCCTGACTGTTGATGATCATACAGTTGATGGCGCTGTCCTGCGCGAAGTGCGAAATGTCCGAGAGCTTCGCGGAGTTGTAGATGAAGAAGCGGATCTTCTTGTTGTACTCGGCGTTGAAATGCTCCTGCGTGACCTGAAAAGATTTGTAAACGCCCTCGCGGATGGCGATGCTGGGGACGACGACGATGAACTTGCACCAGCCGTAGAGTTTGTTCAATTCGTAGATGGTTTTTATGTACGTATAAGTCTTGCCGACACCGGTCTCCATCTCGATGGTGAGATTGATGCCGGGACCGACCAAACTGTCGGAGGGCTTGATCTGCTGGTCGCGCTGCATTTTCCGGATGCGTGAAAGCATGACTCCGCGGGTAAGTCCCGGCACGAGCGGGAGGTTGCCGAAGCCGTTGCCGAAGAGTTCGACCTCTCCTTTGCCGGGATCGACCATATACGAGTGGCTGGTCAGCGGCTGCCCGGTGAACACCTCGCAGACCGCCCGCGCCGCATCCGCCTGAAATTTCTGATGCTTGAACTGGAGTTTCATTGTTTATCCTCATCTTCCGCGGTCAACCCGGGCAAATCGTTGTTGGATAAATAATTTTCGCTGCTGATTATGGAGTGCCCGAGCTCCTTTTCCGTCTCCTTGCGGGCGTTGCCGGCGACTTTGCCGCCGCGACGGGCGACCGATTTGTGCTTGGGCATGGTGTCGGGGCGTTCCTGCCGCGAAAGTTCGGTGGTCACCCGCTCGCCGAGCATGGTAAAAATCAGTTCGAGGTCGGTCATGTGATCCCGCAGATTCTGGTTCGGTGATTCCAGCCCCTTGTACGCCTTGTAGGCGGAGGGCGTCATTCCGAAGGTCGCCTTGCTGATCTCTGCCGTAAGGATGGCGAAATCTCGATCCTCGGTGATGCCGCGCGCCTTCCATTCGTCGGTCAGGTTCTGCCGGATGGCGATGCCGCGCAGACGCTTGTCGATCCAGTCCTTGGGATAGCCCTTCTGTTCGTAGAGTTCCTTCATACGCTCCTGCGCGAGTTCCGGGTTTTCGATCTCCAGCACCCGGTCGTAGCCGACTTGCGCCAGCCATTGTTTGAACGGCTCCGCTTTGGGCGACGGGATGGACTGAATGATGCGGAACAGTCCCTTGACGTTGGCGCAGTTGACCTTTTGAGTTCCGCCCGCGGTCTCGACCGCAAGGGGGGTGACAATTTGTCCCCACCCTTGAGCCAATAGCGGGTCGCGTCTGCGGAGTTTTTTGATGTAATCGCTGGGATTGACGCTGTCGGTCAGCGCCGCCACCACGTCGACAACGGAAAAGAACCACTCGTCATTCACCAAAGTCCGGCGAATGGTCTTATCCTGAAAAACGATCGGTTTGTTGTCTTTCATAGTTGAGCAATATATTTTTTATTTACGACATTGTCATCCAATGTAATCAAAACATCATCCATCAATTCACTAACGAGTGTACTGAACTCGTTTAACCTTGTGTCATCCACACTAATGGAATTATTGCCATGAGCGATTTTATTTCTGAAATTAAGAAATTTTGACAACCGATTTTTATATTTGTCTTCAGGCAGTGGAGCGATTCCATATCTGTGCATTATTGCAGACAACGATGCATAGTCTACGTTTGAGTCGGTTGCGATATCAGTTGATAATTTTACGATATTATCAAAATGCTGTTGCATTCGGTCTACCAAAATCTCTTTTTTAGCGGAGTCGCGCGGAGGAGATGCTAAATTCAATTCACAAAAAGAATGATATGTCTTGATTCTTATATCGAGTTCTTTTGCTGAAATGTTTTCTGCATTAATCACCTTGACGTATTCAGAAAAGATGTAGGTGACAAATCCTTCCCACAGAGCATACAAGGCGGGCACAGAATATTTCAATAATACTCCCCGCATCACTTCTGAAATAGACGGCATTGCTGTTGACTTCTTCAACAGCGCGATTTCAGAAGTTCGCCAAGAAATGTCGGCCTGACATAGTTCTGCGAATCTACTCATTTTGCCAGATCAGAAAATATGCTCATTGCAATTTCAATTTTTTTCTTGGTACGCGTTTTGCTGCTTGCCGCGCTGCGGGTCGCTCTAAATTCATCATTAGATTTTACCGCATCAACCGCCGCCTTTAACCTATCATTATGCTTGCTGAAATAGTCTAAGTGGTGCGTTGTGGCAACCATTATGGCATCATAGGCACTGGGAGAGAAAACAGATTTAATACGAAACGTTTCTTTCCCCAAAGGGGCGAGCAAATCAACAGTTGAATAAAAACGGGATATTGTGCTTTCGTCAATATCCTTGTGCGCCTCAAGCAGATTTCTCATGAATGTCGTTGCGTGCAAAGATATTGATGCATCGACAGTGTTCCATTCATCTACCAAGGAAACATATCGAACAATCAACTCTTGATCGAAAAGTTCCTTCCTCTGCTTCGGGGTTAATTGAGTTATCTTTTGGAAATTTCCCCTTTTTACCGCCTCTTCGATAAATGAATAAAATTTCTCAAGTCCACTGCGGAATATACTGTTGCGAATTTCTTGTTCTGTCAGAATTGCGCCGCCTGTATTTAGGCGACTAAAAAGTTCATAGCGCATATCCCATTTGCTGTCCCACTTAATTATTTCTATGCGACAAACGGAGCGCTTGATATTCAATAGATAGCGCAGCGGCAAACTCTCTGCCGAAAAACCCTCAAGAGAAGTCAACAGCTCTCCTGCTTCAAGTGTCCAATTGTTAATATTTTTTTCTTCGGTTTTTAAGCTGCCGAAGAAGGAAAATATTGTAGACAGTCTTTGTAGACCATCTACCAATTCCCAACGTCCATTGTTGTCCTCTGCTACAAATATTGGAGGTATAGGAATCCCAAGGATAATGGATTCCATGAATTTCGTTTTTTGCTCTTGGCTCCAACGATACAGCCGCTGAAATCCGGGATTGATAACAAGTTCTCCCCGTTCATACATGGCCATAATTTCCCCGAACGACATATCCAAACGATCTGTTGTCAGGGAGTTTCTGGTTTCTTTGATTTCTGCATCCAGTGTTTGTTCATCGACAATGTTTTTTGTTATTTTGTTTCTCATGATCATGCTGTCCTATGTTTGGTTATATCACCTTGACGGTCGTGGTGGGGGAGAGGAGCTTGAAGATCTCTTCCACGTTGATCTTCTGCGGGGCGCCGGCGAAGGAACTGTCGCGAAAGACCGCGCGGAGCGGCTGGCGCTTGGCAATGGCGCGGATCGCGCTCTCCGGGATGTTCGCGTCGAAACAGGCGATCAGGTCGCCGTTGTTGACCGTGTGGACGGTCACACCGTCGATCTTTTCGCTCGTGTGCGGCAGAGAGAGCTCCACGCCCCAATCCAGGAGACAGCCGTAAAGCAGATCGAGGTCGGTGCGGTCGTCCTTGATATTGCTGACCAGCGTATCGATCATGTCCTGCGAATACTCGGAGGCGGAGTAATAGACGTCCTTCATGTTGCTGTCGTCGAGTTTGAACACCCGGAACCCCACGTCCAGATCGGCGGCGGTGAGGGGATTTTCTTGCTTTATCTTCTCTCCGGCGCAGCGGATGCGCTCCTTGCCGATCTCGCAGATGTTCTTGTATCCGGCTTTGGCAGCCTCGGAGTCGGGTGCGCAAGCCTCCGGCAACTGCACCATGATGAATTTGCGCTTGCCGCCATCTTCGGCGTTTAACTGCATAATCGCGTGGGCAGTGGTAGCGGAACCGGAGAAGAAGTCAAGGACGATGCCTGCATTGTCGTTCATTCCATTGAGAAGTGTGATGAGTAAATCAACCGATTTGGGATAGTCGAAATATTTTTTCCCATCGAACAGCTTTTGTAATTCAGCATCTCCATTGGAGATGTTAGTAATTAAGTCCTTTAGGGTTGTGATGGCAAAATTTCTTATTTTCGTATAAATCTCAAGCTTTCCCGAAGGTGTAGTCAGAACAATAAGATCATAGCTTTCACTCTCTATTTTCTGCCGGGACCATCGCCACGCATGATATTTATGCACTCCATCGCCGTTTTTATGAGGAGGTATTTCAATATAACCATCCTTCTTTTCACCGATATTGCCGGTGGTTATCTCGCCAGTCGTTTGGTTGTAAAAAATAGAAAAAACCAAGTTCCTTCTTGTTTCTTCGTTAAATTTTCTGTTGTGATTATAAAGCGTGTCACCAATGGCGAATTTTCCTCTTTCGTCCGAACGAATATCTTTGTCGAACCCTTTATAGGCATCAGGCATTTTTTCCTTGGCAAAATTAATGTCAATCGGCATCAATCCAACGTTGTTAATGTCCTTTGCATATAACAAAACACTTTCCCACGTTTTTGCGGCCCCCGAACCCGATATTTGCCGCCCCGTAATATTAACGACCCATGCGAAATGATTGATATAATTTCCTTCTCCAAATATCTCATCACAAATTTTTCTAAGATTTTCAACTTCATTGTCATCAATAGATATAAAAATTACGCCATCATCCGATAGCAAGTCTCGCGACAATGCGAGTCTCGAATAGATCATCGAGCACCAGTCGGAGTGGAAACGGCCGTTGGATTCGGTGTTTCTGAACATGCGGTTGGTCTCGCCGGTTTCCTCGTCTTCAAAAAGCTCCCCGCTATCCACTGCCCACTGCCCACTACCCACTTTGAAATCATCCCGATAGACGAAGTCGTTGCCGGTGTTGTACGGCGGGTCGATGTAGATCATCTTGACCTTGCCGAGATAGGACTCCTGCAAGAGCTTCAGGACTTCGAGGTTGTCGCCCTCGATGTAGAGGTTTTCGGTGGTGTCCCAGTCCTTGCTCTCCGCCTTGCAGGGGCGCAGCGTCTTGCGGATGGACTTCGCGGCCTCGGCGATGGCGGCCCGCTTCCCCGGCCAGGTGAAGTCGTAGCATTCCCCGCCCTCGACGTATTCGCCCGAAAGGAGTTCCTTGAGCACGTCCCACTTGACGGCGCGGGTGATTTTGCCGTCCTCCCCTTTGACCTCGGTCACCACCTGCGGGAACACCGCGGCGATCCGATCCACATTCCGCTCCACTCCGCTTGCCGTCTCACATTTCATCTTATCCATATCTTGCGCTCTCCTCAAGAGTTCGTCTGCAGTACGGGAATTTTACCGAAAAAGACAGTATTTGCAACACCGTCCTACATAACATACATCAGACAGAAAAATCTTTCAAACTTTCCCTGAAAAAACCTTCCACTGTCAAACTGTACACAAGCCGATCCCGGCAATGGGTCCTCAAAGGCACTTGGCCAGCGATGCGGAAACTTCCTCCGCGGAAATTTCGGGGACGGGAGGCAGGGCGGAAGAGACGTTCATTCTGCGGCACATGGCGTCGAAACGGGCAAGGGAGGAGTCGCCGAATTTCGCCATGGAACGGCGCGCGGAAGCAAAACTCTTTTCCTTCATCTCGCCCGACTTCGAAAAGAACTTGTCCGCAAGGCAGATGAGGATCTCTTCGTCCCTCTCGGGAATGAAGTCCCGCTCGGGCAGAGGCAGATGCTGAGCGCGGATATCCTCCGCCGCAAGCCCGCTGCCGGTGTGACGCTCGCAGATGCGGGCGCACGCTTCGCAGTCGAGGCCGTGTTCCGGCCCGTAAGCCCGCAGCATTTCCGCCCCGGCGACGCCGTGGGAAATGTAGGGCAGTTCTCCGAAGCACAGTATCCCCGGCGCGTGACAGCGGATGATGCCGATGTCGTGCAGAAGCGCCCCGGCGGAAACGGTCCCGAGGTCGAGGGCCAGTCCCGACACTCCCGCGATCTGCAGAGCCTTGTCACGCACCTGCAGGGAGTGCCTGAGGAGCAGACGGCACAGTCCGGGCTCTTTCGCGTAAAAGACGCCGATGATCTTTTCGGCTTGCATGGCCTACTCGCCGGGATTGTAGTAGTCCTCGTGCTCGGGCACGAAGGAGGGCATGATCGGCAGCAGTCCCAGCGCCATGGTGGCGATCAGGGCCGAAATGAGAAAGAGCGACTGGTAGACGCTGACCTTGTATCCGAAACAGGTCCACTCCGGCGCGAGGAGCACGCCGCCCAGCAGTACGGAACTGCCCACCCGTCCGATGGCCGCGCCCACGTTGGAATAGGTGGTGCAGAAGGCGATGGCCATGGTCTTGTTCCCCGGCCGGGCCAGCGCCAGATACTCCATGGAGTTGTTGCACATCAGCCAGCTGCCCGCGACGGCGTTGCAGAAAATGATGATCCCGACGAGCACCGGAAATCCCGGCATGCGGCAATCCAGTCCGAAGAGCAGATAGGCCAGCACCATGTACATCAGGTGGACAGTCAATTCGAGGTGCTTGAGTTTCACCCGCCGCGTCAGGCGGCCGTAGAGGAAATAGCCGCAGATGCTCCCGGCGATGCCCACGGAGGAAAGCAGCTGGACTTTGCCCGGCTCCATCTGGACATACTTGCGCAGATAGATCAGCGTCAGCGGCAGAAGCGCGGTGCAGGACAGCACCAGAATGCACTGGTACACCGAAAATCCCGTGAGCGGCGCGTTGCGGATCGAGGTGTGGAGCGACTGGCGGAACTTGTACGTTCCCGTTTTCGCGTCCGGATCCTCGGGAAAGCGCTTGATGCAGTGCCAGCGGATCAGCATGCACACCGCCGCAACGGCGACCGCCGCCTGAAGAAGCCGGATGGAACTGTTCTTCTCGAGGACCAGACCGACCACGAAGAGAAACGCGCCGTTGAAAAGCATGTAGCAGGTGCGCATGGTCGAAAAGAACTTGCCCCGTTCGTCGGCCCGGAGAAAGTTGTCCAGCAGGGGATACCAGGCGCTGCCGTACAGCGAGCGCTGGGAGCAGTAGATGAAGGTGCCGGCCAGCGCCAGCGGCACGGCGAAACCGCCGCAGAACGGCGCAGCGGCGATCAGCATGAATCCGGCAAATCCCATCCAGCAGGCGATCTTCACCGAAAGTTTCAGGCCGATCCTGTCGGCGATGCAGGCGTTGGGGATCATGAGAAACACCCCCATGAGCCCCGTGAGGCTCGACGAAAACATCGTCACAGTCGGAGATGCGTGAAGCATCGTGAACAGCAATATGATGATGGCGCTGCTGTCGAGCATCACCTCGGAAACACATCCGGCGACGGCCGAAACCGTCGCATAGATCCTGCCCCGTCTCCGGACATCGTCCGGCAAAGTGTCAGCGTATGACATTTTTTCGTCCGCCTTCCCTTCCGTCAGTACGTTCGAGTCTCTCCGATGAAAAAACACCCGTCCTCACACAAGGCAAAGACGGGCATTTTGAAGTCACCGGCAGGATCAGTCGTCGGCGTGTCCGGCGGAACCGAGGACCTCTCTGTTCTTGCGCATGTACAGCTCTTTGAGCATGTCGCGGGCGGGTCCGAGGTAGAGCCGCGGATCGAAGACTTCGGGCTTCTCGGTGAGGACCTTGCGGACGCCCGCGGTCATCGCCAGACGGCCGTCGGAGTCGATGTTGATCTTGCACACCGCGGACTTGGCGGCTTCGCGGAGCTGATCCTCGGCGATGCCGATGGCGTCCTTGAGGCGGCCGCCGTTGTCGTTGATGATCTTGACCAGATCCTGCGGCACGCTGGAGGAACCGTGGAGAACGATGGGGAATCCGGGGATGCGCTTCTCGATCTCGCGCAGGATGTCGAGGCGGATGCGGGGATTTTCACCCGGCTTGAACTTGTACGCGC
>JAFTDL010000226.1 GCA_017454215.1 Lentisphaeria bacterium | reverse complement strand
TGCTGGTTGAAGGGCGGCCAGCCGATCTCCATACTCTCGGCCTGCCACAGGAAGCGGTCGCGCAGGATCGCGCGTTCGGCGTCGGTCATCACCGGGTAGCACCAGTCGTAGACGAAACTCGCGGACTGGATCGCCGCGCCGGTGCGGCGGCAGATGTCCTGCCCGTTGCCGAAATTGACGACCTTGAAATACGCAACGGCGAGCTCGCATGCCTCGCGCCCGACTTTTTCGTCGCCGGTGATGAGGTAGTAGAGCGCCTTGGCGCGCATCGCCTGGATGAGCCGCTCGTCCCACATGACCTCGCGGTCCTTCGGGACGACGAACTTGTACGGCCGCAGCGCGATCTTCCGCACTTCCTCCCACGCGAGGGCGTTCTGTCCGCGCTTCAGGCGATCCTTCACGATCGGCAGAAGATCATTGTTCACGAGCAGGCGCGGGCGGTCCGGGCGCGGCACGATCTTCGGCACGTAGACCTCCGCCTCGCGCGGGAGCCGCTTCCGGACAGGCTGGAAGACGAGCTGATCGATGATGACTTCCGGCGCGATCTCGAGCTTGAGCGCGACCGGCTTGCCGCGGAACGGGATGCGCTCGATCTCGTAAGTGCCCTTCGTTATGGTCGGGAAGATGATCCGGCGGATGATCGGCATATTGTCGCCGATGGTGACGCGGGCGTTCTGCTGGGGACCGGCCTTTTCGCGGTGGCAGAAGACGCGCAGGATGTAGTTGCCGGGCGCGGGGGCGCGGACGGTGTAGGTCTGCACGGTGCCGGTTTGGCCCTTCACCGTGAACATGCGCGGCACACGCTTGACCGGTTTGACCTCGATCTTGTCGATGCCGAAATTGCTTTCACGATGGTAAAAAGCGAGCTTGTGCGCCCCGGCGTTCAGCTCGAAGGTCCCGAACTCGATCGGCACGGACTTCTTCGGGTAACCGAAATGCTTTTCGAGCATTTTCCCGTCATCGACGCGGAAATAGACCGAGTCGTTGCCGGTGTGTTCGGTACAGACGTACGCCGTGATCCCGTACGCGTCGTCCTGGGCGACCGTGAACGGCACGACGAGGTCCGGCGTCTCGGGCTTGACGGCATCCCGCTTGAGCGCGGGCGCCCCGAGCAGGCGGACGATCCTGCCGCCGGATGCATCGGCGTATTCGGCGATCTTCGCGCCGTTGGGGGCAAGCGTGCCGGATTCCGCCTCGATGACGGCGGCGGCGAGCGCGCCGGTCAGCGCGAACGCAAACAGCAGGACAAAACTTCTCTTCATCGCGATCCCTTTCCGCTAATGATTCCCGAGTCCGAAAAACGATATTGCTAAACAATAGCATCATTCGGGGATTTTGCAACTATGGGGGCACATGGCGCAATGCCGATACCGAGAACGAAGAATATGGACGGGGGGACTTTAAACACAGGACTGCGTGAGGCCGGTGTCCTGTGCCATGTCCATATCGTCCATCGCCCTGCACTCAGTATCGGCTTGGCGTTATGCGCTTCGCCGCCACCCCGCTTACGCCAATCGGAAGCGGAAGACCGCCCACTCCGAAATTCGCAGTTCGTGCCGGATCGTCACCGTGCCGTCGGCCTGCGCAAACTCCGCCGAACGCCATTCGCCGGAGGCGGTCAGCTCGTCGAGCGCGGTCACTTTCCGCGTACAGCGGACCGGGATCGCCGGAGCCGTGTCGATGCCCAGCCCGAGCACGGCGAGCAGTTCCGAACCGTCCGCCAGCCGCGCGTGATGCACGAGGTTCTGGTTCAGGATCTCGACCGTCATCTCCAGCGTGCCGCCCGCGAGGAAATCGAGCGCGGCCAGCAGGTTTTCGCGGCGCGGGTTGCGCAGGCGCTTGTAATACGGCAGGTCCGCCGGGTACGCCGTGACCGCGACCCGGCCGCCGGAAGCGTTGGTGAAGAACGTCATGCACGGCGCGACCATTTGGAGTCTCCCTCCCGCGCGTTGGGCGCACTGACTGTAGACTTGCGTCTCCGGCGATACCGGTTCGAGCTTGACCATGCCGGTTTCCCACATGAGGGGGCCGGTACGGCCGGTGGACGGCGTGAATTCGGTCTGGAAGAAGAAAGCGGGATCGTCCGCCGTTTTGACGCCCATGTCGGCAGCGAACCCGCGCCGGTCGAGCTCGGCGGCGGCCTTGCCGTCCAGCAGGACCGCGCCCGCGAGCAGTTTGCGGATCGTCGCGTCACTGAGGCGGGAGGCGTCGTGCCCGGTCAGCGCGTACACGCCGCCGTCCGTCCCGTCGCCCCAGCGGAGCGGCACGCCGAAGGGGCCGAGGAACATGTCGCTCCACGTGGGGAAGTTGAAGCTCGACGCGCAGAGGAACGGGTGGTCCATTTCCGGGACTGCGAAGACCGGCGAGGCGACGCCGAGCGGCGTCATCGAGCGCGTGACGCGGAAGAGCTCGTCGTAGAATCCGCGGTGCTCGCGGAAGATCGTCTCGTACCGGCTCTGCCAGCCCCGGTCCTCGGGCGCGTTGAATTCGGACATCCACACCTTCGCCCCGCAGAAGCCGTTCAGGATGGCGAGCGTGAGGTGCGCGTGGAACATCGTCGCGCTCTCGCTGTAGTAGCTCTGGGGAAACGTGTCCGCCTCGTCGATGAACGCGACCGGCTTGGGCGAGGAGGAATACTGGTATTTGATGAGGTTCGTACGACGGTCGTCGGTGTAAAAGCAAAGCGGCTGACAGTCGCCGTACACCGCGTTGCCGGGGCGGACGCACGGCTGGGACTCCGGACCGGCGAGCGCTTCGAGGTAGCGGGCCGCGAACCCGCGCCCGCAGGTGCAGAGGAAACACCACGTTTTCGGGTCGTAGGAATCGATCACCTGCCGGATGCGGCGGAGAAAGTCGATCGCGGGCGCGCCGCGCCGTTCGGAGAAGAGCCGCACTTCGGGATCGTCGCCCGGGCGCTCCAGCACGATCTTCGCCAGTTCCTCGCGCGTGTAATGCGAGTGGTTGTGCTCGTTGAAGTCGGCCATGTGCCGGTCGCAGAAGCATTCGCCGAGGCGCAGACCGAAGTCGTCGTCGAGCAGGAGGAACGCCGGTTCGAGCTTCATGATGCCGTCGACCGCGTGCAGGACGTATTCCTGAAACGCCGGGTCCATATAGCACATCCGGCTGTTCTTCTCGTAGAAGCGGACCGGCTCCCCGGCCTTCGAAACGAGCTGGACCACGCGCGACCACGGTTCACGGGTGAGCGGCGTGGCGGCGGCCCAGCCGTGGCCCATCGTGCTCTGAATGAGGATGCCGAACTGCAGTTCGGGCAGGTCGGCGAGTTTCTTCTTCAGCTCGCGGCAATGGGCGATGAGCGCGTCGGCGTGCTTGACGGGCGGATCGCCCTGCGGGTGCAGACTCAGGCACATGGCGAACTGCCGCAGACCGACGTCGCGGTACTGGCGGCGGATCTCGGAAACCGTGAAATCCGGATCGTTGAGAAATACGGGGACGACGTTCAGAAAGTTGAGCTGCTGATCGGTCATAAAATGCCTCCTTCCGTGAGTTTTCGCATCCGTCCTTTTGCCGCCGTCAGATATCGCGCGCGGAGGCGTAGGCGGGACCGCCCGCGGCGACGTATCCGCCGCTGGCGCCTTTGGCGTCCTTGCCGACCCAGAAGGCGTAGAAGTCCCCGCGGGGCATGGCGAAATCCAGTTTGAAGGGACGATTGGCGAGCGCCGCGAACTCCGCGTTTTTCCAGCGGATCTCCGCGCAGGTGGAATTCCCCCGGAACCCCAGACACTCTTCGCGGGAGAAGCCGGGGATCGGCTGCCCCGCCTCGTCCAGACACGCGGCGGTCAGCAGACTGCCGGAGGTGTTGGCGTTGACGAAAAGCCCGCAGCCGCGGGTGAAGATCACGCTCCGGGTCCGCAGACATGCCTGCGGTTCGGCCGCCCGGCGGGACGCCATGCCGTCCCGGCGCAGTTTGGCCAGCCCCACCGCGCCGTTGGCGTACATGCCGTTCCGCCATTCCTCGCCGGTGTATGCGGAGTCGCCGGCGTACGCGGAGTAGTAGAACCACAGTTCGTCGCCCACGACGAGCGCGATCCCGGCCGTGGATTCCACATAGCCGAACTCCCACGAGTCCGGCGTGCGGCGCGCCCCGATGAAGGTGGTCCGGTCCGGGCGGAGAAAATGGAATCCGTCCCGGCTGTATCCGGCCGTGAGTTCCGTGAGTTTCGGCTCGGTCTTTTGTATCCCGACGCGATTGGGCGGACCCTGCAGGATCTGAAACATGCCGAGCATGATGCTTTCGTAGGCGACGGCGTCCAGATTGTACAACTGCGGGTCGGAATACAGCGCGCGATCCATGATGTCCGCCCCCGTCCAGTAGGGCGGTTCGCCGGGCCGCCAGACGCCGGACTGAAGGAAATCGTCCGCTTCCATGTAGCGGCGGCAGCGCTGGCGGCGGCCGGGGAGGTAATCGCGGATGCTCTGGACCCATTTGCGCCGGAAGGGATTGTAGAACACGGTGCTCCGGTCGCCCATCACGCCGGTCTCCCGGGGGGCGCTCCAGTGGATCCCGTCCGGCGACGTGAACATCTTGCCGGGGAAATTCCCGCCGGGCTCGCGGACGAAGAACTTGAAGCGCTGCGCTTCGTCGGCCGTTTCCGCGTCCAGCCAGACGGTGCCGGAATCCGGATGGAAATCCTCTGACATGACGAGATTCGTGCCCGGCACGACATCCAGCTCCGGCCTTTCCCAGTGGATCCCGTCCGTGCTGACCGCGTAGGCCATGCAGCCGATGAAGCTGGCGGAGTACCACATCTTGAAAAGCCGGTCGGCGGGGTCGTACCAGACGCCGCCGCATTTCGGTATCGTGCACGGCGTCAGATCGCGGAAACCGCGCTCGTGGGCCGTTTCCGGGTAAAAAACGGGATTGCAGGTGTATTTGACGGGATGATGGTAAGCCGGGGCCATCTCCGACGTCTCGATGAGAAAATCGTCGACGAAAAGCTGCCGGCCCACGTCGATGTTGATGACCTTGGGCGGCTTTGAGAGATAAGGCACGCGCATGGGCTGGAAATCGTCGGGATCCCCGTCCCGCGGCGGCCACGCGTCGGGCAGTTCGATGTTGTTGTACAAGAGTTCCGTCATTTGTTTCCTCCTATCCCGCGGACCGACAGGATCCGCAGTACGCACTCGAACTGCTCCCGCGCCTTGCCCTTTTGCGAGAAGTCGAGGAAGCGTTCCCGGCGGCCGTTGTTGAAGTGGATCGCCGTCACCGTTCCGCTTCAGCCCGCTTCAGTTCGCCGCTCCAGTCCCGGCCCGCATCGAGCCCGGAAAGCACTTCGGGCGGCGGGAGCCGGATCTGCAGATCGTCCGCATGACAGCAGCGCAGTTCGCCGCCGCGCAGGAAAAAGTTGACCACATGGCCGCCATGCTGCCGCGCCGTGTCCATGAAGTGGAGATGCCATCCGGGCGCGTTGATCCCGGCGACATAGCCCGGCAGCCGGAAGCCCACCAGATCGCCGGAACAGTCGGCCCACTCGAAGACCGCTTCGTTTTTCGCCGCTTCCGCCAGACCGACGCCGTCCTTTTCCTGACGGACGACCGCGCGGACTTTCATGCGGCGGAAATCCCCGGTGAACCGGATCGCCAGCGGGACGTTTTCCTGCGGACAGCACTTCGCCATATATTCTTCGAAGAGTTCGTAGCTCGGGATGTCGGCAAGCCGGACGGTTTGTTCGGCGTGAAATTCGGCGACCGTGCCGAAGGGGACGGTCGCGTCATCTCCCGGCAGATAGACCTGCCCGTCGGCGCACGCCTGATAGACCACTCCGTCGATCATCTGCATTTCACCGTCCAGCCGGTCCATAGTGGCGATCGCCATGGTGCCGAGTTTCTTCAGTTCGGCGACGCGGATGACACCGCCGTAGCGCCCGCTCAAGAGAACGCTGAACAGCGAGATCTGTGTGAATTTCGTTCTTGCTTTCATTATTTTTGAAGCATTCTTTCCGGAAACGCCGAGGGTCATGAATCCTGTTCGCCGGGGAAGTCCCCGTTGTTCGGGTAAACCGGATTTTTCAGACGTTCGAAAAGGAATGAGCCGCCCACCACATCGACCTGATTGCTGATCTCCTGATAGATGTCGCTGCAGTCCTGGAAAACGCGCAGACGGAAACTCGGCAGGACCGCCAGCAGGTGTTCCGTGATCGCGGATTGGACTTTTTCATACGGGGTCCAGACCACCTCTTTGGAAAAACAGTAGATCTCGAGCGGCACGCCGGTACTGGTGGGCGCCAGTTCGCGGACGAACAGCAGCATGTCGGAGCGGATGTCCGGATGCTGCTCCAGATAGCGCCGCACATAGATGCGGAAAGCTCCGAGATTGGTCAGATAACGGGTGTTGAAACCCGACCGGCCCTTGTTGTACTGGGCGATCTCCTTTTCCTTCTCTTCGAGATAATCCTTCAGGATATCGAACCCCTTGAGGACCTCGACCTCTTCCATGCTCAAAAAGCGGATGCTGCGCTGATCGATCAGGATGGCTTTCTTGATGAGGCGGCCGCCGGTTTTCTGCATGGCGGTATAATTCATGAAAGGCTTGTTGACCAGATAGCAGATCGGCAGACAGGCAAGGGTCTCGTCCCAGTTGCGGACTTTCACGGTATGCAGCGTGATCTCCGTGACGATGCCGTTGACGTTCTCGGAGTCCATGACGATCCAGTCGCCGAGCTCGACCAGATGGTCGACATTGATCTGCACGCTGGCGACAAAGGAAAGGATCGTCTGCTGGAGCAGCAGCAGCAGGACCGCCGCGATCGCGCCGAGCCCGGAAAGCAGATAGATCGGGCTTTTTTCGATCAGCATTGAAATGAAGACGATGATCGCGGCCGTCCATACGAAACTGATGGTGATCCTGAGCAGACCGTCGATGGGGCGCTGCTCCGCGTTGCGCTGCTGCTTGTACCACAGACCGAAACTTTTGATGGCGTATGTCAGCGTCAGGGCGATGAGGGCGATCACGATCCCGAACAACGGCTTGCAGATCAGGACCGCGACCCATTCGTGTATCCCGTCGCACCACACGCTGTAACTGATGCAGAGCACCGGCAGACATCCCACGCAGGAAACGATCATCTTGCGGATGCAGACCAGCAGCTCCGTGTTCATGGTGCAGTGCCGGCGATAAAACCGATGCAGGATGGGCCGTATCAGCAGGAACAGCAGCAGGGAAAGCACTGCCCCGACCGCGAACGCAACGACGATGGCGAGAAAATCGGCGAGATAGGGATAGGGGGAAAGCCGCTGTATGAGCTCTTTTGCCCACTCCGCGGTCATATCGTCTTCGATCAATTTGTCAAAATCCATAAACAAATCCTCTCCGGTGCGGGGCGCATATTTGCGGAACATCTCATGTAATATACATGACCGGAGAAGATTTTTCAACACGGGTCCGCCGCAAAAAGACGGAAAAATGTCCCGATGTTTCGGCGCTTGACACCGACGGGCGGTCATGCTATATTGGGGCGGACGTGAGGATACGCGGGAGCGGAAAGGGGCGGCATCATGCAGGACAAACGATCGCGTCGTATGGGAAACGCCGTTTGCATCGGCGGGGAACGGGAGTGCTTTTTCGACGCTGAACTGCTGGATCCGGAACGATCGTCGGCGGAACTCCGGCTCCATCATCCCGTGCGGCGCGAGGCAGTGCTGGTCCATGACGCCCCGTGGGAAGGATCCGGCTGCAACTACCACAACTTCTTTTTCGACGAGACCTGGCACGGCGTCGACGGCGGCAGTCCGTCCGGCTGTTACCGGATGTACTACCTCGGCTGGCAATGCCCGAGCAAGGAGCCCGGCGCCAGACCGTTCCACCCCATCGTCGCCTGTTACGCCGAGAGCCGGGACGGCATCCATTGGACCAAGCCGGAACTCGGGCTGATGGCGTTCAATGGCGACAGGAAAAACAACATCGTGCTGATGACGGACGTCAACCACACCGGCCCCATCGACAACTTCATGGTCTTCCGGGACGACAACCCCGCCTGTCCCCCGGACGCGCGCTACAAGGGCGTCGGGTTCGCGACCGGCGGGCTCCGCGGTTACTTGAGCCCGGACGGGCTCCGCTTCCGTGAAGGGGATTTCATCACTACGAAAGGCACGTTCGACTCGCTGAACGTGGTCTTCTGGGACGCCCGCGCCGGTCTCTACCGCGGGTACGTCCGCGGCTTCCACCGGTCCGGCGATCCCCGCGTCAAGAACAAAGTCCGCCACATCGCCTGCATCGAGTCCGCGGACTTCCGGAAATGGAGCGCGCCGAAGCTGCTCGAATTCGACGACGGCGAGGACATCCCGCTCTACACCAACGTGATCCAGCCGTATTTCCGCGCGCCCCGGCTCCTGATCGGCTTCCCCACCCGCTACGTCGAGCGCGCCGGATGGAACGGCAGTTTCGAGGAGCTCGGCGGCCGGGAATTCCGGCGGAGCCGCATGGAAATGGACCCGCGCTACGGGCTGGCCGTGACCGACTGCGCGTTCATCGTCTCCCGCGACGGCCGGTCGTTCCACCGGTTCCGCGAAGCCTTCATGCGCCCGGAGCTCGAGAACGGCGTCAACTGGGTCTACGGCGACTGTTATCCGGCGCGGGGGTTCGCGGTGACGCCGAACACCGTGCCCGGCGCGCCCGACGAGCTCTCGCTCTACGCCTGCGACAACCACTGGTCCGCCCGTGCGCCCTCCACATTCTGCCGCTATACCATCCGGATGGACGGCTTCGCCTCGCTCCACGCGGACGGCGCCGAGCGCATCGCCGCGACGAAATGTTTCTTCTACGAGGGGGAGGAGCTGCGGATCAACTTCGCGACCTCCGCGCGGGGCAGTCTCTTCGTCACGCTGATCGACGCGGACGGCAAGCGTTTCGGCTCCTGCGAGACCTTCGGCAACGCCCTCGACCGCAAGGTGGTCTTCGACGATCCCCTTGCGGTGAAGCGCAACGCGGGCAAGCCGGTCGTGCTGGAGTTCCGCCTGCGGGACGCGGACCTTTATTCGATGCAGTTCCGCTGAACGAGAAAGGCGGCCTTCCTGCGCACTGAACACTTTTGCAGTAAACTGCATTTTTGTTCAATAGACAGCTTGAAAAAAACGATTCCGAAACCATTTTTGTTCCAGAATATGACAGATCATATGGTGAAACAGTAAAGATATACGATCTCTTTTGCCGGATCGTAAATAATGCTGACCTGACCCGAGCCGGAATAATATTCCGCATCGTCGGTTTCGGGCGGATCCCACCAGGAAACATCATTGCCCCGTTTGGAAACCGGAGGCGGCAAAAGCAAATCCCTCTTTTTCGATTTTCTGACCCCGTATCGTTCCGGGATAGTCCGGACAAAGTCGTCGAACTTTTTCCGCTCCAGTCTGAAGGTCAGGTAATATTTGCTGTCCAAGTTGCTGATGACGCAATAATTCAAACCGCATGCATCATCGGGGATCGTGATGCCGAAGCGGACAAGCTCTTCCTGGATTTTCGATGAGGAGAGCACCGTTTCAGCATACAGGAAACCATCCCGAAACTCACAGCAGATGTAACCGGTCAGCCACGCTCCGGCCAACATCACAAGGCCGACCGCGGACACCCCCAGGAACAGGATACTTTTTTCCCAAGATATTTTCATCTCTTTCCGTCAGTCGGCTTAGGCTGTTGAAAAAAATATTATGCGACCACCATCCGATATAATATACCCGTCCGCGACATCTTTTGCAAACCGGACTCGTGGATTTTGATGATTATCTGACAAAGGGCTGTCGATTGCGGAAGTTTCCAAACCGCAGCCCCTCCCGGAAGACTGGAACGAACCGCGGCGGCTGGTCGACTTTCCGGAGAATGGCTGGTATTCCATGTCATTGCCAGCCAGTGGCGGCTTTCCAAGTTGTCAGTTTCCGCTCAGGCGGAAAGAATACCGGTGTCAGGAATGACGCAATTCTTGCCCCGACAGCTTTGAAATCCGCGGGCGCGGTCACCGTCTTGTTCTTCCGGAGAAATGCCGTCCACTGCGTCGTTTTCAACGGGCTGGCAGCAAATTCTGGAGTCCATGCCTCCGGAATGCTTTCCGGCATTGATACGTGGCGGCGGGCAAACGTATTTTCGATTGCAAGACGAAGTGTCTCGTAGTCGTGATCGAACAGCTCCGACAGCAGCCAGAGGTCGTAAAAATCCTTCAGACGGCTGTTGATGATGCCGCGCGAGACCATGACCTCGGATTTTTCCGCGATGGTCGTTGCCATAGGGTAGACTTTCAGACGCGGGACCGGACCGTTCAGAAGCACCGGGAAATCGGTCAGTTCCGGGGAAGGAGTGATCGCGTCCCCGACTCCAATATCGAATTGAAGCCGGAAGCGGGCCCGCCCCAGGAATGCCGTAAGCAGGATACGTGTTCCGCCGTATTCCGTCTCCTCCCGGATGGAGGATATTTCGATGGAATCGGGGTCGAAAACCATTCCGTCGACCGAGATGCTGTCTATCCGGCACGCATCCGCGAATACCCGGCGGAGATGCTCCGGAGTGGCGTCTCCGAAGCACAGCATATCGGAATCCACGGTCGGTCTGTAATCACGGCCGTTTTGCCAGATCACAAAAAGGTTTCCGCCTTTCAGAACAAACTGATCGGCACAGGGAGAAGTGCTCAGACGATAGAAAAAACGTTCCGTCGCATAACGGATCAGGATAAAACGATAATCAATTCTGCGTTCTGCCGTAATATTTTTCAGCTTGGCTTCAACGGATGCCGCCATATTGACGGGATTGGGATTGTTCATGGGAAAATACTCTCCACGTAAGGAGTGATGATTTTCGAAACGCGGCACACCTTCGCGGCATTCATCAGTTCGGAAACGGAAAAAAGTTTTCGCTGAACTCCGTCCCGAAGAGCCTCGAGCGCGACATCAAGCCCGATCCGATTGCGGAATTTGAAGCAATCCGCCACGGTCTTGGCTGCTGAATATACGCGGATTTTTATTCCGTCGATGTCATGTTCTTCCATGCCGTATTGAAAAGGAACATCGGAAAGCATGACAATACGAGCCGGCAAACAACTCATCGCCGGAATGCGGCTGTGCTGTCTGAGCGCGAGCCAGATCTCCGGTGAAACCTGCGTCGTGAAATTGTGAAATCGAAGCGCAGAAAGGAGACAAACTACTCCGTTCGGCACTCGCAAAGCCGCAATTTGAAGCGAAAGATTTTCGGTCACATCAGCGTTGACCGGGAGGTATATCCCGTGTTCCACTCGGGAAATGGCTCCCTGATTGCAAAGATGCGTCAGAATATGCCGCGGGATTCCGGCAGCCAGTGTCTCCGCCACGGAAAACGGGCGGTCCGATTCAAGCCATTTCAGCATTTTGGCCAGATGCTCATCCATAACGTCTCCTTTTCAAACCGTCGTTAAATATACATAATTGTAGACGTTTTGTCAAGTCGTGTTCGTACAAAAACAAAAGAAAAAACGACAGAATCCGCGTTCAATCCGGGAGTTGACCCAGCCGATTCCGGAAGACGGGAACAAACAGCGGCGGCTTTACCGCTTCCCGGAGCGGGAACTCCACCACGAACTGGCGGCAGGAGAAATCTTGCCACCTTTTTTCGTTTCCGGGAGCGCTGTGGCGCGAGTCAGCGGCAGGCCGGGAAAACAGGGCAGGATGCGGGCCTGTGCGAGAAGAAAGGGGCGTGTTGGGGCGGTTCCGGGAGGCAGGTGAGACTGCCAGCCCCTGGGCGAGGATTGCCATGGTCATTAGGCATACGAATATGCATATTGTTCGAAAGACAGTCATTTGAGTTCTGGATGATTTGAACTAGACAGAGTTAACATTCAAAAATTCACGAACATATAAAAGCGATATTCCTTCAACAATAGCACAAACTATAAATAATGGAGCTATCCAATATATATCGAATTGAGAAGGTGATGACGACATAAAAATTTCACTAAAAATTCCCATTGCCCAAAATAGAAAATTTGTTCCTGGGAAAAAAAGACAGATTATTACTTGACCTACCGCACATCCAAACATTTTGGAACGTTTATTCTGAATAGAAATGTGTTTCCATATAAACAAAAGGAGCGAATAACTCATTCGAGATTTTACAAATATCCCTATAAAATTTACTCCCAAGATAACATAATATATGCCACAACCCAAAACTCCTAAAAGAATAGGCCATTCTATTTTATTACACAATATCGGGGTATTTATAAGATTAAAAATATGATTGTGAAGTTCCCTTCCAATTCCATATCCCACACGTTCAGCGAAATCATCTATAAAAAAGCACTTTTCTCCTAAAAAATACATAGCCCACAATACAAAAGACATGACAATATAGACAGCAACAGATAAAAGAATTGAAAGCAAATTCTTTCTAATTATTTGTAACCATAAAGAAAAAGTTGGAAACATCATTATTGCACCCCGAAAAATGGTCTACACTTGCATATCCCTTTTTTTAAAGCCAATTTCTATATCATTAAGAAGTTCAATGGTAAGACGTTGTGTTAAATTAAGCGTTTTGTCCCTTTTTGATAGATTGCATATAATCTGAGTATTTTCACGCTTGAGAGCCACCGTTTTCACGCTTCAGAGCCACCCTGTTTGCGT
>JAFTDL010000225.1 GCA_017454215.1 Lentisphaeria bacterium | reverse complement strand
GTCCGAATTTCATTTTTTTCCATCTCCTTTAAAAAAAAGTTGGTTGTTGGACGAGGCATCTATTATAACATAAAAGTGCATGATTGCAATTATTCATTATGCATAAATGCCATACGTTGCGTTAACGGTTCAGAGCCGCGCCGGCGAGCACGAGCGGCCCGCTGCCGACATTGAAGACCTTGATATCCGCAAAGTCCGCATCGGCGGGCACGGTGAACTTGCTGACCGGTCCGTCTAGGGTCAGCATTTTGTCGAGTATGCGGTTGCGTTGGTAGAAATTGATCTTGACCTGTACTTTGCCGCTCTTCACGATGAATTTCAGCGTGTTTTCGCCCTTTTCAAGGCCGCCGAGACGGCTGATCGCAAAAGCAAGTCCGTTGTTCGCAGCAGTGAGTATGCCGTCTGCGCTGATCGTCACGCCGGGCGGGAGTTCGTCGTAACCGTCCGGGCGACCGTTTTGATCGAGGTCGACGGTCCACGAGGGGAAGATGTTCTCGGCCGGATCGGTCTTGCTGTAATAGAGCCGCCGTGCCCAGTCAGACTGGGTGCGGACGGGGATCTTTGCCTCGTTCAGCCACGCGAGCAGTTCGTCGTGGACCTTGAGGAAGGCTTCCCAGGTCATTCCCTTGCCGGGCTTCAGGTGGCTCGACGCGAAAAGCACCTGATGTTTTGCATAAGCATCGGCGATCTGGGTCTTGATCTTGTCGAGCGGATCGCGGTCGAGGTGGAGCTGCCCCCACATCATTGCGTAGGCGCAGCGTTCCGGGTTCGTTTCGCAGTAGATCTTGTTTGCGCGGTTCTGATACGTCGCGGCGCAGATGTAGCCGTGCCTGGCGTAGCCCTTGCGGACGTTGTCGGCCTGCAGGATGGCTTCGGAGCCGCCGGGCTGGATCCACGCGGTCGGGACGGGGATGCCGATCTTTTTGCATTCGGCGGCGGTGAGTTCGGCGAGTTTGCTCATGCCCGCCTCGGTCGCAGCGAAACCGAACTTCTTGCTGGCGGTGGTAACGTCCGCGCCCTTGACCGGCTTGAACTTGACCGGTTCTCCCCAGAACGTCCAGGCGGTGAAGCGGCCCCGTTTCCGGCGGTCCTGCGTCACTGCGTAGACTTTCCCGTCATAGACCATCTGTCCGTTGGGCCGGAAGTACTTCTGGAATTCCTCCGGGATGACGACCTCGGCGCCGTCCAGGTCGGCCTTGAACGCAACCGGCTTCTCGGCGGCGGGCTCGTCGTTGCGACGCACGTATTTGAGGCAGACGATCTTTTCCGTCACATGATCGACCCACGGCTCCCCGGCGTATTTCGCCGCGTCCTCGGCGACGAACTTGAACGCGGAATGGTTCGGCGTATGGTCCATGATCTCATGTCCGCGCTTGACCAGACTGCGCAGGAACGCCTTCTCTTCGGCGTTGAAGCAGTCCGGACGGAAGATCACCGCATACATCAAAGGCACGTGATGCTTATCGAAGACCGCGGCCATTTAAACCCAGACCTTCAGCGGGTGGTTGTCGTCGTAACGGAAGACCAAGCCGCCCTCTTTTTGGACTGTACCGGGGTCGGCGGCAAACACGGAGACCGCAGCAAGCGCAGCGGCGGACAAGATGGATTTTTTCATCGAAAAATTACCTTTTGATTTTTCCTGTTATTCCTTCGAAATCACCTTCATTGCTTTCTCGTTCGGAAGCACCGTTTCGGG
>JAFTDL010000224.1 GCA_017454215.1 Lentisphaeria bacterium | reverse complement strand
TGACCTTTTTATCCGGAGAAAGACTGTGACGCTCGGAGAACTTGCCAGACTTTTCGAACGCGATTTCGCCGCGGCGGGGATCGAGCCACCCGAGGCGGACGCGCGGCTTCTTGTCGCCGAGACCGCCGGGATCCCCGCGCTGGAACTGGACCTCGATCCGGACCGCCCGGCCGACGGCGAAACCGAGGCGCGTCTCCGGGAGCTCGCCCGCCGCCGCTGCCTCCGGGAACCCCTGCAGTACCTGACCGGCAGGGCCTTTTTCCGCGATTTGGAACTGGCCGTTTCACCGGCGGTGCTGATCCCCCGGCCCGAAACGGAACTGCTGGCGGATCATCTGCTGGCCTCCGCTCCGGCGGGCGGACGGGTGCTCGACCTGGGCACGGGGTCCGGAGCCATTGCCGTTGCCGCCGCAGTCGAGCGGCCGGATCTCGTCGTTACCGCGGCGGATATCAGCCCGGAGGCCCTCGACACGGCCCGGAGGAACGCAGAAAAATACCGGGCAGCGATCCGTTTCGTCGAAAGCGATCTCTTTTCCGCGCTGGAAGAGGAGACCTTCGATTTCATCGCCGCCAATCTGCCCTATGTGACGGAGTCGGAGTACGAAACGCTCCAGCCCGAGGTGAAGGACCACGAACCCCGGCTGGCGCTGACGGCTCCCGACGAAGGCTTTGCCCTCATTTCCCGTGCGGCGGCGGAACTTCCGCGCCGTCTGGTCCCCGGCGGACGGGCGGCCTTCGAACTGTCGCCGCCTCAGGCGCCCCGGCTCGTGGCGCTGTTCAAAAGTCTGGGACTTGCCGCGTATATTGCCCGGGATCTGACCGGACGGGACCGGTTCGTCGTCGCGGAGAAGATATGAACTCCTTTGCCGCAGCGCGCCGTGCCCGTCAGGCGTTGGGCCGCCGGGGAGAATCCCTCGCCGCCGCCGTCCTCCGGGACCGCGGATACGAGATCTGGGCCCGCAACTGGCGCACCCGGGCCGGAGAGCTGGACATCGTCGGCTGGGACGGAAGAGAACTTCATTTCGTCGAGGTCAAGACCCTGCACCGCAGGGCGGGGTTCACCCCGGCGGGGAATCTTTCGCCCCGTCAGCGGCGGCGCAACTACAATGCCGCAAAGGTCTATCTGGCGCTCATGGGCGGTCCCGGCTTCACTTCGCGGTTCGATCTCATCGAAATAGAATATTCTTCAGGCGGAAAACTTCTCGAACTGCGCATAGATCCGGATTATCTGCCGGAACTGCCGCCGCAGGACGTGCGGAAAAACGAAGTTCCGGTCATTCCCGGGGACGACGGCGCAAATTTGCCGTGGTGGAGCCGCCTGTGGCGGAAGCTGGATCTTCTGCCCTGTCCCGTCTGCGGAACGGGTCCCGGACGGGGCGCGGGATTCATCTGTCAGGCGTGTCTTGCGAAACTTGCCCCGATCGGGTCCGCCCGGCGCTGTCCCGGATGCGGCGGCGAACTGGACGGCGTGCTGGCTCTCTGTTCGCGGTGCGCCGCCGATCAGGTGAAGGTGCTGTGGCAGGGAAATGTCGCCCTCTTCGAACACCGGGGACTGGGGCGGACGCTGATCCACAAATTCAAATACGGCGGCCGTCCCGAACTGGCCCGTCCCTTCGGACGGCTGGGCGCGGATGCCTTGCGGGAAGCCGGGTTTTCTCCCGATCTCGTCACCGCCGTGCCCATGCACTGGACAAGGAGACTGCTGCGCTCCTACGATCAGGCGGCGCTTTTCGGCGGCGCCGTGGCGGGGTTTCTGCACGTCCCCTTCCGCGCTGTGCTCGAACGCACCCGCATGGTGCGCCGGCAGGCGACTCTGGGCCGGACGGCGCGGCTGAAAAATCTCCGCGGCGCGTTCCGGTGCTCTTCTCCCGGACTTGTCTCCGGCAAAAAGATCCTGCTGGTGGACGATGTCTACACCACAGGCTCCACCATGACCGCCGCGACCCGCGAACTGATGAAGTCCGGCGCGTCGGCGGTTTATCTTCTGACCATATCCCGGCGTCAGGTGCTGTGCGGAAAAAATGTGAAAAAACGGACCCGTATCGTTAAAACAGAGTCTTTCGAGGTGTGAAAATGACGAAAAAGGAACTTGCGGAGAACTATTTCAGGAAGGGGGCCAACTGCGCGCAGGCCGTTCTGTGCGCTTTCGCCCCCGAGTGCGGACTTGCCGAAGAACAGGCCATGCGTCTGGCCTCCGGTTTCGGCGGCGGCGTGGGGCGGATGCGCGAGGTCTGCGGCGCCGTTTCGGGCATGACGCTGGTCGTCAACATCCTTTACGGCAACACCGATTTTTCCGACAAGGAGGCCAAGGACCGGCACTACGCGCGGGTGCGGCGTCTGGCGGAGGAGTTCCGCTCCCGGACGGGGTCCGTTATCTGCCGCGAACTGCTGGGCGCTTCCCGCGCGGGCAAGGACTCCCCCGTTTCCGAACAGCGGACCTCCGCCTACTACGAAACGCGCCCCTGTCCCGGACTGGTCGCCATTGCCGCGGAGATCGTCGAAAAGGAACTTTCAAAATAGTCTGCTTCGCGTTTCCGGCGCAGAGACGGCACTGCCAAAACTCCCGGCTCGTCTTCGCGCGCCTTGCAAAAGAGCGAATTTGCAATGCATCGCAAATCCTTTGCCGTTACTTTTGGCAGTCCCGTCCGTAGACGTTGAGGGCTTTTGCGTAGGTGCGGCCGGGGGCCAGCGCGACGCGGTGGGGGATGTTGGCCGCCAGGTACACCGTGTCGCCGGACTTCATTCTCGTGCGGTTCTTCTCTTCGAGGACGAAAAAATCCACTTCTCCCTCCAGCAGGATGTAGAAC
>JAFTDL010000026.1 GCA_017454215.1 Lentisphaeria bacterium | reverse complement strand
TACGAGGCCCGTTTCATTTACGACAACTACCCCACTCTGGTCATCAACCAGCGCAAGGCGGATGAAAAGTTCATCCACGAGACCTACAACCGCCACCGTTTGCGGCTGGGCATCTGCGGAACCCAGCTGATGCGGCATCCGTCGTGGTACGTTGGCGAGTACGACAAAAATACCGTGGGCGCGACGGGGCACACCTACGTCTATTACGTCAATCCCAAAAAGTACATGAAGGATCACCCCGAGTATTACAGCATGGACGAAAAGGGCCGGCGCTTCTTCGGCCAGCTCTGTTTCAGCAACAGGGCCGTCTGGGATGTGATCTATGATGAATTGCGCGCGTACATCATCCGCGACCGCAAAGAGGCGTGGCACGGCGTGGGCAAGTACCGCAGACGGATCGAAAAAGCGCCCCGGTCCTACAAGATATTCCAGATGGACGGGTACAATTATCTCTGCCTGTGCCCGGAGTGCAGAAAGATCTCCGAAGCCGACGGCGACTCCGGGTTGCAGATGCGGGCGCTGAACTACGTAGCGCGCAAGATCCGTGCGGAGTTTCCCGACGTGGAGATCGCGGCGGGAGCCTACTGCAGCACCGACACCGTTCCCAAGGTGACGCGGCCCGAGAAGAACGTCTCCGTGAGCTGGGTCGATCTGTACCTCAAGCGCGATCCCTACCGTCCCATGACCCATCCCGTCAACGCAAAGCAGCTGGCCAAGTTCGAGGCGTGGAACAAAATTGCGAAAATGGCGGTCTACGACTACTGGAACATGGGCGGCAAATACTACTTTTATCCGCCCCGGCAGGAGGTGGTGACCGACACGGTCATTGCCGATCTGCGTTTCTACCGCGGCCGCGGCGTCCGCCGGTTTTTCACGGAGTACGAAAAAGACGCCATGGTCCCGCAGCCCTTCTTCGATCTGCACTGCTATCTTGCCGCCGAACTGCTGATGGACGTCGAGGCGGACGCCGAAAAGATCATTTCCGAATTCATCAGGGGCTATTACGGAGAAAAGGCTTCTCCCGCCGTTTCCGCTTATCTTGCCGAACTGCGCCGGGGCGTTTCCTCCCAGCCGGGACCGCAGTTCACGATGCTCGTCCGTCCCTGGCGTTTCGCGACGCCGGAGTTTCTGTACGATTCCTACCGCCGCCTCGCCGCCGCGGAGAAAGCCGCGGGGCCCGAAACGAAGTACGGCAGACGCATACGGGAACTTCTGCTGCCCCTGCTGTGGGAGGTCTGCGCCTACCGGCGGATCGATATGCCCCTGTTCGTCAAAAACGGCGTGTCCGAGGATCAGGTCCGCGCCATGTGCCTGCGGTATGTCACGGAGTACATCGGCACTTACGGCGGAAAAGCCGTTCCCGAACTCGTGAAAAACGCGAAAGAGCGTCTTGACTACCTCTTCGTCGATCTGCCTTTCGGCGACCGTTTTCCCGGATATTCCGCGAACGACGTCAAGGTCTTCGGCTATCCCCACGCCCGGGTGCGCAAGGGGATAGCCGAGATCGTCGACGATCCCGACACCCCGGTGGGCAAAGCCGTCTGCTGTTACGGACTCAAGGACACTGTTCACAGCGTCAAGACCCGCAATCCCACACTGTCGTGGCTGTGGCTCACCACCTTCGCCATGCACGACGGCAAAATTCCCCGCGGCACCATTTCCCTCCGCGTCAAAAAGATCCCGCAGGATGAGAAGTATCACTGGTACAAAATGCCCCAGCCCCTGCAATGCGCCAAGGGCGACATCAACTTCTGGACCTTTTACGGGTATCTGCATCTCGACATGAGCAGTCTCTACCGTCCCGCCGACGGCCGGGACGACATGAACACCTACGATATCTGGTTCTCGGCCAAATACACCGGTCCGGGGTACGTCAAGGGTTCGACGAAGCGCAACGCCGTCTGGGTCGACCGGGTCGTCGCCGTGTGGAAAGGGGCAAAACCGGCGGCACAGTCCGTAAAAAAGGGAGATAAATGATATGACGAAAGATACGGCGGTCTGGCGGCGGCTCTTCACGGACCGTTCCGTGCTGGAATCCATCGACGGCGCGGAACTCCGCCTTCACCATCCCGAGCGCCGCGAGGTCTGTTACGAACCGGAAGGGCCTTCCACCACCAATATCTTCGGAATGTCGACCATCGTCCGGCGTCCCGAAGGCGGCTGGCGGCTCTATTATCGCGGCGGTGTCTTCTGGAAAACGCGGGGACGGAAGAGATCCGGCACGGGCGGCATGTTCGCCGCGGATTCTTCCGACGGGCTGACGTGGAAGCCCGTTACCCGCAAAAGTCTTCTCGATGCGGACACCTTCATGCCGACGGCTTCGGCCCATCCTCTGGCGGCCACCGTGTTCGGCGATGACAATCCCGCGTGTCCGCCCGACGAATACTACAAGATGATCTTCGCCGCCGAGTATCAGAACCGGGACCGGCTTTTCATGTTTCTTGCCGTATCCGGAGACGGCATCCGGTTCCGGCTGAAAAGTCCGGAGCCCTTCGATATTTCCAGCGACTTCGACACCCAGAACATCCTCTTCTGGGACAAGATGATCGGGCAGTACCGGCTCTATACCCGCATCCGGCGTTTCGGGATCCGCGGCATCAGGATGCATCTTACCTGCGACTTCAAGAAATTCACCAATTCAACCGATCTGGTCTATTACGACGACCGTTTCCCCCGGACCCAGCTTTACACCAACTGCATCATGCCCTATTTCCGGGCGCCGGGCCTGTATGTGGGCTTCCCCGGCCGCTACGTGGACAACGGTCAGGTCTGGGATGAAAACGTGCTCTCCCGTCCCGAACTCGCCCGCCGCCGGGCTCTGGCGCTCGCGGCCGGTGAGGTCCGGCTGGCGACGGCTTCGACGGACTCCCTTTTCATGTCAAGTTCCGACGGCTGGAGTTTTCACCGCCGCGACGAATCCTTCGTGCGTCCCGGTCCCTGCACCCGGGGCAACTGGATCTACGGCGACGATTTTTTCGCCTACGGCATGATCCTCACGCCCTCCCATCTGGGTGACGGCG
>JAFTDL010000223.1 GCA_017454215.1 Lentisphaeria bacterium | reverse complement strand
ATGAAAAGAGAGACTCTTCCGGCGATCAGTCGGCGGTCGTCGGAACGATGCTGACCTTGCGCTGCTCTTTGCAGAACTCGACCTTGCCGTCGCAGAGGGCGAAGAGCGTGAAGTCGCGGCCGCAGCCCACGTTGTTTCCCGGACGGAAACGGGTCCCGCGCTGACGCACGATGATGGAACCGGCGCTTACTTCCTCGCCGCCGTACGCCTTGATGCCCAGAAATTTCGGCTGGCTGTCGCGGCCGTTGCGGCTGCTGGACTGACCTTTCTTGTGTGCCATGATGATCCTCCTTGCTATCTGTAAAATCCAATAGAACTCATACGCTGAACTTCAATAATATAGCACCATTTCACTTTCGTGTCAAGGGCTTTTTCCGAAAAATCCGGCAGTTCCGTCAGAATCCGATCTTGCCTTCGAGATAATCGCGCAGCTGGGTGATGCCGACGCGCTCCTGCTGCATGGTGTCGCGGTCGCGGACCGTGACGGCGTTGTCGTTGAGCGAATCGAAGTCGAAGGTCACGCAGTACGGCGTGCCGATCTCGTCCTGTCTGCGGTAGCGCTTGCCGATGCTTCCGGTCTCGTCGAACTCGCAGCGGAAGTAACGGTCGATGCTCTTGTAGAGAGCGTAGGCGTTCTCGGTGAGTTTCTTGGACTGGGGCAGGAACGCCGCCTGAATGGGAGCCACGAGGGCGGGCAGGTGCAGAACGACGCGGATGTCCTCGTCCTTGCCTTCCTTTTTCGTCGCGGCGGTGTCTTCGTCGTAGGCCTTGCCGAGCAGGGCCAGGATGGTCCGGTCGAGCCCCACGCTGGTCTCGATGACGGTGGGCATGAGCTTGCGGTTGTTGTCGTGATCGAGGTACTGCAGGTCGACGCCCGAAAATTCGCTGTGCCGCGAAAGGTCCCAGGTGCCGCGGTGGTGGACGCCCTCGAGTTCGCCCCAGCCGAAGGGGAACTTCACTTCGATGTCGATGGCGGCTTTGGCGTAGTGAGCCAGTTTTTCATGCACGTAAATGCGCATGCAGCTGTCGTCGAAGCCCAGTTTGCGGTAGTAGTTGAGGCGCTGTTCCTTCCAGTACTCGAACCACTTCATGCCCTCTTCGCCGTCGCAGAAGAACTCCATCTCCATCTGGGTGAACTCCCGGCTGCGGAAGGTGAAGTTGCGGGGATTGATCTCGTTGCGGAAGGCTTTGCCGATCTGGGCGATGCCGAAGGGCAGCTTCTGGCGGGTCGCCACGCGGACGCTGTTGAAATCCACGAAGATCGGCTGGCAGGTCTCGGCCCGCAGATACGCCACATGCTCGTCGTCGAACACGGGCCCCACGAAGGTCTTCATCATCAGATTGAATTCCCGCGGTTCGGTCATCTCCTTCGATCCGCAGGCGGGACAGGTGGAGGGATCCTCCATCTGGTCGACGCGGTAGCGGGCCTTGCATTTCTTGCAGTCGGTCATGAGGTCGCTGAACTGGTCCAGATGGCCGGAGGCCTTCCAGATGGTGGGGTTGGCGATGATGGTTGAGTCGAGGCCCTCGATGTTGTCGCGGGTCTCCACCATTTCATGCCACCAGAGGTTTTCGATGGCGCGCTTCATGCGGGCGCCGTAGGGACCGTAGTCCCAGAAGCCGTTGAATCCGCCGTAGATTTCCGAACTGGGGAAGACAAATCCCCGGCGTTTGCACAAACTGACCAGCTTATCCATCAATTCCTGATTGGTTGCTTCGTCTGCCATGATCTCCTTTTCCTTATGTTATGTTCAGATGAATGAAAATCAGAGGATCTCGAGGAGTTCCACGTCGAAGATCAGCGCGGCTCCGGGCGGAATGGCTCCCGGGGCGCCGCGGTCGCCGTAGGCCAGTTCCGGGGGAATGAAAAAGCGGTACTTCGAACCCGCGGGCATGAGCTGAAGGCCCTCGGTCCAGCCCGCGATGACCTGCGTGAGACCGAACTCCGCCGGTTCTCCGCGCTGGACGGAGCTGTCGAAGACTTTTCCGTCGATCAGCCGCCCCGTGTAATGCACACGGACCTTCTGGTGCCGATCCGGTCTGGGACCGCTGCCCTGCGCCAGCACCTGATACTGCAGTCCGGACGCCGTCGTTTTGACGCCCTCTTTTTTGGCGTTGGCCGTGAGGAATTCCCTTCCGGACGCGCGGTTGCTTTCGGCGGCCTGCTTCACGGCCTTCTGCCCGGCCTCCCGGACCTCCTGCTGGAACTTCTGCATATATTTTGCGTATTCCTCCTGCGGCAGTTCCGCCGGCTGTCCGGCGAGGACCGCATTGAGCGCCCGCAGCAGGCAGGCCTTGTCGATCTCAAGGGGCAGTTCGGAGATGTTCCCCGCGATGTTCATGCCCAGAGCGTAGCTCATTTTTTCGATATCGTTCATCATCCGTTTCCCGTGTGGAAGTTGATCTTTTTCCGCCGATCCGGCAACGATCGATTAATATACCACGGAAACGCGTCCTTTTCAACCGAGCGGGAACGATTTCGGCAAAGCGTGAGCCCCGCTCCGCCTCCGGACGGCCCCTGCCGAACCTTCCGCCGCGCCTTCCGGCGGCGCCGTTCCCCCCCGGACCGGAAAACCGCTTTGTCCGGTCCGGGGGCTTCATAATTACTCCTCGACAGGACGGCCTGCGCCGCCAAACAGCAGCGCTTCCGGCGGCGAACCCCGGGGGACAGGGCGGTTTTTTTCAGCGCCGGAAGCGATCTCTTTTATGACAACTACTATAAGCGGCCGGTTTTGAAAAGTCAAGTATCCCGGCTCGAAAAAGTCGAAAATTTGTTTTTTGAGTCAAAAAACAGCCGTAAAAACTGCTAAATATTTCTCAGTGTTTTTGATGTTTTTGTGATGTGTAATGT
>JAFTDL010000222.1 GCA_017454215.1 Lentisphaeria bacterium | reverse complement strand
CCGCCGATCTTCTGGACGAGACTCTCCCGGTCGGCGAGGAAGAAGAGCGCGTCGCCTTCCTGAATGCCGCCCGCGGCCTTGAGACCCTCGATGATCTCACGGCTGAGGAACTTGACGATGGGACTCTTTTCCCCTTCGGAAGTCCAGATGATGTAGGCCATGCCCTTGGCGCCGTTCTCCTGCGCGAACTTGATCATGTCGTCGAAGAACTTGCGGGGCCTGCCCGCCACCTGCGGCGCACGGATCGCCCGCACCACGCCGCTGGACTCAACCGTGGACGCGAAGGCCTTGAACTCGCAGCCGCGGAAAAACGCCGACACGTCGATCATCTCCAGCGGGTTGCGCAGATCGGGCTTGTCGGAACCGAAACGGCGCATGGACTCCCGGTAGGGGATCCGGGGGAACGGCGGGGGAGCAAACTTCTTTTTGCCGAACTTGGTGAAGACGTCGGCGATCAGGCCTTCGATCACCTTGAAAATATCGTCCTGCTCGACGAAACTCATTTCCACGTCAAGCTGGTAGAACTCGCCGGGACTGCGGTCGGCCCGGGCGTCCTCGTCGCGGAAGCAGGGCGCGATCTGGAAATAACGGTCGAACCCGGAGACCATCAGCAGCTGTTTGAACTGCTGCGGAGCCTGCGGCAGCGCATAGAACTTGCCGGGATGAAGCCGCGAGGGGACCAGATAGTCCCGGGCCCCCTCCGGACTGCTGGCCGTGAGGATCGGGGTCTGGAATTCGTTGAACCCAAGCTCCGTCATGTATCTGCGGATCTCGGCAATGACCTTGCTGCGCAGAATGATATTGCTGTGCAGTTTATCCTTGCGCAGATCGAGGAAACGGTACTTGAGACGCATCGCTTCGGGGGCGCTGTCGTCCTTGGCGACCTGGAAGGGCAGCACCTCGGCTTCGCCCAGCATCTCCATGTCGGTGGCGCGGATCTCGATCTCGCCGGTGGCGAGTTTGGGATTGACCGTCTCGGCGCTGCGGGCGAGCACTTCGCCGTCGAACCGGACGACGCTCTCCACGCGCCAGCGGTCCAGCGCCTGGTAAAAACTCTGCTCGGGGTCAATCACCACCTGAGTCAGACCGTAGTGGTCGCGCAAGTCGATGAAGATCACGCCGCCGTGGTCGCGCACGCTGTGGATCCAGCCGGCAAGTCTGACCTTTTTGCCGACGTCACACTTGCGCAGTTCTCCGCAATTATGGGTCCTGTACATTTTCAGCTTTTCCTTCGATTTTTTAACGATCTTCGGCTCAGAGAGCCTGAAATTCACAACTCGACTACACAATATAGCACGCCGGTGCGCATTTTTCCACCCGCGGCACTTGAAAACATCACACATAAAGGCAATATTATACGCCATGAAGAAACGCACAGTCATAGCAATGTCCGGCGGGGTCGATTCCGCCACCGCCGCCGTCATGGCAAAGGAAGCGGGCAGCGAAGTCATCGGAGTCACGCTCCGCATGCGCGAAGCCTCCCCGCAGGAGACCGCGGTCCTCGACGAAGTCGTCTCGAAACTGGGGATCGAACTCTGCGTGCTCGACCGGAAACGGGAGTTCGAAGAACGCGTCCTGCTGCCCGCAGCAGGGGAATACGCCGCCGGGCGCACGCCCAATCCCTGCTGCGAGTGCAACCGATATTTCAAGTTCGCCGAACTGCTGGCCTTCGCCGCCGAAGTGAAAGCCGACGAACTGTGGACGGGGCACTACGCCATCGTCGACAAAAGTTCCGGCGGCGCCGCCCTTCTGCGCGGCGCCGATCCCGTCAAGGACCAGAGCTACTTTCTCTACCGCCTGACAAGGGAAATGCTGAGCAGGGTCCGTTTTCCCCTCGGCGGCATGACCAAGACGGAGGTGCGCGCGTTCGCCGCGGAACGGGGATTCGCCTTTTCCCGCCGTCCCGACAGTCAGGACGTCTGCTTTGCCGTTCCCGGCGAGTGCTGCGGCGAGACCCTGCGCAAGGCCGCCGGACTTCCGGAGACGCCGGGCCGGTTCGTGTACGAGGGCCGAACGGTGGGCGCTCACACGGGCTTTCACCGCTATACCATCGGTCAGAGAAACGGTTTCGGCGTCGCGCTGGGCCGCCCTGCCTACATCTCGCGGATCGACGCTTCAAGCGGCGACATCGAACTTGTCACCGACCGGGAAAAACTGGGATGTTCCTCGTTCTTCCTTCGCAGGACCAATCTGCTGATGCCCGCCCTGCCCCGCGAAGGATTGAGCATTCAGGTCCGTTACCGCAGCCGCCCCGTGCCCTGCCGGGTGACGGAAGAGGCCGACGGCGTCTGGGAGGTCGAGACCGCCCTGCCCCAATACGCCGTGACGTCGGGACAGGCGGGCGTGCTTTACCTCGAAAACCGGGTGGCCGGAGGCGGTGTGATATGCTTATGAAACTTATCCTGATCGGCCGTCTCAAGGACAGGCAGTTCGAAGAGCGCTGTCAGGAGTATCTGCGCCGTCTGCGGGCCTACGGAAAAGTCGAATACGCGGAACTCCCCGACTCCGATCCGGTGTCGGAAGCCAAACTCATCCGCCGGGAACTGGAGCGCGACCGGGGCGCTGAGGTCATCGTGCTGGGCGAAGAGGGCCGCGAATACACCAGCATCGAACTGGCCCGCCGCCTGCCCGCAATCGACCGCAAGCAGATCTACATCGTGGGCGGCCCCTACGGCGTGGCCGAAGAGATAAAAAAGGAGGCCTCGTGGATATGGTCCCTGTCGAAAATGACCTTCCCCCACGAGATCGCCCGTCTCCTGCTCTGCGAACAGCTCTACCGTGCGTGGAACCTGGCTCACGGCGGCTCCTATCACCACCTGTCCGACGCCGAAAAACTCAAACGCGGAGGAAAAAGTTCATGAAATACCGGCGCATCGACGTTTACGTGCCCGCAAGCCACCTCGAAGAAGTCAAGACCGCCATGTTCGACGCGGGAGCGGGGACCATCGGCAATTACGACCGCTGCTGCTTCGTCGTCGCCGGATGCGGTCAGTTCCGCCCCCTGCCCGGAGCCGATCCCTTCATCGGTTCGGAGGGAAAGACGGAACAGGTCCCCGAATGGAAGATCGAACTCATCTGTCCTGAAGAAAAACTCCGCGCCGTGCTCGAAGCCATGCGGCGCGCCCATCCCTACGAAACGCCCGCCTTTCAGCACTGGAGCGTGGAGACCGACTGAAGGTCGATATCCGCGGGCGGCGCGTTCTCAGATGCCGACCTCATCAACACCGCCAGCACAAACCGAAGCGGCATCGCCGCCATCGGTAAGGGCGGAGACTACTATTTTCGCAAGGCTCTGTTCCCCTTACTGCATGATAATTGATAAGCTGGCGGCAGAGTACACCAGGTATGCCGCGGTGGGAAACCGTAGGACCATTAGGACGGGGAAGACCT
>JAFTDL010000221.1 GCA_017454215.1 Lentisphaeria bacterium | reverse complement strand
GCCTTGCAGGCCTGTACGCCGGAGTAGTCGAATTCGCATCCCTGTCCGATGACGATGGGACCCGAGCCGATCAGAAGGATCTTCTGTATGTCAGTGCGTCTTGGCATTTTCTTTCCCTTTCAGAGATGCGCCGATCAGGCCGTCGAAGAGCGGATGGGGCTGCTGCGGGCGGGATTTGAATTCCGGATGGAACTGACAGGCGATGAAAAACGGGTGATCCGGCAGTTCCACCATTTCGACCAGCTGCCTTTCGGGATTGACGCCGCAGACCTTGAGTCCGGCCTCCTCCAGTTCTTTCCGGTAGGCGGAGTTGTATTCGTAGCGGTGGCGGTGCCGTTCGCTGATCCTGTCTGTCCTGTAGCATTTTTCGGCCAGCGTGCCGAGGAGAATTTCGCAGCCGCAGGCTCCGAGGCGCATGGTGCCGCCCTTGTCGGAGATGCCGCGCTGGTCCGGCATGAGGTCGATGACGGGGTGAAGCGTGGACGCGTTGAATTCCAAACTGTCGGCGTCGGTCCAGTTCAGCACGTTTCTGGCGAACTCGATGACTGCGCACTGCATCCCCAGACAGATGCCGAGGAAGGGGATCCCGTGCGTCCGCGCGTACTCCACGGCGCGGATCTTCCCCGCCACGCCCCGGGATCCGAAACTGCCGGGCACGAGGATGCCGTCCACGTCTCCGAGCAGGGCTTGAACGTCGCCCGTTTCAAGATCTTCGGACTCGATCTTCTTCACATCGACCTTGCAGTCGTGGGCGATCCCCGCGTGGTGGAGCGCCTCATAGATGCTCTTGTAGGCGTCCTGATGGCGGATGTACTTGCCCACCACGGCGATGCGGCAGCCGCACACGGGGTGGAGCACCTTTTCGACCCACGCGCGGTAGCCGTCGAGGTCGATTCTGCGGGGTTCGAGGCGCAGAAGCTCCAGCACCCGGGCGTCGAGGCCCTGCCGTTCCAGCTCCAGCGGCACTTCGTAGATGGAGTTTTTGACGTCCAGCTCCTCGATGACGCAGGAACGCGGCACGTTGCAGAAGAGCGAAAGTTTTTTCAGGTGTTCCTCCTCCATGGGGATCTCGCTGCGGCACACGAGAATGTCGGGGGTGACGCCGATGCCCCGCAGCGCGGCCACGGAGTGCTGACTGGGCTTGGTCTTGAGTTCCTTCGCCGCCCGGATGAAGGGCACCAGCGTCAGGTGTACGAAGATGGCGTCTCCGGGGTCGGACTCCAGTTTGAACTGCCTCGCCGCCTCGAGAAAGGGGAGACTTTCGATGTCGCCCGTGGTCCCGCCTATTTCGGAAATGGCGATGTCCACGTTGTCTCCGTGGAGCGAACGCATGGCGTTTTTGATCTCGTCGGTGATGTGGGGAATGACTTGAACGGTGCCGCCGAGGTAGCCCCCGGCGCGCTCCCGGGCGATGACGCTGCTGTAGATGCGCCCCGAGGTGTAGTTGCTGGCATGGGAGCACGAAATGCCGGCGATGCGTTCGTAGTGTCCCAGATCCAGATCGGTCTCCGCGCCGTCGTCGGTGACGAAGACTTCGCCGTGCTGGTAGGGGCTCATGGTGCCGGGATCCACGTTGAGATAGGGATCCAGCTTCTGCATGGCGACCCGGAAGCCCCGTTTCTCCAGCAGAAACGCCAGCGCCGCGCCGGTGATGCCCTTGCCGAGACTGGAAACGACGCCGCCGGTAACGAAGATGTGCTTGGTGTTCAGGGGATCTGTTTCTCCATCAGCTGAATGAACTGTTGGAAAAGATTCTGCGCGTCATGGGGGCCCGGAGCCGCTTCGGGATGGTACTGGACGGCGAAGGCGGGCAGCGTTCTGTGCCGGATCCCCTCGCAGCTGCCGTCGTTGAGATTGATGTGTGTAAGTTCGAGACACTCAGGCAGTTCCGAGAGTGCGTAGTTGTGATTCTGGCTTGAGATGGCCACTTCGCCCGTCAGCACGTTCTTCACCGGGTGGTTGCATCCGTGATGACCGAATTTCAGCCGTCCGCACCTGGCGCCGCAGGCCAGTCCCAGCAGCTGATGGCCGAGGCAGATGCCCATCATGGGGACTTTGCCCAGCAGCGCCCGGATGTTGTCGACCGCGTACCCGACCGCGGCGGGATCGGCCGGACCGTTCGAGAGAAACACGCCGTCGGGAGCCATGGCCGTGACCTCCGCGGCCGGGGTCTGCGCCGGGACCACCGTGACCCGGGCGCCCGCGGCGGCGAGTTCGCGCAGGATATTGTACTTGACGCCGAAATCGTACACGACGACGTGATATTTTCCCGCGTCGTTCCACTGATACGCGGCGGCGGCGGTGACTTTCTTCGCGTAGTCCCTGCCGTCGAGCCCCTCCCACTCCCGGGCGAGCATCACGGCGCGCTCCTCGCTCACCGGCTCGTTCGAGACGTGGAGATAGGCTTTCTGGGCGCCGTGGTCCCTGAGGTGGAGCGTCAGCGCCCGGGTGTCCACGCCGGCGATGCCGGGCTTGCGGTGGCGCTTCATGAAATCGGTCAGCTCCTCCTCCGCCAGATGATTCGAGGAAAAATTCAGTTCCTGGATCACCAGACCGTTGAGAAAGACGCCCCGGGACTCCATATCGTTTTCATTGCATCCGTAATTGCCGACTTCGGCCGTGGTCAGGGTGACGAACTGACCGGCGTAGGAGGGATCCGAAAGGATCTCCTGATAACCGGTCATCCCCGTGTTGAACACCGCCTCTCCGACGCAGTCGTCGGCCTGTCCGAAACCGTATCCGTGAAAGACGGTCCCGTCCGCCAGTGCGAGAAAGGCTTTTCTTTCCCGCTGTTTCCGCCATTGCCGTTCCATGATCTTTCAGTAAGCTCTTTCGTTGTTGTGTTCGCAGTAATTGACCAGCGCCCGGTTGACCATGCGGAATCCGCCGGGCGTTGGATAGTTTCCCGTGAAATACCAGTCGCCCGTGTGGGCGGGACAGCACTGTCTGAGCGCTTCCAGCGACTGATAGACGATCCGCAGTTCCGCCCCGAGTCCCGGCGGCGTCAGCAGAACGGCGATCTCGCGCAGAAGGTCCTCTTCTTTCACCGCGTCGTAGATCTCCTTCATGCGGTTTTCGTTTTTTCCCGAGGCCAGGTCGTCCGCGGCCCGTTTGCACGCGGAAGTGAGGACCTCCGTGCGGTTCTGTTTCTTCAGCACGCCGACGGCGGCCTGAAACGCAACGAGATCGCCGGCGCACGCCATGTCGATGCCGTAGCAGTCCGGGTAGCGGATGACGGGAGCGGAACTGGCGACGATGATCCTGCGGGGCCCCAGGCGGTCCAGTATGGGCAGAATGGCGCTGCGCATGGTGCCGCCGCGCACGATGGAGTCGTCGAGCACGACCAGCGTGTCCGTGCCGGGGCGGACCAGTCCGTAAGTCACGTCGTAGACGTGCATGCCCAGCTCGCGGCGGATGTCGGCGGCGGCGATGAAGGTGCGGAACTTGGCGTCCTTGACGGCCACCTGTCCGAACCGGACGGTCCGGCCGCGGGAAAACGCGGTCCTCATCAGTTCTTCGAGCATGCCGTGAAAACTCACCTGCGCGGAGTTGGGAATGTAGCTGAAAAAGGTGTGCTCGTAATCGCCTTCGACGGCGTCGAGCAGCCGGGGAACGAGGGACTTGCCCAGCATTTTGCGTTCCCTGTGGATGTCCGCGTCGTTGGGGCGGGAAAAGTATATCCTCTCGAAGACGCAGCTGCTGCGCGGCGCGGGGTCGAGGCAGTCGAGTATCTCGATCCCGCCGTTTTTGCGCACGACCACGGCTTTGCCCGCGGGGAT
>JAFTDL010000220.1 GCA_017454215.1 Lentisphaeria bacterium | reverse complement strand
GGATTGGTCATGACGAAGGGCCCGCGGTCGCGCCGGACCTCGGGACGCGCGGGATAAAAGTGATCGGGATGATTTTCGACGAGGTATTTCAATACCGGCCGGTAGCAGTCCTCGTGTTCGACCAGCAGGACCCGCAGTTCGACGCTTTTGCCGGGGTCGAGGCGCACGTGGGCGAAAACGACGGCAACGCCCGCGCCGAAATAATCGTCGAGATCGAAATAAAGCAGTCCGCCCGGCTCGCTCCCCGGCGGGACCACGATGCTTTCGCCCCGTTTCGCCCCGTGGTCCAGCAGAGACAGCACGGGCAGCACCGTGCCGTGGGTGCAGTCGCAGTAGGTGATGCGGCGCAGACACACCGAACAGAGATTGGCCGGGAAACCGATCCCGGCGGTCCAGACGTCGAGTTTGAACGCCTCCCGGGGATAACGGAAATGCAGTTTCGCCGTAACTTCCGCCCGCGGGGCGTCCCGCGGCAGAGACAGCGTCACCCGCCGTTCCCCGCCGGAAATCTCCTCATGAACATACTCCCGCAGCACGCCCTCGACTTCAAGTTCACCGAATCCGATCATATCGTATTTTCTCCCGTGATCGCGGCGGTCTTTTCACAGTTCCCCGCCTTTTTTGCATGTCCTCCCCGGTCCTGACGTTCCAGCAGGACGAAAGACGCTTTTTCCGGAATAAACACACGTCCGCCCCGGACATCCGCTTTCCCGGCCAGCACACGCCACGGGAAATCGGTGGAAAAGTCCGGCGGGTCGAAAACGCCTGTCTTTTCATTCCGTTCGCGGAAGAGCAGCAGGTATCCCGAATCGGCAAAAAAACCCGTCAGCGCGGCGCCGTCGGGCTCCATTCCGACGGGGGAGATGTCTCCGGAAAAGAGCCGTCCGCGAATTTCCAGATGCAGTTTCATGAGTCCGCGCAGAGTGCCGCGGTCACCGGGAGGCAGCAGAGAGGGAGCCATCCACAGCAGCGGGTTGGCAAAAAGGGAGATCGCCGCCCAGTAGTCGAAGGGATACGCCCGCGGATCGCACGGGAAATCGCGGTACGCTCCGGCATCGACGATCCCCGGCCACGGGACCTCGATCTGCAGAGCCTGGGTGCGGACATATTTCGCCAGCCGCCACAGACTCCGCAGCGTGTTTTCAGGGTGGTAATTGTGCCTGCGGAGCGCATGCACGTAGCGATTTTCGAGAAAAACATTTCCATACTCGAGAAAACTGAAATACCCCGCCCGCTGTCCGCTGGTCGTATCCAGATTGAAACAGATCCTTCCCCTCGACCGCGTCCGCAGAGTCCGGAGCAGACTGCGCAGATTTTTTTCAGCCTCGGCGGTGCGCATCATCACCCCGTCTATCTTGAAGGCGCCGATGCCGTACCGGGTGTAAAAATCCCAGAGTATCTCCGCGGATGTCCGCCAGTCGCGGTAATCGCAGTTGACCGACGGAGCGAACCACAGCGCCGGAGACACGCCGACATCGCGGCACAACGCGACGAGGTCGGCAAAAACGGGCCGCAGTTCGTCCGACAGCTGCCAGAAATCCCGAGTGATATGCCTGTTGCGGACAAGCAGTTCCGCGAGAGACCGGCCCTTCTGCCAGCCGTCGTCGATCTGATAATGGGTCGCTCCGACCTCCGCCGCGGCCCGCACCTCGCGGCGCAGAAAATCCCCGTCGAGCAGCTCGGGAAATCTGCCGCAGCCCCAGGGATTGACCATGACCGAATGAAAACGGCTCTGGTCGAAACGCACGGCGAGATACCGTCTGAGGAGCCGGAGTTCCTCTCCCCGCGGGTGGACGAACAGCACATGACGGAAAGAAGTCCACTCCTGTTCGGCGCGCAGGTCCCGGGGCTCCACGCCCCACGTGCAGGAAAAAACCGTTCCGTCCTCTCCGTCGATGCGGAAATCGCAGAGCTCCGGATCGCGCCGCTCGGCGCTGGGCATGGCCTCCTGCAGAAAGAAGAATCCCGCCCCGTCCCGGCCGCGGCAGAACAGCAGATTGCCGTTCTCTTCGGCGCGGACAGTATCCGTCTCCCTGACCTGGACCGAAGAAAAATCCGTGCGTCCGCAGAACGCCACCGCCCGGACCGGTCTGATGCCCGGCGCCGGGCGTACAGCATCACCGACGCTCTCGAGGCGCGCCGGCATGCGCAGTCCCCGAAACGACCAGAAACAGTTGGGCATGACCTTGCTGCGGATCGAGCATTCCGTCCCCATGGCGGCGAGTTCCGGGTAGATGAAATACCTTCTGACCCAGCGCGTTCCGCCCACGGGCTCCTCCATGGTCAGCGACACGGCCGCGTGCGCGCCGTCGAAAATGCTCTTTCTGTGGACTTTCATGGAGACGTCGAGCAGACGCCACGGCGTTTCCGGACGCCCGGGAGGGGTCAATCCGGCAAAGGAGAAATCGCAGACCGCGCCCGGCGCGGCGAACTGCCTGCCCTCGCCGTCGCAAAGCGAGATCGTGCGGGGAGCTCCGTCGCTCAAATCGAAAACGCGCCTTATGCGGCTGTTGGAAACGGTCAGGCTCCGGCCGTCGTAATCCAGACGGACATCCTTCCAAACCAGAGTCCGGGGCCGGAGGTCTCCGCTTTCGGGGGGTTCACTGCTCACAGGCCGTCATGCTCCACTGCTGCGCTCCGCCGACGATGCGGGGAAGCGACAGGAACTGCAGATCGTCGTAGCCGTTTCCGCAGTCGTCGATCCTGACGGAAACCAGCACGGACTTGCCCGCGTATTTACCCAGCGGGACACGGAAAGTCATTTTACGGTTGTCGTAAACGTAACGCGGCATCACCCGGGGCGGATTGGCCCTGGCCGCCGCAAATTCCTCCCCGACGCGGACGCCGTTGAGTTCGACCGACACTTTGGAGGCATTGGAGAGGCGGGTGCCCGTCCTGGGGTAGATGTAACTGAACTCGAATACCGCGTCAGCCGACTTCACTTCGACGAACCGGTCGAGGTATTTGATCTCGCCCGCGTCGATCTGATACATGGTCTCTCCCGCGAACCGCCGCCTGACCTCGGTGGGAAAACGCCGTTCGCCCACCTTCAGCCCCGTGCCCGAGGCGATGAGCGAAACGGTTTTTCCCGTGTTCTGCGCCTTTTTGAACGCGACCAGCTGTCCGGGCAGTTCGATGCGAAATGTACCATTCCTCCGGGGGCTCTTCTTGCCGTTGATCAGGAGCTCCGGCCAGTCCGGAGACAACGCAAGCGTGATGTCGCACGCTTTGACCGCGGGATCGGAACTTTCCAGTTCGAGGATCAGCAGTTCGTCCGTCTCGCGGTAGTTCTTGAGGCGGACTTTTTCGGGAAGCCGCCCCACCTTGAGCGCCGTGCCGGTGTCTTTTCCCGGATAAAGCGCGTACCGGGCACGGGGATCCAGCGAAACGGGCATGCCCTTTTCCACCACCGGCCAGCCGGGAATAGTCAGGTTCCCGTGTTCGAGAGAACTTCTTCCGTCAAGACAGCCGTAAAGCGCCCTGCCGTCGGGACCGCACAGCTGCTGCAGAAAACCGTCGTCGCAGAAGCGGTACTGCCGGTTCTGCCGGTCGGTGAACATCGAAACCACTCCCTCGGGAAAACGTCCGGCGGGGAAATACGGCACGAGTCCGAGGCGGCAGAAAAGCGCCGCCTGAAGGTTGCACAGGTCGCGGAATCCGCTTTTCATGGTGTACTTGCCCGGCAGATACAGATAGGGTCCGAAGGAAAAGTGACCGATGCCGCAGAGCGCCCCGGCCGAGGAGACGGCCAGATGCTTTTCGAAGTCCCCCGCTTCTCCCGTAGCGTTGAGTTTGGGAAACGCCCAGATGCGATACCCGAAAAGGTAGGCCGAAAGAGGATGGCGGTGGTGAAGCAGATATTTCGAGATCGGACGCCTTTTCGCCTGGATCAGCGCCCAGTTCGAAGCAAAGGCGATGAAGGCCGGACCGTATTCCGTGGCGAAAGGGACACGCAGGGCTTTTTTGAGCTCTTTCGCCATGACGGCGCTGCCCATGGGGCCGCTGATGCCGCCGATGACGCCGTTGCCGTGGTCGAACCCGACGCCCAGCGTATCCTCGTAAAGCGCGTCAAGTCCGCTGGCCTTGAGCATATCCGTGTGATTTTTCACGATGTAACTGCGCCATGCGGGCAGCAGCGGATCGAGGTAGATGAGCTTCTTATCGGGAATATTGTCCCACTTCTCCCCGCCGGTATCGCGGAAGTGCCGGTAATTGTCGATGCGGTGGCGCTTCGTCAGCGTGATCTTTTCAAGGTGATCGCGCTTGAAGAACGGACTGTTTTTGTTGACGCAGAAGGGAATGCAGTAGCCCATGACCCGGGCTCCGAGCCGATGCAGTTCGGCGATGCCCTTGAGAACGACGGGCCGCGGCGTGTGATCGGGCAGATCCACGTCGAAGGGCGGTTTGCGCAAGCCGTAGAACATGAAAAGGATATTCTCTTTGCCGCAGAGTTCGATCAGCTCCTCGGGGTTCGTGGAGTGCCGCAGACCGCCGGTGTTGTTGTTGACGACTGCGCCGATGTTTTTCGCCCACGTGCCGTCGCGCCGGGATATCTCCTTTTCGAAGGTGCGCCGGTACCACGCGCGGTAGGGCGCGGCGGCCGCGAGATACCCGGAATCGGGAAAGACGTCGAGCTTCATCTCGTTCGTCGTTATCCCGCGCAGGGCGTCGAAGGGCATCAGGTTCAGAAATTCGAACGAAAAGGAAGCGCCTCCTTTTCTCCGCTGCAGAAACGCGAAGAACTGGCGGAAACTTGCGTCCTCACACCAGAGGCCGAGAGCGTGTTTCCCGGCCTCGAAGGTCATGACGGGCGCCTGGTAGAAATCCATGGCGTGGATGAACCCCATGACAAGTTCGGGGCCCTTGCCCGCGCTGTACTCCAAACCGCCGTAGACGGGCAGTATGAAGCGTCCGGAAGGGATCAGATTGTCGATGGGGATCTGAAGAGAAAACACGCCCGTTTCCTCCGACTTGCCCGCGCCGGAAAACGCCAGCGCCCCCGAAGAGTCCTCGCGGAAGCGGACCGTGATCGTGTCTTCAGGATGAAAGTCTTTTCCGTCCTCCAGCCCGGTCCATGTCAGAACGGCTGCGCCGTCCTTCATCGCGGCGCTCAGGCGGGAGCGCCCGCCGGGTCTGCGGTACAGAGGGGACCGTCCGGGTCTTATCAGCACTTTCGCCGGCTGGTTCTGCTCGGTGATGTACCCGTGATAACGCGACAGGAGGTCCTCTTTTCCCGTCATGTTGCCCATTCCCGCGACGTCGGAAGGGGCGTCCTTTGCGGAATCGGCCAGAACGGAGCCGTCGCGGCGGACGGTCAGATGCACCAGCCGGGCGTCACGGACCGTGACGCTCATCCGCGCCGTGGTCAGGATCACATCCCGGCCCCGGCGGGTCATTTCAAGTCCGTGAACGGCAAACGCGGCACAGAGCGCCGCGCCGGCGCAGAACGTTGCCTTCATCATCTTCAGACTCACCTTTCATCGGGAACAAGGTAGGTGAAAGCCTGAGCCTTTCTGTCGTCGGAGGAGGAGACCGGAAACTCGGTGTAGCCGTGGCTCTCGGCGTGTCCGTCGAAACAGACGAAATTCGCCTTTTCCGAGTGACCCCAGAAATTCGGCTCGCGATAGAGATCGGCGACGGACGCATACCAGCGGACGATGCGTCCCGTGTAGTTGCTCGCCGTCTCCATGGCGATGAATTTCTTCGAGGGATTCAGCACATTCCCCGGCTTGCATCCGCCGTACTTTTTGCCGACGACGGCGCTCTGCGAATTGGAAGGATCCAGATTGCCGCTCGCGTCGAAGATCCCCAGATAGGCGTTGTAACCGTAGCAGTAGAGCGCACCGTCGGTCCAGTAGCTCTTGTTGAGGACTTTCGATGCGTAGTGCTCGCGCGCCCCGGTGTTGGGACAGCCGCTCTTGAAAAACTTGGAGCTCATGCTCGGATTGGTGAGCTCCATCCGCAGCCAGACGAGCTTTTTGTCGCCGTAACGCTGATCGTAGCACGGCGGATAGTACTCGAAGGCGTCCGCATAGGAGACGAGCGCCAGTCCCAGCTGTTTCATCGACCCCATGCAGCTGATCGCCTTGCCTCGCTCCCGCGCCTGCTGCAGAGCGGGCATCAGCATCGCCGCCAATATGGCGATGATGGCGATCACCACCAGCAGCTCGATCAGCGTGAAGGGCGCGCGCCGCCCGTTTTCGGATCCCCGATTCATTTTCGTTATCATCATCACTCCTTTCGTTTGGTTTGAGTTCTCATTTGTCCGAAGTCAGAAAATATGCGCGGAAGTCCCGGGCCGGGACCCGGTCTTCGAGGATATTTCCCCTGAGTTCGCCCGCCGGGCCCTCGGGACCGGGGACGAGCCGGAAGTCTTTCCGGAACCCCGCAAGATCGATCTTCACCTTCTGCTCCTGATCGGTGTCGTTCATGGCGAACATCACGCAGCGTCCGCCCTTGACGTAAGCCGAAACCATGACCCGCGGTCCCGCGGCAAAGGTGAAGGGTCTGTTCTTTTCCCAGTAGGGAATGAATCCGACGTCACGGCTGCCGCCGAGAAAATCACGTTTTCCCGTCCAGTAGAGATTGTTGAGGCGGTCGAGATAGACCTCGGCCCGTCCCATGAAGGTGTTGACATCGTGAACGAGGATGTAGCCGAGAAAATGCCGGTAGGCGCGCCGGATCCCGGGAACGGGATCGGGAGCCTGATAGAGTTTTTCGCGCCCCGTGCCCAGCTGTTTGTTGGCTCTGTGGAACTGCGGCGTGTAAAACACCTTGTACCCCCACTTTGCCCCGCAGCACTGGGTGCGGAACATATCCGGAGAAAAGATGCCGATATAAGAAAACCCCTTCGCCTGAAAGTCGTTCTCGAACCACGTCTCGCCCAGATTTCCTCCGGCGGCGAAGGCCTGGATCGCCATGACGGCGGGCTGCCCCGAGACGTGGAGCATCAGTTTGCCGCCGGAATGCTCCTTCTGCAGCAGATGATGGAGCCGCTTGTGGAACTCCCGGCCGCCGCGGATATTCAGAGTTCCCCACGAACGGCCGTCCTCGTCGGTGTAGCCGCAGCCGTGTTCCCGGTTGTCGCACATGCGCGGTCCGCAGAGGTCGCAGTAGAGATCGTGCACATCCCACCGGGGATCGCGCAGGACCGCCGCCAGCTGATGCAGCAGGAACTCCCGGAAGGACCTCGAGTTGAGGCAGGCGTAAGTCCACACCCACTTGTTGCGCGCGGCGATGTTTTTGATATTGTATTCCACGATGTAGTTGCCGACTTTGCCGCCGGCCCACTCCTTGCCGAACCAGCCCCATTCGGGACAGTAGGGCGAGGCCCCGTTGGAACCGATGTAGAGAAAGAAACGCGAGTGCTCCAGCTTTTCCTCTTTGAACTTGCGGCGGTATTTCTGCTGATGCTGTCTCAGCCGGGCGGCGTCGAAAAACTCTTTTCCGGAATCGAAATAGTTGTAGTAAAGCGTTCCGTCGGACCAGCCCCACTCCTGATTGAAGCGCGACGCGGCGGCTTCGCGGTCCACGGGGCGCACCGGCGTGGCGTGAAGTCCGAAGGAGATCCTGCGCCTGCCCGCCGGCGTCACCGGACGGTCGATCATGTTGAGGCGGACCGCCGTCTCGGTTTTTCCCGGCAGGATCTCGAGGGTCCGGGAGGGATCCGAAAAGCGCCAGCCTTTGAGATCCTCGGCGTACCACGAAAGTCCCGCGGTCTCGCTTCCGATCCAGAAGGCCGGACGGCTGTAGAGATTCTTGCGCCAGCCCGTTTCAGGCACAAGTCCCGTGCTGTAACGGCTCTTGTACGCTCCCCGGTCGAACCCGTGGACCTCTGAAGCGAATTCCTTTTTCAGCGGGAACTCCGCGTACAGGGAGCCGATTTGCGCCCCCTCGCCCGAAAAGAAAAAGTCGAACCACAGCATGCCGTCGTACTCGGCCAGCACCTTGACCTCGACCGTGATCTTTCCGCTGCGGGCGGTCCCGGAAAAGACGACGCGGTCGGGGGACTTCTCCACGACTGCCAGCTCATCGAACTTCAGCGGCCGGCCGTTGAGGACGAACCGCGCCGGACGGCTCAGGATGTCGTTGCCGAGAGCCGCGAGTTTTCCCGGCAGCGCGGCGTCGCCCAGTTCGTACGTCTGCGTCAGAGCGGTGATCCGCCTGCCCGCAACTTCGAGGGGGATCCACGGCGGCGGCACCTCTCCGGGATAGAGCCCGACACGGGTGCCGTCCCACGCGTTGGTCTTTCCGGGGATGCGGTACCACTGCACAAAGGGTTCCCCCGCCCTGCCCTGCTGATCGGCAAACTGCATGATATAGTCGTAATCTCCCGCGGGGATGCCGGAGATGTCCCACGGCTCCGTCCACACGATCTCACGCCCGGTGGCGGGGATCTTTTTGACGAAGGTCCGGCCGTCCCTGACGCCGCGTTCGGCAAGTTTCAGCGTGAGCGTGCCCTGCGTGCCCGACATATTGCGCAGAACGGACTGCAGAGTCCTGCTTTTGGTGTCCGTGTAGATGTAGTCGAGGCGCACCGGGGTCTGCTCGCGGGGACGGAAAACGCCCGTGTAGACGCCGGGGACGTCGATGGTGAGAAAGCCGGAACCGTCCTGTTCGTAAGTGCCGTTGTGACGGATCCGCCCGGCGACCGGGGAAAGGGTCCCGCGGAAACCGGTCATCGAACGGGTCCTGTAGCAGATCTCGGCGGGACGGGAGGAACGCATTTCGACCCGGACCTTCCCCTTCGCCAGATCGCCGATGGACTCGACGGCGCAGATGTCGGAAGAATCGGTCAGGCGGAACGGGATGAAACTCTTTCTGTCGCCGTATCCGCCGCTCTTGCTGCGGGCAAGGTGCGTGAACTCTTTGACGCCGCTCCGGAACGTGCGCGCGATGTTGATGCGGGCGTTCCTGAAATTTTCAAGCCGGGCCAGAGGGATCGCCGCCTCCAGCTCCCAGACGCCGCCGCGGACGGAACTTGCGACCGCAAGGCCTTCGCAGTTCCACCGGGGATCCGTTTTTCCGGCGAAGCGGCAGTCGTACACGGTCCCGCGGGTGTTGAAGATGAACTGATACCAGTTTTTGTTCGGCAGTTCCAGCCACAATTCGGCGGAGTCGTCTTCCCAGCATTTGCCGTCGCGCTCCGCCGCCTCCGCCCGGGGAGGCGTCTTCTGCGGCGACTTCAGGGCGAAGTAGAGATTCCGGTCGTCGTGCGCGAGGTAGAAGAAACTCTGCTGAACGGCCAGCACGCCCCCCCGGACGCAGAATCCGGTTCCGGAAGAAGCGTATTCGTCGACCGAAATACGGCCGTCGATCACGGGGGTCCTGCGGCCCGCCGTGAGCAGAAGGGACTGGTCCGTACGGGACTCCGCGCCCAGCTTGCGGTACTCCGCGCGGACCGCGCCCTCATCGAGAACACGGTCGAACAGTTTGAACTCGTCGATCAGCGTCACGCCGGACTCGACTTTCCATCCCCGCCAGCCGATGCGGATATTTTTTGCGTTTTCACCGGCCGGCCAGACGACGGTGCGCCTGCGGCTCCCCGCGGGAAGTCCGTCCACGTAAAGGCGCATCTCCTCGGGCGTCCACACGGCCGCCACGTGATGCCAGGACTCGACGAAATTCGCCTTGAGCGGAAAAACGACGGAGTCGCTCTTCTTCTGTTTCACGTCGTTGAAGAGCATCTGCAGGGCATTGCGGCCCTGCCGGTAGACCAGCAGTCCGAAACGGTTGTCAGGCGAACGCAGAGAGACGAAAATATTGAACCCCTTGTCCGAAACTTTCCAGTCCTGCGCCTTCATCCAGAACATGAGAGTCCCCCGCCGGGGAGAGAATATCTTTTCCGCCGGGTAATCCAGTCCGGAAGTCTCCCCGTTCCGGCAGCCGGCGGCAAAGGCCCCGTCGCGCAGACCGCGGGTGAAACGCTCCTTCATGGTCCCCTTCGAAACCGCCTTGACGGACCGTCCGCCGCCCGTGCCGTCGGACTTGGCGTCGAAGGGACAGTAAAGCGTCATGCCCTCGTCGGACATGCTCGAAAACATGTGATCGTCCGCCGCCGCAAAACAGCCGAGACAGACCGCCGCCAGCACAGACAACAAACCGCGCGAACAAAGGAAAACTTTTCCGACCATCATGAAATTCACCATCCCTTCCCTCCGATTGCACCATGGTCTCCAGTATAACATATCCCCGTCCCGAATGATTACAAGATTTTTTTGTACAACCGAGTATATCAGATTGTATAAAAATCGAAAAATTGTTTTTTATTTTTCCCGTTGAAAAATCCGGCCGCCGGAGGTACAGTATATAACAACGGCAATACGGATGCGCAATGCAACCCATTGAAAATAACGGAGTGGAGACGAACGGATCATGGCGGTCTTTTTCACGGAGACGGAAAAGTTCAGACGGAGTACGGCATTTCCGGTAAATGTATCGCGATTGTATATATGTCCCCGCAGAACGTTTCCATTTCAGGAGCGGGAAACGTGTTTTACGAAGTATGAGATCACCATTCGTCTGGATTCCGACACAAGACTGTGTCAGGACGAAATCGACGGGGAGATCATGAACATTCCCTTCCCCAACGTGGTGTTCAAAACGCCGGGCATGCGGATCCGTCTGGCGGACAATGTTCCGCGGGAGGCGATCGGGTTCAGTTATCCGGCCGAACATGTCGCAATCCTCCGCAAGTGGAATATGCTGCCGGAAACGAAATTCATGTCTTTCGTCATGTCGCCGATGCTGAACGAACTTTTCAATGAGTTCCGCAAATTTTCAATGTTTTATCCCTCCTTGAGCCAACCGGGGGACAGGATCGACGGCATCTGCTTCGACATCCTGCGGGAACTGCAGCTGAACTCCCTCACGCCCGCCAGGATCCGCCGCACGCCGGAAATGCGGCTGAAAGAAGTCGAAATCTATATGCTGCACCATTTTGACGAAAACATCAATCTGGACGAACTGGCCGCACGCTTCGAATTCTCCCATTCCGGCTTTTACCAGCATTGGAAAAAACATCACGACTGCTCGCCGCACCGGTACATGGAAGAACTGAAACTCAGAAACGCCGCGCTTATGCTGGTCCAGACGGGTCGGCCCGTCGCGGAAATCGTTCAGGCGGTCCGATTTCCCGGGGTCGCCTCTTTTTACAGGAAATTCAAGGACTGCTTCGGCATCACACCGAAGCAGTTCCGCACTCTGCCCGGGCTCCTGAGCCGATTTCAACAGTCCATGACAGAGGGATCATAAACGGATCTTCACAGGAGAGGAACAGCGGGCGGCCTCACAGCGGGAAGAAACCGGAACTTTCGAGTTCCTTCGCAAAGGACGCGGTCTTCATCTCTTCGAGAAAGATCTTCGCCGCCTGCGAAAGGGAGGCCCCGCCGAGAACGTAATAGCGCCAGCACATGAGGTATTTCCCCGAGGCGATATTGCCCCTTGTCGGCGGAACGCCGTTGACTTCGAGGACCTTGACACCGGCGGGCATGCCGGACGAAAGCACGCCGAACCCCAGCGCCTCCGGATCGTTTCCGGCGAGCAGCATCACCTGTTCCGTGGAACCGACGGCAAAGATGTCCTGCGCGAGGGTCTCCGCGCCGAGAAGACTCTCCGCCAGACGGTATCCCGCGGCGCGCTCCTTCAGACCGTAGCGGTGGATGTCCGTTTCCTTCCGCGGGTAGAACGGCCGCCAGTTGGGACGCGTCGAAGTCAGCAGAAGTTTCAGGTCCCGCAGTTCCACCGAAGGCATGCCGTTGGCGGCGTTGACGTACAGTCCCAGCACCTCCGCGGCGAACAGGCGGCACACCCGGGGCCGCTCCGCGGGAAGATTGCCGTGCTCCAGCACGATCAGATCCGCCCGCCCCGCCGCAAGACGCGCCGCGGCCTCATTGGGCGTCACCTTGTCTATGGACACGGCGACGCTGTTTCTCAGCGCCAGACGCAGAGCCAGCGCATTGAGCGCCGGGACCCCGGCGCGGGAAGCGTCCGCGATCCGGAGGGCGCCCGCCGCGAAAAGGGGCACGGCAAGGAGCAGAGACAGCAGTTCAAGCAAGTATTTCATCTATGGCGGCAAGCAGTCTTGCGTTTTCCCGGGGCGTTCCCACGGTGATGCGCACGTAAGAAGCCGTCGCGGGCGCGCGGAAGTACCGCACGATGACGGCCCGGCGGCGCAGTTCCTCGAAAAGCCTTGCCGCATCCCCGTCCGGCGGCGAGACGAAAAGAAAGTTGCTGGCCGAATCGGGGACGGCGAAGCCCCGCTTTTTCAGTTCTTCCGCCAGCTCTTCGCGCATGGCAACGACCTCGCTTCTCCGGGCCGCAAAATAGTCCTCGTCGAGAAAAGCGGCCAGTCCCGCCGCCTGAGTCAGCATGTCCAGATTGTAGGAGTCCTTGAGCTTCATCAGCCCCGCAATGATCTCCCCGTGCGCGATGCCGTACCCGAGACGGATCCCCGCCATGGAGTAGCTCTTCGAAAATGTCCTGATGATGATGACGTTGGGGAAACTTTTCGCCAGATCGACGCAGTTGTCCGGCGCAAAATCGGCGTAGGCCTCGTCGATGACCACGATGCCGTCGAAACCGGCGCAGATGTTCCGGACCGTCTCTTTGGGGAAAAGCGTTCCCGTGGGCGCGTTGGGCCGCACGATCATGAGGAGATTCGCCCCCGCCGCCTGCGTGAGCAGATCCTGCGGCAGCGCGAAGGTGCCGGGCGCAAGTTTTATCCGGATCACGGGAGCGCCCTGCATGGCGGCCTGTTCCGGATAGAGCGAATAACTGGGTTCCAGCACGGCGACGGCCCGCTCCGGAGACGTGAACGCCCGGAAGATCATGGTCAGCAGGTCGTCGGAACCGTTCCCCGCGATGACGTTGGCGCGCTTCACGCCCCAGCGGGCGGCGAAGGCGTCCCGCAGGGCGTCCGCCATGGGGTCGGGGTAGCGCCGGAGCCGGGAACAGTCGAAGGCGCGCAGCACCTTCTCCACTTCGGGACTGGGCGGAAAGGGGGTCTCGGTGGTGTTGAGCTTGACGAGATCGGCCATCTTGGGCTGTTCCCCCGGAACATATCCCGTCATGGCGTCGATCTCCG
>JAFTDL010000219.1 GCA_017454215.1 Lentisphaeria bacterium | reverse complement strand
CGGGAACGCCTCCGGATAACGCCGGTTGAAGCTGATCCCGTAGAATTGACTGTAGCCGGAGTAAACGGCGGGGAACGCCGGGACCTGATGATCACAGGTCCAGCGCCAGACTTCCAGACCGTCGAAGTTGCGGACGCAGGTTTCCGCGTTGTCCTCCGTCGTGAACACCAAATTGGGATTTTCGGCCTTGAATTTTGCGCGGATACGGGAAAAGACTTTGTCGTGGCCCTTGACGAACCATGACGTGTCGTCCGGAACGGCGTGGCCGTGGACGGGGTCGTAGCAGAGGATATGGGCGGCGGCGCCGATCTGATCGACATAGACGCCGTCTGCTCCCGGCAGGATCGCGTCGCTGCAGGCCGTCTGCATCATTTTGTCATAGATCTCCGTATAGGGACAGATGATGCCGAACTTTTTGCCGTTGAACACGGAACCGGCAATGGTCCCGTCGGCATTTCTTACGCAGTTGGGCTTGCCGAGTTTGCTGTAGAGATAGTCGTGTTCCCGCCGGTCCTTTTCCTCCCAGAGCCGGCCGTTGATGTAGGGGACCGCCCGGATGCCGAGGCGGTGACATTCATCCAGCGCGTCCAGATATTCCGGCTGGGATTTATGGTGCGGGTAGTCTCTGTCCCAGATCAGTGCGTTCCAGCGGTAGAGCGTGACGGCAAAGGGCATGCCCAGATATCGGCGCATGGCTTTGAGTCCGTGCAGATCGTCTGCGCTGATAATGTTGAGACTGCCCCAGAAGGGGTTGTCCCTGAACCACGAGGCGACGTCGGTACGGGGCAGTCCCTTTTCGGGCAGCCACCGGGCGTTGATCTCCCATATCTGCCTGCGGTAGAGCATGGCGGCGTCGTACCAGTGACCGCCGAACACGGCCAGCCTTGCGCCGCACTCCGGGAGAAAGGGGCGGTTCCGCGTCGGCGTCCACTGATAGCGGACCTTGAGCCTGTCGGCGGCCGTCGTGTGATAGAGCATCTTCACCCGGGCCAGCGGATCGGCGCTGGACCAGTAGACGCCGCTCCGGTCGTCGTAAAACGCGCCGTACTGCATGGCGCCGAACGCCCGGGGATAAATGCACTCGAAGCTCTTTTGGTTTTTGATCGCCTCCGGCTGGGCGATGCCCGACATGACGGGTGAGAAAAGCGTTCCGTCTCCGCTCAGCGGCCGCAGTTCCAGTGCGGGAAACTCCACGGCCTGAAGCGCGGTCCCGGAGCGGACGGGACGGACTTCGAGTGTGTAGGCGAGATAGTCGCCGCAGTCGAAAGCCGCCTCCGCCGTGAGGTCGGGCGATTTCCAGATCAGGCGGAACTTGTCTTTTCCGATGATCTTCAGTTCCGATGAGAAATCCCCGTCAAGCGGCGAGACGGTTCTCTCGCCGATCTTGACTCTGAACCAGGGGTTGTCCGGACAGAGCACCTCCCGTCGGGCCAGCGTGTCGTAGAGCGAGACCGCCGCTGCTGTTCCCGGGGCCGTCGCGACGGTGAGAATGGCGTTTTTGATCCCGTACTGCCGCAGATTGGTCTCGGCGGGAAGTTCTTCGGCATTCTCTTTCGCGGCCTTCGCAACGATGCTGGCCGCGCCGCGCCAGTCGAAGGATGAGTTTCTTTCCGCCAGATTGCGGAGAGCGGAACCGGCGGCAAGGAGGAGATCACTGCAATTGTGCCGCGGCAGCTGAGCAAGAAGCTGCTCATCCTTTTCCGAAAGTCCGGAACTGCTTTTTTTGCGGATCTGTTCGAACCCGGCGGTGTATTTCTGGATCTCGGAGAGAGAGAGAACCCGGTTGAAACCGCGGACATCGGCCAGTTCTCCGCTCAGCCGCCGGGCGATCGTCACCGCCGACCGGCTGTCGGGCACGGCGCCCTTCGTCAGATTGCGGCTCAGAAGTTGTTCGCCGTCGAAATAGAGCCTGACCTGCAGGTAGTTGTCGCCCTGCGTGACGTCATTGATCCTCCGGACAGTCATGGCGACGGTGTGAAACGCCTGATCGTCGCGGGGCAGGGGGGCCGTGACGGCGCTGCTCCAGCCCTGCCCGTCATGGAAGTTCAAGTGAATCCTCCCGTTATCGAAGCCCAAGAGAAACTGTCTGTCGCGCTGGACGATCATGTTCTGACCGCGCCGCGGGCTGTCGGCCGGTTTCGTCCGGCGGAGCACCGCCATGACGGTGATGCCCTTCTCCGGATTATGGAGTCTTGCGTCCTCCAGCGTTATTCCCGGTTTTTTTCCGTCAAAGACTTTCGGAGGGGCGAAGTTCAACTGAAATACCGGCTGCGCTCCGGCATACCAGAGAATGAAAGCGCTGCAGAGGAAGAGAAACCGCTTGTTCATTGCTCACCTCCCGCGGCGGGTCATTTGCGGCTTTTCAAATGGTAGTAGATGTTCTGAACGCCTGCACCCATATCCGCCCGCTGCATTCTGGTTCTCGGGTCAAGCTGCATGGTGGCATGACCGTCACACCACGAGACACCGGCGGAGTTGGCATGGTAGTTTTCATCCACTTTGGGAAAACGGGTGATCGAGGTGTGAGCGGATTTGTGGCCGTCGCCCGACATCACATCCCGCTGTTCGGCAATGCAGATGGTGTTTGAGGGACGGGCCACCTGTGTCACTTTTGTACGGCCGACAGCGGGAGTTCCCGGCGCGTAGGGGTCGTTCATCGCGTCCCCGGCGACCTGCCAGCCGAGATAGGTGTTGAAGCCGTAACTCGTGGTATTGACGTAATGGTCCGCCGTGAGAGCCGTGCCCCGCCGCATGGCGGCCACCCGGTTCCCGAAAGTGGATTTGCCTTCATAGAATTTGTTGGCTCCGTCGCACAGCAGAACGTTGGCTGAAATGACCTTTGCCTGTTCCACCAGAACATAACTCCATATCCCGGTGTTCCCGCTGGCCGTCCGCAGGGCGGGGTAATAGTCGTCATAGTTTTGCGTGTAATTGAATATTCCGACGCCGATCTGCTTGAGGTTGCTCGTACATTTCGAGGTGTAGCTGCGCTCACGCGCCTGCTGGAGCGCCGGCATCAGCATCGCCGCCAGAATGGCGATGATGGCTATGACGACAAGAAGTTCGATAAGCGTGAACTTGTTTCCGCAGATGCGGCTGCCTTCCGCGGGGGTGCCTCTCTGCTCGGACGGGATCGTGGAAAAATGGTTCGCTGTCATGGGAACATCTCCTTTCTGTTTTATGCCGGGTATGTGAAATAACGGATGTTTTCGATACGGTATTTCCCTGCTTCGCCCTCGCACAGCAGCAGAAAACGGCAGTCGCCTTTCAGGGCGGAGAGATCGAAGCAGTGACGATGTTTTTTTTCCACGCCGGGCGGGAGAAAATGCCGCCCGTAATCCGGCTTCTCCCCGCAGGCCATCAGCACGGCCGGGCGGCCCGTGTGGCTGCAGGAGAAGTCGAAAACCATCACCACGGGGCGCGTGTAATATACGGTCAATTCCCGCGGCGGCATGATCCGGTATCCGTGGGGATACAGGGCGTCCACTTCGAATGTGCCGTCGGACCGCACCGGAATTTTTGCATCTCCGGCGAAAACGCCGCCGATCCCCCGGACGGGGAGTTCCGCAAGATGCGTGTCGGGCGCGGTGAAACACGTTTCGGCCGCCTCTCCCTCCCTGTCGAATTGATTCATGGGAACGATGCGGCACCGGTAAGAGCATCCGGTTTTCAGCATGCCGGGCGGAAGGAGGAAGTCCTCTGCTTTTCCCCGGACGGTTTCCGGCCACGTGCCGGGATAGTAGTCCATCACGGAAAGTTCCTGCTCGGTTTCGAACAGGGTGACGCGGTAACGCTGAAGCGCGGCAAACGGTTCGGCGTTTTCGATGGTCAGCACTCCGAATTTTCCGTCCGAGAAGCGCACAGCCGGGGCGGTCCTGAAATTCGGGACCGGCAGTTCTTCTGCCCTGCGTTCGGGCGCATAGGGAGCGGAGGCCGCGTCGAAGGGCAGGGGGATCACCCAGTCGGGAGCGACTTCCTTGCGGGTCATGACGTTCAGTCTCTTTATTTCCAGCCGGTCCGCGTGCAGCCGGCAGAAAAGGGCGTCGAATGACTTGTGACGGCGGCTTTCTCTGCCGCGGGTGATGTCCTTCCAGTAGGTGAGGGACCCGGCGTTGAACGCGGTGAATTCTCCCTGCCAGATGTTTCTGTCATGGAAGATCGGTGTATGTGTGTGACCGCTGACTTGGATGACCGAAGGATACTTGCGGAAGATTTCCAAAAGTTCCCTGTCGCCGTTGTAGTCGCTGTTCAGGACCGTTCCGTATGCCGGTTCGTGTGTGACCGCGAACACCGGACGGCCGGGGGAGGCCGCGATGGCCTTTGTCAGACGCTTTTCGAACTCCTGGTAATTCCCGTTCTGGAAGAGTCCGACGAAATAAATGCCGTTGACACGGCGGACCGGGATCGTGTCCTCCGTGCCGATGAGCGCCATGCCTTCCGGGTAGGCTCCCCAGTAGTCCGGATGCCGGGTGACGTCGTGCCCGGCGAGAAGCCACAAAGTCTCCGGCGCTTTTCCGGCAAAGGTCTCGCGGAACATTTTTCCGAAGTGCTTCAGCTCCCCGGGCTGCCAGAAGTCGGTGATGTCGCCGCAGTCGATGAGCAGATCGGGTTCGAGTTCGCGGAAGAGCCGGAAGGCGGCGAGCGTACGCTCCGCCAGTTCCGGAAGAGCCGGATCGAGGTGGTTGTCCGTCATGACGCCGAATGAGAGCAGCTGGACCGTGTTCATGACAGCGGCCTTTCCGCGGAAAAACTCCGCCATTTCGCCATGATCCTGTCCGCGGCTTGTTCCGGCGCGAGTCTGCCGGCGAACAAGCCGGCAAGTTCTTCGCGGATCTCGAAGATCATGAAATACTGCGCCAGTTCCTCCTTGTGATTCATGTCCCGGAAGAAAAAGCTCTTTCCCAGCAGATGGCGGCTCTCGTCGGCGGAGAAACCGCACTGATTTTTCATCGCTTCGATGCAGGACGCCATGCGGACGGGCAGGACCATTTTTCTGGTTTCCACGCTCTTCTGGATCTCGTCACTCAGCAGAAATCGGAAGAACTCCGCCGCGGCCTCCGGAAAACGGCAGCGTTTGGCGATACCGATGTCGGTGCTGGCCATAATCAATTTCCCGTCCTTGACCTGATGACACGGGACCCGGCTGAAACTGAAAGAGGGAATCCCCACCCACTGCAGCTGAGTCATGGCGGCATCAAGAAAAAGCAATTCGCCCGATGCAAATTTCTCCACATCGTCCAGAGAACTGGTCTGGGTCGTGAAAAACGTCCTTGGCAGACCGGAAACGGAAGCAAGTTTCTCCAGTTCGTTAAGGAGACACTCTCTTGTCTCAGGAAAGGGCTGCACGCCGTGATAGGCCAGCTGACACCAGACGTGAGAGCCCGCCCACACGTTTTTCGGAAGTCTCGGGGCGACTTCGCGGATCATCTGCACTTTTTCGCCCCGCTTCAGACGTTCCCGCACATCAGTCAGCCCCAGCCGGACCGCAAGATCCGTGTTCCACAGCGTGTGACAGAACTCGAAACTTACGGGCAGCAGATACCGGCTCAGTTCTTCCCGTCCGGCGAAGAGCTGGGGGACAAGGTCCGCTTCTTCTCGGAAGTTCCGCAGAGTTTCCGGCAGAGGCCGGACAATCTCGAAGTAATCCTGATCGAATACGGGCGAATACAGGAGCAGATCGATTTGCCGTTCCTCGATCAGTTTTCGCAGCGGATCGACCTCCTGCGGCATTTCAGGAACGGGAAGAAGTTCCACTGTGAGATGAGATTTCTGTTCATTGAAGCGATCGACGGCGTCCTGCCAGAAGTCCATCTGTTCCGGGAGCGTTTCGTAGGAGAGAAAGCGCAGTTTGCGCTTCGGCGGCGGGGTGTTCCACGGCAGGCCCAGAGCCAGTTTCCCGGCGGCGGGCTCCTTCCCCCTGGCGACGACGGTCCCGTTGTGCCGCTGGCGGATGACTTTGCCCGAGTGAAGAAATGCGGTCAGCGCGTTGCGGACCGTCACCCGCGACACGCCCAGCTCTTCCGCCATGACCCGTTCCGCAGGCAGGCGCGTCCCGGGTGCGGACCGGGAGACGAATTCCTCGATCCGCCGGGTGAGCTGATTCACCAGCGGTTCCTGCGAACTCCTGTCAAGAGCGAAAGTCTGTCTGATCGCCGCGCCGTCCATGGCGGTAATATCCATATTGGTTTTATTGGTATCTACCAATTAATATACCCCGCTTTTTTCCCAATGCAAGGACTGTTGCGAAAAAAAGATCGAATTCCCGGCGGATGGGGTGCGGATCCTTGTGAATCACT
>JAFTDL010000218.1 GCA_017454215.1 Lentisphaeria bacterium | reverse complement strand
GAGGAGCGAAGTCCAGGCGCCCTTGGTGTTGCCGAAACGGCTGTAAAGTCCGAAGATCATCACGGGGCCGCAGCCGCCCAGCCACATGACGCACATCAGCGTCACGAAAAGCTGGATGTAGTCCAGCTGGGCCATGAAGAAGGAGCCGCAGAAGAAGAACACGCCGATCCCGATGGCGACGAGACGGATCATCTTGATGTGCTCTTCCGGCGTGAGGGCCTTTTTTCTGAGGGGCAGGATCACATCCTGCGCGATTGTCCCGGCGGCGCTGTAGATGCGGCTGTCGTCGGTGGAGATCATGGCCATGATCATCAGCAGCAGAAAGAGTCCGATCATGCCGTGGGGCAGGATATGGCGCATGGAGACCGCCAGCATCATCTGGTGGTAGAGCGTCCGGAACTGCTGATAGAGGGCGTGGCCTCTTTCCTTGTCGGCCCTGGTGAGTTCGGCGTGGGCGGCGTCGAGATAGGGCGTGTCGAGATTTTTCTTTTCCGACAGGGGGGCGTCGCGGCCGATGGTGTGATCGTGCTGCGGGATCTTCTCCACGGCGGAAGCGATGTTTTTGCCGATGTTTCGGTTTTCGGGGGCGATCCGCGCGGCGATGCGGGTGGCAAGTTCCGTTCTGATGACTTGCGCGTCCTGCGCGAAATTTTTGTGGTTCATCACCGTCAGGATGACGACGGCAACCAGAACGTAGAAGAGTATGTTGAGCGCGCCTCTCCAGTCGCCGAGGAGACCGGCCATCTTCTGCTCGTGGGGCGAACGGGCGCGGCTGGCGCCGCCGGTGACCCAGCTGCCGCGGTGCAGAAAGATGGTGAACACCGAGACGCCGAGAGCGAAGAAGTTGAAGTCCCGCAGTTTTTTGATGTCGTAGGGATCGAGAAAACTTTCGCCCGCGATCCTGTCGGCCATGACGGGGGCGATCTCCTGCGTCCACGAGAATTTGACGAGACAGAAGATGATGAAGGCGACGAGCAGCGGATAGAGGAGCAGTCCCTGCAGCGTGTCGGTGATGACGATGCCCAGATCGCCGCTGATGCAGATGATCGAAATGGCCATGACGAGGCTCAGGCCGATGAGACAGCCGAAGGTGTTGCACGATATGCCGCACACGGTGAAGTTCTCGGGCAGATCGAGGAAGTAGATGAAAAAGCGCGCGGCCACGGCGGGCATGATCATGTTGGCCAGCATCTCCGAAATGCTGCGCAATGCCGCGGCGAAGATGCGGAAGGAGCGGCTGTAGCGCATTTCGAGGAACTGGCCGAGGCTCAGGGCCTTCGTTTCGCGGTAGCGGTAGCTGAAAAAGCCCGAGAGCCCCATGATGACCGAGATGGGCACAAGGACGCTGCGCCAGAAGGTGAGGGCGAATCCGGTCTTGTAGTGGACTTCCACATAGGCGACGATGCCGATGATCGAAAGTCCCTGAGCCACGCCCGACACGCTGATGACGTATCTGCCGCACAGCCGCCCCGTCGAGAGAAAGTCCACCACGCCGCGGATGTATCTGCGGCAGTAGAAGGCCATGAAATAGACGAATACGAGGGGGACGATAACGACGAGATAATCGATCCAGGTCATCATGATGCGGAAAAACTCCCGGTCTGTTTTTATATTAAAAAAAAGCAATATTCGCAGAATATAACTCCTGCCTGCCGTTCTGTCAACAGGGCAGGGGGATTTGCTGTCCGAAAACACGGCGGCCCGCGGCGGAGTCTTTCGCGCCGCGGGCCGGAGGAAAGAAGGCTACTTTTTCAGCAGCCCGGCGGGAAGTATTACGTCGCTGCCGATGTCGAAGGCCTTGGGGTCGAACCCCTTGACCGTTCCCGTGACCGTGCAGTCGCGCAGGGCGACCGTGGAGTCGCCGGGAAGCCGGAACACGGGATCCCTGAACACGCAGTTGCGGAAGTGCCAGTCCACTTTGTGACAGCTCACCGTACCGATATCGCGGCAGTTGGAGACGAAGATCTTCCACCGTTTCGGCGTGGTCGAACCCACGAACATCAGCGGGCCCTTGCCCATGTTGACCACGTTGTCGATCACGACTTCGGCGGGGACCAGCACGTCGTGGGCGTAG
>JAFTDL010000025.1 GCA_017454215.1 Lentisphaeria bacterium | reverse complement strand
GCAATACTCCGTACCTGTCCGTGCCCCCGCCGTTCGTCGGGGCAGATCAGGAGAACGCGGGCCTTCCCGCGGCGTCACCGCAGGAAGACGTGGTTGCGCAGACGGTCGGCGATCCGTTCGGCCATCAGCGCCTCGCCCAGATTGTTCTGGTGGCAGTTGTCGTCGGTGCATTCGTAGCGGAAGGGCCCCGCGAACAGGGTCTCGCCGTCGAGAAAGTCCACGTGCCGGTCTCCCGCGGTCACGGCGTTCAGCCAGGTCCGGGCGATGATGTTCCGCCGCTCGGCGTCGGTCTTGCGCCAGGGGAAGAACCCCGGCCGGGAGATCATCAGGACCGGCGTCTCCGGACACAGGGAGCGGAAATATCTGAAAAATTTCTCGTGCCGTTCGGCCAGAAACTCCGGCGTCGGCGCGTTGTGGTCGAACTCCAGCACGAACGCCGCGGGGTCCAGCGAAGCCACGGCGTCGGCGATGGGCAGTTCGCCGAAACAGCGTCCGCACAGTCCCATGTTCACGATCTCGATGTCCAGCATCCGGCCGATCAGCGAAGGATACCGCAGTCCCGGACGGCTGGCCGTTCCGCGGTGGGTGAGAGACGAACCGTAAAAGACCAGCTTCCCCTTGCGGCGGTGGGGCGTGGGCGCTTCCAGCCGGGAGCCCGGCTTAAGACCGATCAGCAGTTCGCCCACCGCGCTCAGCGCGGGAAAGATCAAAGTCACGTCATACGTGCTTCCGTCTTCGGGCATGCCGAAATTCCAGACGGCGGTCATCTCTTTCTGTTCGAAGGGCAGCACCTGATTGCCGGCGAAGCGGATGTCGTCGCCGCTGTGGATGTACGCGTCGAACCCCGTACTGCAGCGGCGGCTGTCGAAGCAGGCGTTGACTTCCGAAAAAACCGCCCGGATCCCGAAGTACGGCGAATCGGTCCTGAAACGGACCTCTTCGCCTGCGCCCTGAAGCGAGTAGTTGCTGATATCCGTCTCGCTGCGCCGCACCGCGTCCTCGGGGATCCGGCTGGGGCGGCCGTCCGCACGGAAAAAGGGGAAGCCCTCCCGCACGGCCGGCGCTTCAAATCCCGGATGAAATTCCAGTTCGAACCCGTCCACCGACGTATTGCCGTAATTGCGGTCGATTTTGGAAAAGTCTCTTTCCTGAGCCATTGTCCGAAGCCTTTCTTGTGAAAAACTACCTGAGGTATTCCGCCTCGCGGACGCAGAGGGCCTTGATGGCCTGTGCGCACTCCGGAGTCAGCCGGTAGTTCATGAGGCAGGTGTTGGACGAAAAGATCCCCAGCTCGACCATCAGCTGTTTTTCGCCCGCCAGCCAGCAGGAGATGTCCCGGCCGCCGAAACAGTCGTACATCATTTCGTTCATGCGCGTCTGCAGGGCGTTGGCCTCGTCCATGGAACCGGCTTTGGCCAGCTCGAAGATCTTTTTGGCCATCTTGCCGTTGAAGCATCCGCCGCCGATCATCATGCCGTTATATCCCGCACGGGCGGCTTCCGGGCACTTGAACTCGTTGCCGCAGTAGGCGTAGAAGGGCTTCTTCCCCTTCAGGGCGTCGCGGGCGGAAATGATGACTTCGGTGTCGTGGGGACGGCTGGCGCTGTCCTTGAGGGTCAGCACCTTGGGATGTTCCGCCAGTTTCGCGATGGTCTCGGGCTCGATGACGACGGGCCCCTTGCGGTGATACAGCCCCACGGGCACGGGACTGGCTTCGATGGTTTTGAGATACAGTTCGTACAGAAACTCCTGATCGTGTTCCGCGTTGGGCTGGATGAACGGCGGAGCGATCACGGCAAGATCGATGCCGGTATCGGCGTAGAAGTTCACGTTCTCGATCATGCGCTCGGCGGAGTTGTCCGTGATCTGGAGCATGGTGGCGATGCCGCGGGAACCGTTGGCTTTGACGGTCGCTTCGGCCAGTTCGTGCAGGGCCGCCCGGGAAAGCAGGGGTCCTTCGCCGCAGGTGCCGCCGATGAAAACGGCCTTGATCCCGAACCCGGCATGGTGCTCCGAAAGGCGCTCCACGGAAACGCGGTCGATCCTGCCGTCCGGCAGAAGCGGCGTCGGCGCGGCCGACCATACGGTGCTTACGAAACGGTCGTCGAACATGATATCCTCCTGTTGAAGTTGCAAAGAGCTTTTCCCGGCGCTCCCTTTTCCGGCATTCCGGAGAAAAGCGGGGTGTTCCGGACCCCGCTCCGCCGACCGCGGCAAGGGAAAGCGCCTCTCTCTAAGGTATAACACAAAAGATGAAAAAACAAATCATTTCTGTAGCAGAAAAGTAAGAAAAATAACATTTTTTTAAGATACGGGATCTTTCCGAAGCGCCATTTCCCCGAAAACCGGCGGCGCCGCACTTTCGCATGACGCGCAGAGAGACACCGGGCATTCCGGCGGGACCGTCATTCCTCGGAGGGCAGACGGCCGTAGAACTCCCGGTATTTTCTGCAGAAATAATGGGTATAGTTCCAGCCGCACATCGCGGCGACTTCCTTGACCTGATATTTATGTTTCTGCAGCAGGGAGCGGGCATTTCTGAGCCGGATCTCGGTGAGATACCTGACGGGGGTGCAGTGCCAGCGTTTCCGGAAGATGATCTGGATGTAATTGGCCGAGAAATTCGTCTTTGCGGCGATCTCTCTGACCGACAGGTCGTTGCGGAAGAAGTTGGCGCGGATATAGGCGGCGATCAGTTCGGCAGGATGGCGGTCGGGCCGGGGCTCCCGGTCGTCGAAGCAGGAGACCGCCAGCGAAAAGGTCAGGGCCAGCAGTATCTTCAGATGGTCGGCATCGGAGAAGCGGCCGTACCCCGCTTCTTCGAGTGCGGGCAGAAGTTCGCCCGTATCGACGCCGGGAGGAAGGCGGCGTTCCGCAAGATCGAATATCCTGATGGGAGCCGCTCCCCGCAGATAATACATTTCCTGCGGGGTCAGGCGTATGGTGATGTGCCGTTCCAGATCCTTCTGTTTCAGAGTGAGGTGCGAGACCTCCGGCGGCGCGAGGCAGATCTCTTCGATCCGGTCAAACGGGGAAGCGCCCCCGTTTTGCGGCGCAAAGAGGAACCGCAGTTCCAGTCCGTCGTGGATATGTCTCTGCCGTCCGGGTTCCTCCGGCTCCGCGGCGGGCAGATGGAGCACCGGAGCAAGATCCTCCGCCGCAAGGAGGGTCTTCCGGATCTTTTTCAGTATATCGACTTCGAAATTCATGCCGCACACGTCCTCTCCGCTCAGGTTTCTTTGCGCGGATGTCTTCTGCGCGGAACGGCCCTGCCGGTCCGGGGACCGGGAATATCCATGGTGCGTTCCGGCGACCGGATCACCGTTTTTTTCTGCGTTCTGTCCTCATCGAACGGCATCGAACCTTTCCCCGCTTTCCCGACCGGAGCATACTGTACACCGTATTTTTCCTCCTGTCAAGAGCTCCGGCACGCCCCCGGCGGCGAGGGCCGAAACGTCGGCGTCGGGGGTAACTGCGCCCTGCCCTGCCGAGGAAGCGCGGGAAGAAGCCGATCGTATGCCACCCGCTGAAAAAAGTTCCTCAGGCCCCTGTCGGGCCGGCGGCATGCCGGGACCGCCGACCTTTATCGGGAACGGCGCGTTTTCGAAATACGGGCGAGTTCATTTACAAGTTCGTCGATCCTCAGCGGCTTGGTGATGTGCCCGTTCATACCTGCCTGCAAAGACCTTTCCCTGTCCTCTTCGAAGGCGTTGGCGGAAAATGCGATGATCTTCAGTTTTTCGCCGCCCGGAAGTTTCCGGAGAATGCCCGTCGCCTCATAACCGTCCATGACCGGCATCTGCACGTCCATCAGGATGAAATCGTAAGCGTCAACACCTTTCTCCCGGATCATATCGACCGCGACCTGTCCGTTCGGAGCGGTATCCACGGTCATGCCCTTTTCCTGAAGCAGAAGCACGCCGATCTTGAGATTGAGTCTGCTGTCGTCGACCATCAGGATCTTTCTGTCCTTCAACGAGAAAACCTGTTCCTCTCTTCCGGACCGGCCGGGACCGGCTTTTACGCAGAACTGCAGAAGAGCCTTTTTCAGATCGGACGGGAAGAGCGTTCCGGGGATGACTCCGGTGACACCGGCTTCGTCCGCATCCTTTCTGATATCGCTCCAGTCGCGGGCGGTCAGGAGGAAAATGAACGCGCCGCTCCCGGCGCATCCGCGTATGCGGCGCGCTGTTTCAAGGCCGTCCGGATCCTCCGGCTGCCGGTCCACGATATAGACGGAGAAGGGATCGTTCTGCCGACGGGACTCCTCCGTGCGGGAAACTGCCTCTCCGCACGACAGGCTCCACTCGGGGCGCATGCCGACGTCCCGGAGCATGTCCGCGATGCGCCGGCAGGCATTGACATCGCCGTTCACGACCAGAGCGCGCCGGCCTTTCAGTTCCGGGATCGCCGGATCGAACGATTTTCCGTCGGGCAGTCTGAGATCCAGAGAAACTACGAATTCGGTGCCCTCTCCCTTCTTTGTGGTAAAGGATATCCTGCCGTTCATCGCCTCCACGAGATTCCGGGTGATCGCCATACCCAGTCCGGTCCCCTGAATGCCGGAAACCGCGGAGTCTTTCTCGCGCGTGAAGGGATCGAAGATCGTCGCGGCGAACTCGTCGCTCATGCCGATGCCGTTGTCCCTGATCCTGAATTCGAACGCGCCGCGGCCCGGGACCGCCGAGGGTCTCTGCCCGATCCGCAGGCAGATCGTTCCGCCGTCAGGTGTGTATTTGACGGCGTTGGAGATCAGGTTGAGCAGCACCCTGCTGAGGTACAGTCTGTCACAGTATACGAACTCGTCCCGGACCTCCGCCGCGTCGATGAGAAAACTGTGCCGTTTCGCCTGAACATCCGCAAGAACGATGTCCCGGACCCCGTGGACGATATCCGCAAGGGACTCGACTTTTTCGTTCGGCGTTATCCTGCCGGACTCGATGCGGCTCATATCCAGAACGTCGTTGATCAGCGAAAGAAGGTGTCCCGATGAGCGTTCTATGGTCGCCAGATAATCCCGGAGCAGTTCCGGCTCGTTGATATGGTTCGACGCGAGGCCGGTGAACCCGACGATGGCGTTCATGGGGGTGCGGATGTCATGGGACATGTTGCTCAGGAACGCCGTTTTGGCACGATTTGCGGACTGGGCCGCCTGCAGCGCATCCTCAAGTTCGTTCTGCTTCTTTTCGAGCTGCTCCCGCAGTTCGGACTCCTGCTGTCTCTGTCTTTCGATGGTTTCGGTGTGCGCCACGAGTTCACGGTTCACCTCGGCCAGACGGACCCGGGCGGACTCCTTCTCGGCCATCTGACGCCGCGTGCGTCTGCCGTCCCTGACCAGAAGGGCGATGATGACGGCCGCGACCACGAAAAGCAGCGACACGAAAAATTTCAGATAATCGCGCAATACATCCCTCAGTCCGTAGGAATAAAGCGCGTACGTATAACGGTGTGAAATTTTCTGCGCATAACCGCTTCCAATCATGTCGAGGCCGCGGTTCAGAAGTTTCAGGAGTCCCTTGTTGCCGACCTCCACGCCGAAACAGCGTTCATCGCTCCGGGGCAGATGATGCATGGAAAGGCCCCTGTACTTCCCGTTCTTCAGTATGCCGTTCGCCCGCAGTCCGTTCAAAGTGGTGCAGCCGACCTCTCCGGCGAGCACCGCATCGAGGCAGGCTTCGATGGAGGGATACTGCGTCACTCTGGCCTTCGGAAAGTTCTTGAGAATGTAATAATACTGCATGCGGTTGTTCCTGTTGACCGCGAACTGCTCCGTTTTCTTCTCCGTATAATCGCCTTTGTACACCAGCTCTGTGGTCATGGAGGTCACGGGATAGGTCTGGTGCAGACCGTTTCCTTCGGAAAAATACAGTCCGCCGCCCACGGGAAAGGCCACGTCGATCCGGCCCGCCGACATATCGGCGATCATGTCGCCGTAGTTCGCATAGCCGGAATAGGTGAGCTTCAATTTCGAGATCCCCAGACGGGTGAGGATCTCCGGGATGATGTCCCTGATGACGCCCGTCACATTCCCCTTCCGGTCCACCCCGCTGTACGGCATGTAATCCTCGAGAAAACCGACCCGGAGCGTATGATGCGTATTCGGCCATTCCCTCTCGACCGGAGACAGGGCACGGGCCAGGATGCTCCTCGGAAAATATTTCATGTGCAGACTGTGGAGAAAATTCGGATCCTCGACGAACAGAGCGGACTGGGCGGCGTTGAGCTGGGCCAGCAGATCGGGGCGCCTGACGTTGACGCAGAGAAAATAACTGGACCCTCCGAAAGGCGCGAGGATCTCGGTGTTGTCGCGCCCGGACGCCCCGTTGCCCTCGGCGACGAGGACATCGACTTTGCCCGAATCGAACGCGGAAAACAGCTCCGGGTAGTTCCTGTAGACGCAGACCCTGGCGGTGACACGCTTCGCCGCCAGATATCCTTTCAGGACCTCCACGATCGCGCTGTCAAGCACGCCGATGCTTTTTCCTGCAAGCGTCTTCGGGTCGGCGGTGATGCTGTCATCGCTGCCGTGCTTCACGAGGTTGTACGATTCGCTCCCCATGGGCGCCTGCGGATAACCGATCAGGCCCTGCCGTTCCTTCTTCCAGGCCAGACCGGCCAGCAGGTCGATCCTGCCGTCGACGAGCATGCGGTACAGTTCGGCGAAATCTCCATAGACGTATTCATACTTCCAGCCGGTATACTCCGACAGTTTCCGGTAGTATTCGTATGCATACCCCGACTTCATGACGCCTTTCCCGGCGCCCTCCTGAAAGATCTCGTTCTCATAGTAACCGACCCTCACCGTGGTGCGCCCGCCGGCGGAAACGGCGGAAGGAAAGGCCGAAACGGCCGCCGCGAGCGCGCACACGAAGAGCGCCAGACGTCTGCGCAGATCCTTCGCGGCGGCGCGGCCCGGTCTGAAGCCGTGCATCGTCTCCGCCCGTGCGGAGGAGGCGGTGCTCCCCGTGTTTTCGCCCCCTCCGGAGCTCATCGCATACAGAAATCGCCTCATCAAATTCCCCTCCCCCTGTTCCGAAAAAACCACCGGGACCGCCCGCAAAACACCGATCCCGCGCCGCATGAAAGGCATGTGAAGTCCCTGATCCTGACGCAGGATGGCCGACGGTGTCTTACAATAGCACCTTTCAACAGCTTTTCAAGTTCATCCGCAGTGCAGTTCCGAAAAATCCGCAAAAAATCCTCCGGCGGACGGTTTTGCGGAAACAGAGCCGGGAAAAAAAATCATGTTCCGGCTTGAAAAAAATCCGATTATCCATTACATTACCAGGTGTTACGATCAATGAGGTACGGGACGGAAACGTGAAGACGACGAACGAAAAAGAGCCTTTGGCAGAAGCGGCGTTTCTCCGTCTTTGCGTGCTCTCCCGGCGGGAGCGGATCCGGACGAAGGGCATCGGGTGACATCATGCAGGGCTACTCATATTCCGTGTTCTCTCTCGTCGCGATAGCGATCCATCTGATCATCAACTTCAAACTGCTCCTCGGACGGGGGATCGTTTCTCTCCGCGGGAGGCGTTACCGCGGATTCCTGCTGGGAGTTCTTTTCTATTACATCGCGGACGGAGCATGGGGCATTCTTGCGGGCCTCGGGTGGACCCGTCTCCTGTATGTCGACACGATCTTCTTCTTTCTCTCCATGCCCGTGTTCGTTTTCATGTGGTGCCGTTTCGTCATTTCCTACCTTGAACTCGACAAGTGGACGACGCGGCTCCTCTCGTGGTCGGGGTACGCGCTGCTGGCCTTCAATGTCGTGATGCTGACGGCCAATTTCTTCAACAACTGCTTTTTCTACTTCGACGGACAGGGCAAGTATCTTCTGGGAAGCAGACGCGCTCTGGCCTTCGACCTTCTGATCTCCTACAATCTGCTGACGGCGGCCGTCGTGTTCGCAAAGGCCCTTGCCAGCAGGGATTCCATGCGCAGGCGGAGCATGATGGTGCTCCTGTTCTGCATCACCATCGCGGTGGCCATTCTGCTTCAGATCGTCTGGCCGCTCACGCCGGTCACCGCGCTGGGGTGTCTCATCGGCAACTGTTTCTTTCACGTCTTCGTCATTCAGGACGAACAGGCGGCGAAGCACATGACCGAACTCGAGGACGCGCTCCGGCGGGCCCGCGCCGCGGAGAAAGCCCGGAGCATGTTCTTCAGCATCGTGAGCCACGACATCCGCACGCCGCTCAACGCGATCCTCGGTTACTCCGAACTTCTCCAGTCGGAAGTCAAAGATCCGGCGGAGAAGGAAGAGGCGCTCAACGCCATCCGCCGGAGCGGGACCACCCTTCTGCAGCTGCTGGACGACGTCCTCGACCTGGCGAAAATGGATTCGGGCAAAATGACGTTCCATCATGTCCCCGTGCGGCTGACGCGGCTTGTGGACGACGTCTTTTCCTCCTTCCGGATGACGGCGGCCGCGAAGGGGCTCGAACTTGTCGACCGGACCGCGGCCGTGCCGGAGCTTCTTCTCGACGACCACCGTTTCCGGCAGATCCTCTTCAATCTGGTCGGCAACGCGGTCAAATTCACCGAAAAGGGCTCGGTGACCGTTGCCGCTTCCTATGCCGGCACGACCCTCGAGGTCGCCGTCTCCGACACCGGATGCGGCATTCCGCCCGCTATGCTGACGCACGTCCTCGATCCCTTCGTTCAGGTCCAGGACCCCAGCCACGCGGCCGACCGGGCCGGAGGAACGGGGCTGGGACTTTCGATCTGCCGGAGTCTGACCGAAGCCATGGGCGGAGAACTCGTCGCAGCAAGCGAGCTCGGCAAAGGTTCGACCTTCCGGATCCGCATCCCGGGGGTGGCGGTCAGCGGAGAAAAAGCCGGGCCCGCCCCCGCGGCGGAACCGGCGGTCAAGGCGGAGGACCTTCCGAAAAACGTACTCGTGATCGACGATTCTCCCGTCAACCGCGCCGTGCTGAAAGCCTTTCTCAGGAAAGCGGGAGTCGTCTCTTCCGATCTGGCCTGCGACGGCAGGGAAGCGCTGGCGAAACTGGATTCGGCCGCCGGAACGGACCATCCCCACGATTTCATCATTTCCGACCTCTGGATGCCGAATATGAACGGCATGGAGTTCATCGAGAAAGCCCGTTCGGATCCCCGCTTCGGCAGTCTGCCGATTTTCGCCCTGACGGCCGACACGGAGTACCGCCGCGACGCCCGGACCGCTCTCTTTACGGGAGTCCTCCTCAAGCCGCTGACCTACGGCAAACTCCTTGAGGTGTTCGCCGCGACGGCGGAAAGGAAGTGAAAGACCTGTTCCCGTTCCGGTCCGGAAGCGGGAGTGTCCGCGTTTGCAAAACCGTGACGGGGACGGTATATTATCCCGTCGCCGGATCGTCAGGAAGACGGGTGTGACTTCCGGTCCGGCGGTCGGCGGAGACGGTTTCCGGCCGTTTCCACGCGCTTCGCATTCATTTTCAGGAGAGATCATGACCGGGCCCGCCGCCGCGGCGAACATACCTGCGCTCTCGATCCTGCCGCAGCTCCGCGGCTGTGCCGAAAAAAGCGATGCTCCGGCGGTCGGACTTCTTTTCGTCTATCTGGCCGCCGTCGTCCTGATCGGTCTGCGCTGCACCCGCAAGGTGCGCAGCGCGGACGATTTCTACGTGGCCGGACGTAAGGCGGGCGCACTGCACGTCGCCGGCTCCCTGCTGGCCACCGTGCTGGGCAGTTCCGCCATTCTCGGCAGCGTGGACTTCGCCGCGGCCAGAGGCTGGGCCGGAGCATGGTTCATGCTCTGCGGCGCGCTGGGCCTGACCGGGCTCATCTTCATGACGAAGAGGCTGACGGTTTTCAAGGTCTACGATCTGCCCGAACTGCTGGGCAGGTTCTACGGTCCGCAGGTGCGGCGCGTCTCGTCGGGCGTGATCGCTCTGGCGTGGCTGGGCGTGATCGGCGCGCAGTTCATCGGAGCCGGCATGATGACCGCCTCGATCTGCCGGATCCCCTACTGGAGCAGTGTGCTCCTCGTCGCGCTGGCTCCGGCGGTCTACACGGCCGCGGGCGGACAGTTTTCCATCATCCGCACCGACATCTTTCAGCTGACTTTCGTGCTGGCGGGGATCGGAGGCGTGTTCCTGATGCTGTTCCTCAAATATCCCCTTCCGGAAGCGGCGCCGCCGATCTCCGCAAAGTTCACACTTTCGGATCTGGCGGCGATGATCGCCGCCTACTCCACCACCTATCTCGTGGGTCCCGACGTGTACAGCAGACTCTTCTGCGCAGGAAGTCTCTCCGCGGCGCGGCGGGCGCTGCTTCTGACGGCGGCGGTCCTGATCCCGCTGGCCTTCATTCTTGCGTACATCGGCGTCTGCGGTGCAAATTTCCACCCCGGAGCGGGGCACGCGAACGTGCTGTTCGCCGTCGCGGATGCGGAGTTTCCGCGTCCGGCGGCGCTGTTTCTCTATTTTGCGGTCCTCTCCGCCGTCATGTCCTCGGCGGACACGACGCTCTTCACCGCATCGGGACTGCTGTCGTACTTCTTCACCGACCGGACGGGGGATCCGGCGCGGAGCGTCCGGACGACGCGGATCTGCGTTCCGGCCGTCGCCGCGCTGGCCTGCGGCATCGCGCTGTTCAACAGGTCCATTCTGGATGTTCTGCTCTTCGCCCTGAGCATCTACTCCGGAGCGTTCGTGCTGCCGACGGTCTGGGTCCTGACGGGACGCGCCGCCGACCGGAAACACGGCATCTGCGCCATGGCCGCGGGCGGCGCTCTGGCCCTCGCGGGCAGGATCGCGGGCGGCGGGACCGGCAACATCCTCGTCATCGCCGCCTTCGTCTGCAGTCTGGTCATCCTCGCCGCCGGAGAGATCGGACGAAAAAGAAACACGGGCGGGAACTGTTCCTGAACCACTCTGCAAAGAAAGGAAAACGATATGATCGAAGCAGCGGTTCCATGTCACAAGAGCCGGGCGCTGTTCCGCATCCCCGATGAGAATTATCTGGGCAGCTTCACGCCGTCCTGCGAACCGGCGGCGGCCGATCCCGAGGCGGAAGTGCGCCGCGCGCTGGCGGACCCCATCGGCGGCGAGCGGCTCCGCCGTCTGGCGGAAAAGGCGCGGAACTGCGTGATCATCTGCAGCGACCATACCCGGCCGGTCCCCAGCCGCTGTCTGATCCCCGCCATGCTGGAGGAACTGCGCCGGGGCAATCCCGCCATAAAGATCACGCTGCTCATCGCCACGGGCTGTCACCGGGGCACGACCCGGGACGAACTCATTGCCAAGTTCGGACGCCGGATCGTCGAAACGGAGCGGATCGTCATTCACGACTGTCTCGACGACAGCATGCTCCGGGATGCGGGCGTGCTGCCCTCGGGAGGACGGCTGATCCTCAACAGACTGGCCCTCGAAACGGATCTGCTGATCTCCGAGGGCTTCATCGAACCCCATTTCTTCGCAGGATTTTCGGGCGGCCGCAAAAGCGTGCTGCCGGGCATCGCCTCCCGCGAGACGGTGCTGGCCAATCACTGCGCCGAGTTCATCGCGTCTCCCCGCGCCCGCACCGGGATCCTGACGGACAATCCGATCCACCGCGACATGCTTTTCGCCGCCCGGCGGGCGAAACTCGCGTTCATCGTCAACACGGTGATCGACGCCGAAAAAAGGATCGTCCGCGCCTTCGCGGGGGATCCGGAACAGGCTCACGCCGCGGGCGTTGAGTTCTGCCGGAAACAGGCGCATATCGAAGTCCCTCCTTCCGACATCGTCATCACCTCCAACGGCGGTTATCCGCTGGACATGAACGTTTATCAGTCGGTGAAGGGCATGACGGCGGCTGAAGCGGTCTGCCGCAGAGGAGGCGTCATCATCATGGCGGCGGGATGCAGCGACGGTCACGGCGGAGAGAGTTTCTTCAGGGCGCTGTCACAGGCCGGATCGCCGGACGAGATCCTTGCGGAAGTCCTCGCGCGGCCGCGGAACGCCACGGTGCCGGACCAGTGGCAGTATCAGATCCTCGCCCGGATCCTCAGGGAATTCAAAGTCATCATGTACGCGCCGGAGTGTCCGCAGGAGATGCTGAAGGCGATGAAACTCGACGCGGCCGCGACGCCCGATGAAGCGCTGAAAAAAGCCTTCGCCCGCTGCGGCAGGGATGCAAAAGTCGCCGTGATCCCCGAAGGCGTTTCGGTGATCCCGGTCAAAAAACCGCCGAAGCGGTGACGCGGCGGATGTCCTTGATATTTGGCGCTTCGAGTGCTATATTATTTTTTCGGACCGCAGTCGGAATCCATCCCGGAGTTCGGTGATCCGGAGAAGGGTGCGAAGGCTGTTTACACCGGCCGGCCGGCGGAGCGAGCCGCCGGACGCCGTCGGCGTCTGAAGACAACAATTCATTGAAGAAACAGGACCGTTCGACTCATGAAAAACCGCCTTATGAAATCCACGAATCTCAAGACGCTGATATGTCTTTACTGTCTTCTGGCCCTGTCCGCCGCCATGATCGTCTACACGGCCGCCATGGTCAACTCGATCACCTACAAGCAGAGTCTCAACTACAACAACCATCTGCGCTACCACATCGCCAACGACTGCTTCAGACAGGGCACGGACCTGCTGACCGAGGCCGTCAGACGCTACGTGATGACCATGAAGCCGGAATACATCGAGCATTATTTCGACGAGGTCCTCAAGATACGGCACCGCGACCGGGCGCTGGAGATGCTCAAGGACATGCAGATAGAGCAGTCCCTCAAGGATACCCTCTTCAACGCCATGAAAGCGTCGAAGAGCCTGATGAGCACAGAGTATCACGCGATGCACCTCATCGCGCTCAAAAGCACCAATGAAACGCTCCACAGGGAGGTCAAGGACTACCCGCTGACGCCCGAGGAACAGAAGATGACCGTGGACCAGCGTCACGAACGGGCCGAAAAACTTCTGTGGGACGAAACCTATGTCGGAAACAAGGCCGAAATATATTCCTACCTCTCCCTCGGCCTTGAAACGGCCAGCACTCAGGCGATGACGCGGCATCTGCAGTTGAGAAAGGAACTTCTCCGGATGCTGCTCCTGAGCGCCATCAGCCTGACCGCGCTGGTGCTGACCATCTGCGGATTCATCTTCTACCGCCGCTACCAGCACGAACACATGATCGAACTGCAGGCGGCCGAGAACGCCAGAATGAACGTCCGTCTTCAGGAGGAACGCGACAAGGCCCTCAAGGCGGAGAAGGCGAAAAGCTACTTCTTCTCGACCGTCAGCCACGATATCCGCACGCCGCTCAACTCCATCATCGGCTTTTCGGAAATGCTGCAGCTGGGCATCAGCGACCCCGATGAAAAGGAAAAGGCGCTTGACGCCATCATCACCAGCGGTCAGACCCTGCTGGAACTCATCAACGACGTCCTGGATCTCTCGAAACTGGAAGCGGGCAAGATGGAACTGCACCCCGTGCCCACGGACATCGCCGATCTGGTCGGCAAAGTGACCAATTCCTTCGAAGTGGCGGCGAGCCGGACCTCGGTTCCGCTTCAGGCGAAGATCGAGAAGATGCCGTACCTGTGTCTGGACCCCCAGCGGATCCGCCAGATCCTGTTCAACCTCATCGGCAACGCCGTGAAGTTCACCGTCAAAGGCTCCATAACGGTCCGTGCCGCGTACAACAGCGGCATGTTCACGCTCTCGGTGACCGACACGGGCTGCGGGATCTCGCCCGAAAACATCAAAAAACTGATGTCGCCCTACGTCCAGCTGCAGGACCATGACAGCTCGAAGGGAACAGGCCTGGGACTGGCCATCTGCAAACAGCTGGCCATGCAGATGAAGGGGACCCTCGAGCTCGAATCGACCGCGGGTCAGGGATCGACCTTCACGCTCCGCATTCCCAACGTGAAAGCCTTTTCCGAGAAGGAATCCGAGGCGTATTTCAGCGAGCGCAAGGGCCCCCGGCAGGAAGTGCGTCTGGACGAAGCCGTTCTGAAAAAACAGATCCTCATCGTCGACGACCAGAAACTCAACCTGAGAATACTCCAGACGATGCTTCTGCGCATCGGGATCGGCAAGGTGCTGACGGCCGCGAACGGCAGGGAGGCGCTGGAAACGCTGCGGAACACCCCCGGCGTGGATCTCGTGCTGACCGATATGTCCATGCCGGTCCTCGACGGAGCGGGACTGGTGCGCGAAGTGCGCAAAACGCCGGAGCTTGCCGCGATCCCCGTCTATGTCATCACCGCGGACGTGGAAATGCAGGCCTCTTATGAGAAGATCGGCTTCGACAACATGCTCATCAAGCCGATAACGATCGAAAAACTCAAGGAACTTCTCGCGAAATCGGCTCCGCACAAGCCGGACGCGGGAGAGGGCGCCGGACAGGCTTAGGTCCTCCGCCCGTCCGGGCATGCGGCGGCAGCCGCAAAAAAAACGCGTCCCCCCGGAGGACCGGACGGAGCGCGGAACGCGGACGGCTCCCGCAGGAAGTCACCGCCCCCCCGGCAGGAATTCGTCGAGGAACCGGGCGGCATGTTCGGGACCGTCAGATCTCTTTGGCGAATTCCCTGATCTTCGCGAGAAGAGAACGGGCGGCGGCGCCGTCGGACATTTTGGCGGCGGTCCTGAGGGCGATGGCCGCATTGGCGATATCGGCGTCGCCGGTGGCGAGGGCGTTGCCCTTGACCGCGTGCGCCACGGGATCGAGCGCGGTCCAGTCCTGCCGGGAGACCGCATTTTCCAGTTCGAGGATCTTTTCCTGAAGCGAACTTGCATATTCGGCATAGATCTCGTTGACGACGTCCTCGTCACCGAACTGTTCCATCAGATAGTCCCTGCAGCATTGTTTCATTTTGAATTTCCTGTCATGTTTTCCGCTTTTTCTCCGACGGCGATACGGTAGATCGTCTCGTTGAGAGCCCCATAACGATTGCGCCCGATGCCTTCGCATATCTTGCGCACCATAAGTCTTCCGCGGCCGCGGCTGCTGAAGTCGCGGTTGCGCAGTTCCAGCTCCAGTTCCGCGTTGCCGTCGGCCACGAGCATGCTGGGCTCCGGAGTTCCCCAGTCCCAGACCGTCAGTTCCACGTGCCCTTCGTTTTTTCTCAGTCTGAAGCAGGCCAGTTCCCCGGCGCGGTCGCGAACGTCAAAGCCGTGATCGTAGAGATTCATCATTTTTTCCTCGAAGACCACTTCGACCTGCGTGATGGTCTCGGGATCCCAGCCCTGCCCGGTGCACCAGCGCTCGATCTCCTGCGCCTCCCCGTCGATGTCCGAGGAATTCATGCGCACCGACCGGGAGAGGATGCCCGGCTTTCTGAGCCGCGCGCCGAAGATCAGTTCGGTCACGTCGTCTGCGAAAAACGGGTAGCCGTAGGCCTCGCAGGCCAGCTGGAATTTATAGGGCGCCAAGGTGACACTGTCGTTGAGACGCGCTTCGGAGACCAGTTCCTTCAGCAGTTCGAAGTGAAGCGATTCGGGCATCTGTTCGTGACAATCCTCGTCTTTGTACACGTCGAATACGCCGTCCGAAAACGCCACGCACAGGGCGGAGGGCGAGAGACGGGTCCTCACCACGTCCTTCTGGGTGTAGACGGTATCGGACATGAGGCCGATGGGCAGTCCGCCCCTTTTCTCGGGGTTGATGTCCTCGGAAACGGGATTCAGGGGATCCACAAGATACAGGTCGGGCGCGCCGCAGCTGATCCAGTCCACGATCCTCTCCTCGGCCCGGTGGATGCATATGAGCGCCGTCATGTAGGAGAACGTGCCCAGATTGTTCGTAAAAAAGTGATGCATCAGATTGGCGACCGTGGCCGGAGTGGCGTCGGCAAGCTCGTTCCCGCCCCGGAGCTGTTTGAGAAAACTCTGCACGGCCATCATCGTCAGGGACGCACTGATGCCGTGTCCCTGGATGTCGCCCAGCACGTACAGCGTGCCGCCGGCGGGCAGCGGCATGATTTCGAGAAGGTCGCCGGAGACGATGTTCTTGGGTTTCCACCAGTAGGTGTAGAAATCGGTCCCGGTGGTGACGGCGCGGAGCGGCAGCATCTTGCGCTGCAGACGGGCGCTGAGGGTCAGGGACTCCTGGACCTCCTCGTCCTTCTCGCGGACCAGCTCCTCGACACGCCGCGAATCGACGATGCTCTGCACGCGTGTGAGAAGCATGTTGGGATTGATGGACTTGGGAAGATAGAAACTGTAACTGTCTTCCATGATCCGTTTGAGGAAACCGCTTCCCTCCTCGGGATCCAGCGCCGTCATGAAGAAGATGGGAATGCTTTCGTCCATCCCGCGCACGATGTCCCTGAAGACGAAGCCGTCCATCTCGCCCATCATGATGTCGGTGATGATGGCCTTGTAGCGCCTGTATCCGCCGTCGTTGAGCAATGCCACCGCTTCGGGGATCGAAGCGACGCACGTCGCCGTGTAGCCGATCAGCTTCAGTTTCGCATTGAGCGTCAGTCTGATGAGACGTTCGTCGTCGATGACCAGAATATTCGTTTTCTGTTTTTGAGCCGCCATAAAGTTCCCGGTCGTTTCCGTTTTCAGATTTCCGATAAGCCTTTTATCCTTTGGAATATAGCATTCCGATCGTTTTTTTCAAGCCGCAGTGCGCCCGAAAAGCGGACATTTCGCCTTTTTCTCCCCGGCCCGGCGGGAAAAAGACTTGCAATCGCGGAAAAATGAGTGTACGTTAGAGCGCGCGACACGGCAAATCACCTCACAGGAAAGGATCCTTCATTATGTTCAAGTGCAGCATTTCGGTCTACGGCGCCCATCTGATGGTCCCTGAAGAAAAGCGCACGGTCGCCGAGATCGTCCGCGCCGCCGCCGGAGCGGGTTTCGACGCCGTCGATCTGGGCTATTACTGGGGAGAGGACCGCAAGACCGAAATGGCCGAGATCAAAAAACTGACCGACGATCTGGGACTTGCCCGCATCGGTTACATCGTGGGAGACAATTTCGGCAATGCCGCCCAGAAGGGCGAGACCGAAGCCGAGATCGCCAAGGTGAAGACCGCCCTCGACGAAGCCGCCGAGATGGGGTGTTCCTGTCTGCGCATCTTCGCCGGCGGCTACGATCTCGACTGGGAGACCTGGAGAAGCAGGATCGCCGAAGCGATCGCTTCCTGTACGGAGCACGCCAGAGAGAACAACGTGGTGATGGCCCTCGAGAACCACGGCGCCCTGTGCAAGAACTCCGCCCAGCAGCGCTATTATCTCGAGACGGTGGATTCGCCCTTTCTGCGGGCCAACGTGGATATCGGCAACTACTGGAACGGGGGTGAACTGCCCGAAACGGGGGTCCGCGCCATGGCGAAATACGCGGCTATGGTCCACGTCAAGGATCTGCGCCGCATCAACGGAACGCTGGTCTCCGTCCCCGTGGGCGAAGGCGAAATAAACTTCGACACCTGTTTCCGGCTCCTCTCCGAAGCCGGTTACTCGGGACCGCTCACGCTGGAATACGAGAGCAAGTTCGGCGATCCCCGGCGCGGCATTCTTCAGAGTCTCGCCCACATGCGCCGCTGCGCCGCCGGATTCTGAGCAGGCGCGGGATCCTCCGCCGCGGGAGTGGAACATGGCCGTGACGCCGGTTCTGAAAAACTACAGACGCAAAAAGTTCTTTTACAGACTCTTTCTGCTCGGGTCGCCCCGCGGGGGCGCGATGTTCGGCACGGCGTGGCTGATGCTGTGCGGCCTTCTCGTGCCGTTCCTGATGGCGGAGTTCCTTCTGATGCTGCTGCACTTTTTCGGCAGATCCACCCTGCGGACGGTACTGCTGTCGGCCCTGCCCGGAACGGCGGGCACGATTCTTACGGTCTACGGCATCGCGGTGCTGGACCGCGGTCTCGGCAGGATCCTGCGGCGTTCCGTCAAATGGGAATGGCTCCGCGAACTTCTTGCCGCCGCGGGCGCGCTTTTCATGCCGCTCATCGGCCTCGTGACGGCACCGGAACTGATCCGCAACAGGCGCTATCTCTTTCTTCTGCCCGCCGCGGGAGCGCCCGCCGTTTTCGTGCTGGGAATTTGCGGCATGATCCCGCCCGCCGCGATCTTCCCCGCGGGAACGCTTCTGGCGCTGGGCGCGCTGGCGGGAGTTCCCGGCAAAAAGTTCGACGGGCGTTTTCTGTACCCCCTCGCCGCCGCCGTGCTGACGGGCTTTGCCCTGCTGATGTACGACGCCCGGCTCAAAAACGATCTGGTCCTCGGGCGTCAGCGCCTTTCGCAGGCGGTGGGGCGATCGGTGGAGATCCCCGATCTTCTGGCCCGCGACGCGCAGGGGCTCCCCGCCGATGCGGAGCCTCTGAAAACTCTGATCGGAACGCACGACGAAGCCGACGCCTTTCTCTGGAACGACGGCAGGGAGACCGATGATCCCCTGCCCCGTCTGCGGGAATTCGAGAAGCGCCATGCCCGGTTCGCCGCGGCGCTGACGTCGCTTTCGGCCCTTCCCGCGCGCCCCGCTGCCCACGGGGTCCCCAGAAGCGGTCTTCTTGCCGATATGCTCATGCCGGAACTTGCGGCTTTCCGCACGGGAGCCCGGTACTTCGCCCTGAAGATGCGGGCGTTTCCGGCCGACAGAAGGAACGCTTCCGACTGTGATCGCGAACTGATCCTGTTGCGGGACCGGGCGCTGAAGGGACCGTTTCTCATTCCCCATCTGGTGGCCAGGGCCATCGAAGGGATCCGCCTCGCCGCGCTGGCGGATATCCTCGTCGCGGGGCAGTATACCCCGGACGAAATGGCGCATCTTGCGGGCACGCCTCCCGACTGGGACCGCAATTTCCGCTTCGCGCTGGGGGACGAGGCCGCGCTTTTCCAGTCCTCGCTGGAATACATCATGCAGTTTGGGGAAAAGGGTCTCGTCAATGCCGAGATACTGGGTCCGGTGAAGAGATTCCTGCCCCTGTTTCTGCACATCCTCTTTTTGCGTGATTACCGGTTCGCCCTGCAAACGTATGACAAGATGGTCCGCGCCGTCGGCACAGACATGTCCGCCGCGGAGATCGCCCGGCTCCCCTTCTTCGACGGGCGCGAGGCCGGCCGAAAGGGTTATATTCTATCGGGCATGTTCATTCCCTCCGTCAGCACCGCGGTCACGCATCTGGCCCGGACAAAAGACCGCCGGACCATGACACTGCTCGCCGCCGAGGTCACGGCTTACGCAAGACGGCACGGGCGACTGCCCGACACCCTCGCCTTCCTGCCCAACGTTCCCCGTTCGGAACTGGACCGCAAACCGCTGATGTACGCCAAGACCCCCTCGGGCTTTCGCATTTACAGTCACACCGGCGAGGGGAAGATCCCCGACGAAAAGGACACCCTGTACACCCTGAGCGTCAAGTTCCCCGCCTCAGCGCCGAAATGACGGAAGAAAGCCGCACCTTCCGTACACATCCGTACATATCCGTACATGCCGTCTGACCGTCCTCAACGGTCGGCTGCGCGCCTGCGGGCCCGCCACGCCCGGGGTGAAAGACCCGACTGCCGCGAGAACTCCCGCGAGAAGTGAAACTGACTGCAGTACCCCAGACGGTCGGCGATCTCCTTGACCGACAGCTCCGTGGAAGCCAGAAGTTCGCACGCCGCCCGGAAACGGCACTCCCGGCGGTATTTTGCCGGGGTCGTATGCAGACAGGCGTTGAACATGCGGCTGATCGTGCGGGGGCTTACGTTGAACTCCCTCCCCAGCTCCTCCACGCCGGAACCGCGTGAAAAATTGCTCTCGATATGATTTTTTATCACATTGAAAAGGAGGGGCGAAGAGTTGTCCGGTCCAAGAACCCCCGCAAGATAATGCAGCAATTCGAGACAGCGCCCGGCCAGAACGGAGAGACGCTCCGGGGTCTGGACCTCCAGCAGACCGTACAGATCCATGAAATACTTTTCGAGAGTCTCCGTCTCCGGCAGATCGATGATCCCGGGCTGGGCCATTCCCAGCGTTTCGAGGATGCCCGGCAGATTGACGCCGCTGACGAAAAGAACGTACTTCCGGTAGGGCGCGGCGGCCACGGTCTCGAAGTGAAACGCCTTGCCCGGCGGGATCACAAGGATCCGCCTGCCGGTGACGACGGCGGAGCGGTTGTCGAACCGGTAGCGCAGTTTTCCCTCGGGCAGATAGACGATCAGCAGGTGACGGCTGTACTCCGTGGTGTACCAGTGACGGCTGCGCCGGTAAGCCAGTTCGACGGTGTGCGGGTACAGCGGCGCGAGGATCATCCGCCCGCTGCCCCATGTACGCTGCAAAACGGTCACATCCTCCGCCTCGGGCGAGTACGACTGTTTCGGCCGCCGCCAGAACATGTCCGCGGATCCGCTCATCGGGGGCCTCTCTGATAAAGTATATGTTTTTTGTCCGATTTATATATACAATAGCACGGAAAAAATTTGTTTTCAAACTCATTTTCAAATATATTATCGGCAGAGTTCAGAAAAATGTCTTTTGGCCTGAAAAAGCATAATCGATCAGGACGCAAGTCAGAAAGGAACCGATCATGGGCGCACAAAGAAACTGGCACGGTGGAAATTTCAACTTTTACGGTCGGGAAACAGTCCGGCGTTTCACGCTGATCGAGCTTCTGGTCGTGATTGCCATCATCGCCATTCTGGCGGCGATGCTGATGCCGGCCCTGCAGCAGGTGCGGGAACGGGGACGGGCGGCCAACTGCATCTCGAACCTGAAGAACATCTATCTCATGTTCGAACAGTACGTCTCAAGCCACGACTGCTTTCCCAACACCTGCAACAGGGCGGAAAATCTGAGCGCGTGGGTCACGCTCCTGCGCAGCAGCAAAAAAACCTCCGCACAAGCGGCGGACGAGCTCACCCGCGAAAAATTCTGGTTCTGCCCCAGCAGCAATTTCAAGGCCGACAGCTCGATCCCCGCCGGGAATGAAATGGCCGCAGTCATAAAACGCAACTACACGACGGCCAACGAACTGCGGAACTATGCCCCCGCGCAGATATACCGTCCGGGCAGGACCCCGACGGCGCTGGACGCCTCGGACACCCAGACGGAGTGGTCGGTGACGGGCTGGGAGATGGTCAAGTTCCAGATGAGTTTCCGGCACTCCTCGCGGTGCAACGTGGCCTACCTCGACGGCCACACGGGACAGGAGAACGCCGACCGCAGGGTGGATTTCACCCGGGAGTTCCAGCCGTCGAAGTTCAACAAGAGACCGTGAGGTCCGTTCCATGAAAAGACTTCTTCTTCTGCTGCTGAGCCTCGCCGCGTCCGCAAGTCCGGCGCGGGAAACGCCGGACCGTCTGCTGCTGCCGACGCCGAAAAAGGCGTCTTTTTCGGCTCCCTTCACGGTCAGGAACGGACGCTTCCGCATCGACGACCGTTCGGGAACGGGGCTCGACGCGGCAAAGATCGACCTCTTCGCCCGAACGCTGAAAGAGCGCCTCGGCTGGGAAAAAGCGGAGGATGCCCCTCTGCGCATCCTCCTTGAGAGGAAAGAGGAAAAGGATCTTCCCCGAGAGTACTGCGAACTGAGCATTTCTCCCGAAGCCATACGCATCGCCGCCGCGGACGACCGGGGCATGATGCGGGGACTTGCCCGTCTGCAGGCAATGACGCTCACGCCCCTCTTTGCCGCCGGACCGGGAAACAGCGTGACGATTCGGAGCGTCCGGATCGCGGACTGGCCCGACAACGATTTGCGGATATTTCAGATCAATCTGCGGCAGGTCTTTCCGGAGACCCCGAAAGAGGTCCTGCTGAAGACGGCGGAGGAACTGATCGACCGGGCGGCGGAAATGCTGTTCAGTCACGTGATGTTCGTCGTCGGCGGCAGCATGGAACTTGCGGGGCATCCCGAGATCAATCCGCCGGGACCGGTCTTCACGAAAGAGGAGATCCGCAGGCTCGCCGGACGGGCGGAACTCCGGGGTCTGATCCCCGGTCCCATGCTCAACTCCATCGGCCACGCCGCGGCGGGACCGTACATCTGTCCCGTCTGCGACGACAAAGATCCCCAAAAGGTCATCGGCACCAACGTGGCCGACAAAAATTTCGACCCGCTCTTTTTCCGCTATCTCGACGAACTGACGGAGCTCTTCCCCGGCACGCCCTTTCTGGGCATCGGCACCGACGAGTTCCACAAGGTCCTGGGCAAGATCGAAAAACTCAGCGGCAGAAAATGCGGCGATTTCTACCCGGAATACGTGAACAAGGTCAGCGCCCGCCTGAAAAAACGGGGGATCAGGATCATGATCTACCACGACATGCTGGGGCCGCAAGGCCGCTACAAGTGGCCGGTGGAGACCCTCAACGGTCCCAAAGACGCCATGGAAACGCTGAAAAAATTCGACAAGGACGTGATCGTCGGTTACTGGAACTACTTTCACGCCAAAGAGTATCCCTTCGTCAAAGACCTTTTCGCCTCCGGATTCCGCACCGTCTGGTTCACGGGCTGGTACGGTCAGCACGCCGTCGAAGCCCTGTTCCGGACCGGACACCGTCTGAAACAGCCGCTTTTCACCACCCAGTGGTCGGCGATCCCCGCCAAAAACGAATTCGTCCACGGCGCGGAGTTCTCGTGGAACGCGGGCGCTTCGCCAAAAACCATGCACGATTTCAACGACCTCAACACCTTTTATTTTCACCGCCGTCCCCGGGGCAATTTCCGCGGGAACGCGGTCGAGACACCGCCTCTCGCGGGCGGAGAACCGCTCCATCCCGAATACGCGAAACAGCTGACCGCCCGTCTCGGCGGCGTCAGAGCGTGCGCTTACGGGATCCCCGTCGACCTTGCCTGTGCGCGCGGTTTTCACAAGGCCCCGGGCCGCCGCGGGACCGTTTCGTGGGACCGGCTCGCGGAACTGGCCGCAAAAGGCACGCTCAAGGATCATGTTTTTTTCACGCCCCGCAGCGTCGTGCAGCGGGTCATCGGCAGAAAGTCGGGCGTGAACGCGCCGCGCAAACAGCAGAAGGTCATTTTCTACACTTCGTCCTTCGGACCCTCGACGCGGACCGACGCCCGGGGCGTGGAATTCGCCGTGGACAAAAACGGCGTCGTCACGGCTCTTTCGGGCAACTGCTCGGGCAGAAGCGGCGACGAAACGGGCGACATGCGCATTCCCGAGGGCGGATTCGTCGTCTCGTGGAACGAAGCCCAGCCCTGCTTCTTCTTCCGGAGCAACTCCTTTTATCAGACGCTCCGCAAAGGCGACCGTCTCACGCTCGCCCGGCGCGGTTCGGGAAAAATGACGAAACAGTCCGTCACGGCGAAATTCTCCCGTCCGCGCGGCGGCGCCGCGGTCTTTCTGGGCGCGGTCAGTCCCATGGACCCCGTTCTGCCGCAGGTGAAGATCCGCTTTCACTTTTCCGGAGGCGGTTTCTGCGACGTTCCGGTGACGGGAAGCGACTTCATCGCTTCTCCGAACATCCTCAAGAAACAGACGCCGTGGAACATGTGGATCGCGTCCCCCTTGGTGCGGCACGGACTTTTTCCCGTGCTTGCGGTGGAAATGGACCGGCCTTCCGGCGCCCCGCCCGTGGAAAGCGTCTCGGTCCGCTGCAGTGCGTCCGGGCTCGAAGCCGGGATCTGCGTTCTGGGCGTCACGGGGTTCGACGAGGATAAAAAATGAACGGATCCTTTTCTTTTTCACCGGAAGACGGCACGATCCGGTGCGGAAAAGTGCGCCTCTCCTGGCGCCTTGCCGCGGCGCGGACCGCAGGAGATGCCCTGACGTACATAACGCCCGAAGACATGGAAGAGTTTCACGTCGAAGAAGGCGATCTTCTCCGGGCCGTCTGGCGCGGCCGCCCGCTTCCGGGCGCGGATCTCGAGGTGACGGTCGACTGGCGGCCCGGGGACGGGAAAAACCTCTTTTCCGGCTGTCTCGCATGGAAGGGGAACACGTCGGACTTTTTCATTGAGGAGATCGCCTTTCCCCTCCTGTCGGCGGCAGCGGACGAAGACAGCCGTTTCCTGCTGCCGGTCAACCTGGGTGAACTGGTCACCATGCGCGGAGTCCCGCGGAAGCCCAGGCGCACCTATTACGCCTCGATGCAGTGGACGGCATTGTTTCCCGCGCGCAGGCGGTACGGTTACTATCTCGACTGCCGGGACCCGGAACACCGCATAAAACAGTTCGACTATGCGTACAGGGACGGCGTGTTTTTTCACAGTCCCGTGCACTTCGTGCCGCTGACGAAAGAAAATGCGGAAAATTTCACGCTTCCCTACCGCTGCACCTTCGGCAGGTTCCGCGGTTCGTGGTACGAGGGCGCCATGATCTACCGCGCATGGGCGCTGAAGCAGCCGTGGGTCCTCGGCAGACGGCCTCCCTCCCCGAAACTGCGGAACATCGCCATGTGGGTGTGGAACCGGGGCGCCGGGGAAGAGGTCATCCCCCCCGTGGAACAGCTGCGGAAGGATGCAAAAGCCCCCGTCGCCCTCGACTGGTACTGGTGGCACAGCAATCCCTACGACACGGACTATCCCGAGTTCTGGCCGCCGCGCTCCGGAGCAGAAAAATTCAGGGACGCCGTCGCCCGCCTCAACAGGCAGGACATCTTCACCCAGGTCTACACAAACGGCATGACATGGGACATGGATACGGCAAGTTTCGCAGGGGATCACGGCGAAGGTTCCCTTCAGATCAACCGCGACGGAACGCCCACGGCCATGATGTTCAACCCCTACACCCGGCACCGCCTTGCGATCATGTGCGGCGAGGCTCCGGAGTTTCACGCAAAAATGCGCGATCTTGCCGACAAGCTCGCCGGATGCGGCCTGCCCGGACTCTATCTGGACATGATCGGCAGTTTCGCCTTTTCCCCATGCTTCAATGTGCTTCACCGTCATGTCAAAGGCGGCGGGACTTATCAGAAGGACGGCTATTACGCCTTCGTTTCGGCCATCCGCGCATCCCATCCGGAACTTCTGCTCTCGACGGAATACGCATCGGAGATGATGGATCTTTTCGACTCCTTCATCATGCTCGACACCAGTCTGGAACGCTGCTGCGGCTCCCCCGAAACGGAGGCCGTCCCCGCGTACACGGCGGTCTATCACGGCATGACCACGCTCTTCGGCAGCTATGCCATTCCCGACGGCATCCCGCCATGGGATCCCCGCTGGCCCGAAGAGGACCGCCGTCCGCGGGAACGGAAGTGGCACCGCGAATTCAGACATCAGTTCTTCGTCGAACTGGCCCGATGCATCGTCTGGGGAGTCCAGCCCTGCGTCTGCAATCTGAAAAAAGTCCATGCGGCGGACCCTGAGTTTTCCGATGAATACGGCTTTATCCTGCGCGTCGCCGCCTTCCGCCGCGATCACGGAGAACTGCTGGACACGTGGCGCATTCTTCCGCCCGGAGATTTCCGCTGCGGTCAGGTCAAGGTGAAGTTCCTGAAGCGCGGCATTTTCACCCGTCCGGAAGAAATGACCGTGACGGAACGGCTCCTGCCCGCCGTGCTCCACAGTTTCCGGGAAGGTCCGGCGGGAAAAAAGGCCCTCGTCCTCGTCAATTACACGCGCAGGAAACGTCTCTGCCGTTACCGCGGCGCCGACGGCCGTCCTGTCCGGATCACGGTCCCGCCCCTCGACTGCCTGTGCGTGATGCTGGAAAAATCCTGACCGGAACGTTATATTATGGATATCACGGCAACGACAGGAAAGGTTTCATCATGAGCGAAGCAAGCCGAAAGGCGGCGGCGGATTTCATCGCCGGCGAAACGCAGTTCCATCTGGGTTTTCTCCCCACGGAGCAGGCCCATCCCCGCACGGCCGATCTGGAAAAACGGTTCAAGGACAGCACCGTTTCGGGCGTCGGTTGTCTGCAGGACGTCGACCGCGACGTGCTGGTCATGGCCCGGCGCGTCCTCAACTCCCGCGCCTTCGCCAGGTTCACCGCCGCGGCAGGGGAAACGCTCCGCGGCAAAGGACGGATCGTCTTTTCGGGCTGCGGCGCCACCGGGCGGCTGGCCATTCTGCTGGAATCCATGTGGCGGGACGCCTGCGCGCGGTATGAGAAACTCGCCCCCTATGCCGACTGCGCCGCCAGCATCATGACCGGCGGCGACTACGCCCTCGTCCGCGCCGTGGAGTTCTTCGAGGACTATCAGCAGTTCGGCCGCCGACAGACCGCTGAACTCGGTGTCTGCGACAAGGATATGTTCGTCGCCATCACCGAAGGCGGCGAGACCAGCTCCGTGCTGGGCACCCTCGCCGAAGCCGCCGACAGAAACGCAAAATGCTTTCTGCTCTTCAACAATCCGGCGGACATCCTCTGCGCCAAGCTGGAACGCTCGAAAAAAGCCGTCACCGACCCCCGCGTGACCGTGCTGGACCTTTTCTGCGGCCCCATGGCCCTCGCCGGCTCCACCCGCATGCAGGCCACCACCTCGGAACAGCTCATTGCCGGCGCCATGCTCGAAACCGTCGCCTGCGAACTCTGCGGACTCCCCCGCCCCGACTTCGCGGACGCGTTTGCAAATGTGCTCGAAGTGCTGGAGAACAGCGCCCCGGCCATCGCCCGCTTCATCGACCTCGAAGCCCGCTGTTACGCCTCGGACTGCCGCATCACCTACTACGCCGACCGCTATCTGCTCGACATCTTCACCGACACCGCCGAACGCACCCCGACTTTCATGCTCACGCCCTTCAAGAAGGCCGACGACGCCGACGCCCCCGAACCCTGGGCCATGGCCAAAAGTCCCCTTTATCCCACAAGTCAGGTGTGGCAGAACTGCTTCAGACGCGAACTGCGCTGCATCGGCTGGGGCCCGGAGGACTACCGCAAAATGGGCGGCACGGAAAAAATGATCTCCTGCCCCCCCGCCATCGGGAAAGAGGAAATGCTCCGCTTCGAAGTCGGAAACGAACCCGTTCCCCGCCGCTGCGACCGCCCCGGCGACACCGCCGTCCTCGTGGGCTGGAACGACGAAAAATGCCTCGCAGAGGCTTTCGGGAAACAGGCCGTTTCCTTCCCCCGCCGGGAAAAAATGATCTTTTCCTTCGACATCCCCGCCTCCCCGCTTTTCCTCATGCGCCATCTGGCCGTCAAACTCTTTTTCAATACCCTCTCCACCGGGACCATGGTCAGACTCGGACGCGTCTCCGGCAACTGTATGAGCTTCGTCGCCCCCACCAACAAGAAACTCATCGACCGCGCCGCGCGCCTCATCTCCGATCTGGGACACGTCGATTACAGAACCGCCTGCGAACTCCTCTTCGAAGCCATGGAGTCCCCCGGTGACGCCTCCCCCGTCCAGATCGTCCTCAAAAAACTCGCTTCTCAGAAAAAATAGGGGGGGAAGTGGGGGGGGGGGGGGGG
>JAFTDL010000217.1 GCA_017454215.1 Lentisphaeria bacterium | reverse complement strand
TCTTTACCCCGTTAAATGAGGTTTGCCCTTCCCCCGGGCCCCCTTTCCTTTCGAGAAAAGCGGAACGTTTTGGGGCAGCGGTTTTTCAGTCGCCGATCCGGCGGACCCGGGCGTCGTCCAGATGAATATGGGCGGTCTGCACCTTGGACTGCATCTTGTAGACGATCCGGTATATCCCCAGCGCTTTGTCCCTGACGCGGAAGCGGAATGAGAGTTTTTTCCAGCCCGGCTTGCCGGCGTCGCGCCACACGACGTTCGAAATGGCCGGTTCCCGGTCCGCGGAGTCGTCCGCGGTGACCTGACCGCCCGCAGTGATGGCGACGCCGATGCGCGACGGCGTTTTGCCGAAGGGCAGGATGCGCAGACCCACCCGGGTGAGTTTCGCTCCGCCGGACATTTTGACGGCAAGGGAATACTCCCACTCTCCGGGCATCAGGCGGAACTTGGCACTGGTGAGGTTGCCGCCGTTGAAAAAGGGCTTTGCGGCGAGATCCAGCCGCAGCGAGGGGGGCGCTTCCCCGAATTCCTTGTCGTCGAGAGTGTAAAAATATCCGCGCAAGGTCATGGAGTTCGAACTGATGATCTGCTTGCCCTCGATGAAGTGCCAGTGTTTCGGATAGGGCTTGTCGAGGGCCCATGCCGGATACACGGGTTTTCCGATGCCGTTTTCGGGGATCACCAGATCGCGGTAGGAGATCGTGTCCGAGAATCCGCCGTCGGCCAGTTCCGGCGCGGCCCCGTTCCAGAGCAGATCTTTCATTTTTGCGATCTGCGCCTTTTCGTCGAAATCATGCGGCAGACCGGTCAGGGCGGAGGCCATGAAGACATCCTGAACGGTCCCGGCGCTGCGGGCGGCGAGAAGGCCGCAGTAGAGCGTATCGACGGCCAGATCGCGGAACTCCTTTTTTCCGGTGAGCCGGGCGTACCGGGCCAGCACGGGATAGAAAAACGCGCCGCGGCCGAGGAGATAATCGGTGGCGATGGCGGGAAACATCTTTTCGGCGGGCAGTCCCGGCCAGTGGGTCTCCAGCTGGGGGCGGTAGGTCATTTCCAGATTCATGATGTTGGCGAACTCCCTGTCGAGCACCGTTCTGATGAGGGGGTCGGGAGAAAGTTCGTACATCTTGAGAAAGGCCGTCAATCCGTACCAGCAGTGAAAGGGGACCAGTCCGGAGTTTCTCACGTAAAAGAGACTGTTCTGCCGGGGGATGTCGGTCCGCTGCAGAAGTCTGTCCGCCGCGGTGAGTTTGCCCTTGGCATACCGATCAATCTGGTACTTGAGCTGGGTCATGTAGCGCCCGACCGCCCGGTTGTCGTTGAAAACGGCATAGCCTTCGGCGAGGGTCAGCAGAAAGAAGCCGAAGTTCCGCCCCTGCTGGATCTCGGGGGTCCTGACCGGCAGGGCGAGGCAGGCGTTGAACATTCTCCGCGCCTTCTGGTAGACGGCGGGGTCGCCCGAAAGCAGATACGCGCCGATGGCGCCGGGGATCCACGCGTGTCCGAAGGGTGTCCCGCTGACGACATGATTGGCGCAATGCACATGAGGAAGGGCCGTGCGGATGTCGGTGTCCACATCGATGTAGTGGCGCGTGGCGGTCATGGCCAGACGGAAAAGCCGGGGATCCCCGGCCCGCATGGCCCGGTGATAGAGCACGTAGTCCTCGAAGGACTCCAGATTGGCCCAGCCGCCGTCGCCCTGATGGTCGCCGAAGTTGAACTGCCCGAAGCAGAAATTTCCGGCGATCTCCCCGGGGGAAAATCTCCCCAGACTGTTCCTGAGCCGGTTTTCGAAAAAGGGGAAGCGTTCGGGATCGGCGGCGGATACGGGGATCAGCACCTCGGAAGAGGCGAATTCCTTTTTTCCCGGCATGACCGCGGCGCTCCGGTCCGGATCGCCCGCGACGGGGACGGGAGAGATCAGAAATCTTTTGCACAGCGTCAGTCCCGGCGCCAGAGACAGCACCCTGGCCGAATCGGGCCACAGCGCCCCGCGAAGCACGCCGGGCGCGATCTCAAGCTCGGAGGGGAAGGCGGCCGCGCCGTCGAAAACGTGGAGCGTGCGCCCGTTCTTTCCCCGCAGGGTGAAGCCGGGCAGGTCTGCGGGCGTCCCCGGTTTCAGGCGGCGGCGGGTCTTCCTGCCGTTCCTTTCCTCGAAAAAGGTGATGGTCTTTTTGCGGTGATCCCCGAAGACCGCAAGTTTTCCGGCTTCGCGGCTGTTGTTGTCGGCGCACTTCCAGAAGAGGTTTTTGATGAGGATAAATTTGTCCGACGTGTTGGCCAGGGCGATCTCGAGTTTCGCACCCGGACGGGCGCGGTCGACCGTCAGCCGCACGTCGGCCGCGCCGAGCGCAAGTCCGTCGGACGAGACCATCTTCCCCCGGCGCAGCAGGGTCGCGGTGACGTCATTGGCGACCTCGAGAACGTTTTCGTCACAGCGGAAAGAATAACTTTTTCCGGCGAGATCCCGGCCTTCGAGCACCGCGGGCCCGAGGGGACCGTTTTTCTCCCACAGCCCGGAGTTCTTGAGGTTGACCGTGACGCCTCCGAAAGTGAAAACACCGTTTTCCGGAAGCCGGATCTTCTTTCCGGCGGGCTTCTCACCGGGCGTGAAACGCAAAGTGAGCGTTCCGGGCGTCTCTGCGGTGTCGGCGATGAGATCCACTCTGAGAGAAGCCAGAGAGCCGTCCTGCGGCCACGCCGCGACGGGGGTGAAGGCGGCGGCGAGCTTCTTCTGCCCGTCACAGAGCGCGAAACTGCCCGAATTGAAGAAGACCTTCGACCGGGGAAAGAGCATGACGCCGGTCGCGGGAACGTTCTTTTCCGCACCGGCGGAACCGGGAAAGAGACGGAACTCCCGGACGTCATCGCCGCATTGCCCCCTTGCGAAAGAGTCTTCGGACGGCAGAGGAAGGTATTCCGGCAGTTTCATCTCCTTTTCGGGGACGCCGCCCGCGGGTCCCGGCGTGTATGCCGGAGCCGTTTTTTCGCCCGAAAGCACGCAGTCGTCGATCAGCACTTCCCCCCTGCCCGGATCGATCTCGATCCGGACGGGACCGACGACTCCGGCGCGGCCGTATCTGCCGAAGGGCAGACCGATGCGCAACTGGAAGCGCTTCCACGCGTCCGTGACGGCAAAGGTCCTTTCCACCGCCGCGGTATTGTAAGTGTCGGCGTAGAACACCGCCCGGACTTTCACCCGCGCCCCGCGGGGGGATTTCATGAAAAGGGCGAACACACCCCTGCCTTTGGCAAACTCCGCGCCGGATTCGCAGGCAAAAACCGCCTTTTTTCCCGCCAGCCGGAGCGAACGTCTGCCGGAAACGCAGTCCGCGCTGTACGTGTGTTCCGAACCGGGATCCATCACCTCCTGATCGGGCATCCTGTTCCACACCGGGAGCACATCGTGCTCGAAGGAGCTGTTGGGAAAATCGTTGGCCGCGGCCAGAACCGCCGCCGCCGCAACCAACAGAACCGCCGTCGTCTTCATGGATATTCCCCCCGCTTACGGCAAACTCGCGGGATTTCCGCTCAGAATGACCGTCACGTTTTCGATCGTGGCGTTTTTCAGTCCGACGACGTAGAGCACTTTCGACGTGCTGCCGGTGTGGCCGTCGAAAAACAGCAGATTGGCCGATTCCTGCGGATGGCAGAGCAGTTCGCTGCCGCCGCCCAGATGGGACCGGGCGGTGGTGCCGTCGGCCATGGCGGCGCAGGCCCCGGGTCGCTGGAGGCGCATGAACGGCACGGGAAGCTCCTTGGCCGCGTTTCCGCCGGAATTCGTGTAGACGTCGCGAGAAAGCGGCAGATTGCTGAAGAAGTCGTTGTACACATAGGAACCGTCCTGCAGGACTTGCTTGTAATAATCCTCACCGAACTGCACCCGCGTGCGGAGCTGGGCCGTCTCGCAACGGAAGATCCTGTACGTGAGCGGGTTGCCGCCATAGGTGCCGCTTCCCGACGATTTGATGTACGAGGCCAGCGCTCCGTAAAGATTGGTCATATGGGTCCGCGCCGCCGCATCCGGCGCCGGACGCGTGGAGTACATGGCCGGCATCCAGTTTCTGTTGTCGTCGGCGTAGAAATGCAGTCCCTTGCCGCACTGCGAAAGATTCGCCAGACAATCCGACCGCCGCGCCGCCTCCCGCGCCTGCTGGAGCGCGGGCATGAGCATCGCCGCAAGAATGGCGATGATGGCGATCACCACCAGCAGCTCTATCAGCGTAAAGCGGCGGACGGGGTGACGACGGGGCGACATTTCGACCAATGACCGATTGCCGTGAAACATGATGGACCTCCGTGTCTTCATAATGGTTTGCCGGTGAAAAGAATATCTTCGACGTACCTGCGGATATCCGCGAGCCATTCGGCGGTGACGGGACGGGAACCTGCGTGCATTTCCAGATTGGCCGGTCCGGCATAGCCGTTTTCGCGCAGTGCGGCAAAGACGGCGGGGAAGTCGATGATCCCCTCCCCGGGCGGCAGGTGATCCTCCCACTCGCCGTGGTTGTCCGACATGTGGACATTGGCGATGAGTCCCCGGCAGTTGGCGCAGACTTTCATCAGGTCCTCGTGCAGATTCGAGTGGTTGATGTCGATGGTGACCCGCAGATCCTCCGCGCCGAAGGAGCGTACGAAGGCCGCCACCTCGGCGCTGTCGGCGTAGCGCTCGTTGATCTTGGGCTTGTAGGGCACGGTTTCGATGGTGAGGATCACCCCCGCCTCATGACTTGCGGCATAGAGTTCCTCGATGCTGCGGCGGAAATTTCCGCCGTACACGGGATCCAGCTGGCGGTAGAGATAATGCTCCACCACAGGGACCCGTCCGAAGGCCGCCGCGTCCCCGATGCGGGCGATCTCCTTTTCCACCGCCGCCCGGCGCACGCTTTCGTCGCACGAGAAGGCGTCGCCGCCGAGACAACCGTGCACGGACCACACCGAAACGCCCGTATCGCGGATCGCCGATGCCCGCGGAGACAGATCGAACTGTTTGCGCGACAGCTCCACATATCCATACCCCGCCTCCCTGGTGATGTCGAGAAAACGCAGCAGATCGTCCGGCTGTTTTTCCGAACCGAAAACACTGGTGCTCAGCGAAACTTCATTCAGTACATCCATCATGCCTCCCTGCCGATAAAGAAATTGCCGCTCTGCGGGAATTTCCCGCACCTGTAAGCGCCCCGCCACTGGGGTTCGCCGTAGAAGGAAGCGGCCTCCTCCCCGGCCTTGCGCGACCACTGGCGCAGCACCTCGCTTGAAACGGGTTCGAAAGTGTAATAATCGCCGTTGGAAAATCTTCTCACCCGGAGCCAGCCGCAGGAATACTGGGGGATCTGGGGCAGATTGATCTGAACGGCCCGTCCCGCCCGGGTCACCGAGAGGATGTTCTGATGCCCCGCCCAGACGACCGAGGGCGTCCGGCATATTTCCTCCAGCAGGGCGGCGTGATCGGCGATGTTGAGGGGCATGGTCTTTTCGGGGGGCACGTGGGTGATGTCGGACGAGGGGAAAAACTGGTAATGGGTCATCACCGTCACTTTGCCGTCGCGCCGGAGGACGTCCCGCAGCACTTTTGCGTCGTCTTCATGAAGAAGCTGATCCGAGGTGTCGACGGCGACGACGCTTCCCCCGCCGGGCAGCGGGTACACGCCCCGCCGCGGACCGAAAGTGCTCTTCCACGCCCCGGGATCGTGATCGTGATTGCCGGGAACGAGGAGGGGCGGCGTCGGGAGAGCCTTCAGCACCTTCGCCGCAAGAGCGTATTCGCCGGGGAGCCCTGCGTTGGTGATGTCGCCCGGCCACAGGGTGCAGGCGATCCCGAGTCCGGCGCAGCGCTCGAGGGCGTCGCGCACGAGGGAGGCCGATTCGATGAAAAACCGCCCCTTGCGGTTCTCGTCCTTCGTCGAGATGTGGGGATCGGCGATCAGGGCGAACTGCCCCGTCATTTCCCCTTCCGGCGGCGGCAGGGCGGTGAAGACAAGCTCCTTTTCCCCGCCGGGATGACGGAATGTCACGTGAAGAAAAGTTCCCGCAGGCAGGTTTTCGAGGACGAGCCTCCCCGTGCCGCAGGCCTCGACGGACTTGACGGTCTTCCCCGTCTCCCTGATCTCGGCCTCGACGAATCCGGGAGCGTTCAGGTCATACGCAAGAAGCGCCCGCTCCCAGTCGAAGGAGATGATCTGTGCGTAAATATCGGTCATGGCTCTTTGAACTCCTTATTCGCACCGAAAGCCGCGGTGCTTTCTCTCACGACGAGGCGGTTGGGGATCTTTTCGCAGGCGGCGGAAGACGGCGGCTCCCCGGCGAGCTGTGCGCAGAGACGCTCCGCGCAGCGCTGCGCCAGGATATCGTAAGGCGCGGTGGTGGTGGTGAGGAAGGGGGTGCCGCACTCCTCGAGATCGTCGTGACCGGCCACGGCGATGTCGCGTCCGGGCACGACGCCCTTGAGTTTCAGCGCGGTGCAGCCGCCCATGGCGAAAAAGTCGTTGTTGAAAACGACGGCCGTGCAGCGGCGGAGCTTCTCCCAGTTGCGGAGCGTCTCCTCGAAGCAGACGAGGGAATCTCCGGGATCGTTGCGGTAGGCGTTTCCGGCAAAGATCAGTTCTTCGGCGAGGGGAAAGTCCATTTCGGCAAACACTTTCCGGTGCTGTTCCAGACGGGAGCCGGCCTTTCCCACGTAGGCGACGCGGGTATGTCCGGCGTTCCGCAGATGGGCGGCCAGTTCGGCGATGCCCGCCTCGCCGTCGATCCTGAGATCGGCGATGGTTTCGGCGGGGGCGCTGGTTTCGGCGAAGGTGACCACGCGGCCCGCGACATCCTTTCCCACAGGACCGATGAATCTGTCCGTGTGGCAGATGACGCCGTCCACCCGGCCGGAACCGAGGATATCGGGCAGGCGCGACTCCTCTCCCAGCGGAACAGGCAGAAGAGACAGTTCGTAGCCTCTTTCCGCCAGATGAGCCAGCAGGGAGCCGATGAAACGCGGGTAGATCGGCGAGTGCATGAAACCGTGAACGGTCTCGAAAGCGAAACCGATCACCCGGGTGCCGCCCCGGGCCAGAGCCCGCGCCTGGTGGTTCGGCCGGTAGTTGAGTTCCCGGGCGACCCTCTTTATCTGGGCGCGCTTCTCCGCCGAAACCGAACTGCTGCCGTGTCCGTTCAGCGCCGCCGAAACGGCCTGACGCGACACGCCGACGATCCGGGCGATATCCTGACTGCGTACCATGAAAACGGCTCCTGTTACGATTTAATTGCGCGCGCAATTTGACAGAAAAGGAATATACCCCGTCATTCTGCAAATTGCAAGTCGCCGCAAAAAAAAAGTTTCTCTTTCCCTCCGGAACGCTATTCCTTCAGGGTGCGAACGGGGAGTCTGCCGTCGGCGAAACGCAGATCAAGACGCGTTTCAGGAGGGACGTGCGAGGTGGTGACGGGCAGTCCCGTGGCGGGATCGAAAACGAGGGCGTAGCCCCGTTCCAGCAGTTTTGCGGGATCCCGGGCGAGCAGGGAAGCGGACAACCGTTCCAGTTTCGCGCGGCGGTCGGCGGCAGCGGTCCTGACGGCATGGAGAAGGCGCATTTCCAGTTCGTCGATCCTCTGGGCCCGGAGCTGAAGGGTGCGGCCGGGCGCGTGGCGGTTGAGAGAAGCCAGCGCCTGTTCCACCCGGGAGCGGCAGCGGGCGGAGACGAGGGAAACGGACTGGCGCAGTCCCTGCTCGGCGCGGCGCATGCGGTTGAAAAGTTCTTCGTGGTGCGAAATGACCAGTTCCGCCGCCGCGGAGGGGGTGGGGGCCCGCAAGTCCGCGGCGAAATCGCAGATGGTGAAGTCCCGTTCGTGCCCCACGGCGCTGATGACGGGGATGACGCTTGCGGCCACGGTGCGGGCGAGGGCTTAGTCGTTGAAGCACCACAAATCCTCCATGCTGCCGCCGCCGCGGGTGACGACGATGACGTCGCAGCCGTCGGTGCGGTTGAAGAACTCCACGCCCGCGGCGACCTGACGGGCGGCCTCCTCGCCCTGAACGAGACAGGGATAAATTCTTATGGTGACGTTGGGGAAGCGGCGGCCGATGATCTGCAGAAAGTCCCTGATGGCGGCCCCGGAGGGACTGGTCACCACGCCGATGCGCCGGGGCAGCAGCGGGATGGGCTTCTTGCGGTCGAGCGAGAACAATCCCTCTGCTTCGAGCTTCGCCTTGACGGCCTCGAACTGCTGCTGAAGTTTTCCCACGCCCGCAAGGCGCATTGTGCGGGCGCTGAACTGGTATTCGCCTCTTGCCTCGTAGACGGTGAGCTGGCCGAAAGCCTCGATGAGACTGCCGTTCTCCACGTTGAGCTGACGGCAGGTGCTGACGCCGCCGAAAAAGCACGCCTTGATCTGGGTTCGGGCGTCCTTGAGGGTGAAATAGGCGTGTCCCGAGCGGTGGAGGATCATGCTCCCCACCTCGCCGGTGAGCCAGAAGGGGCCGAAACTGCCCTCCACCACGTCGCGCACGGCCCGGTTGGCGTCGCTGACGGTCAGGACGGGCGCTTCGGGAGGGGTTTCCGTCATATCAATCCCAGCTGGTGACGTCGTCGTGGAGCTTGTGGGTCCCGGAACCGATGCAGACATCCAGTTTCGCATTGCAGCCGCTGTCGTCGGCGCCGTTGGGCCCGAAGGAGTATCCGGCGGCTTTGACGGCCACGGTCTTATTGGTGTTGACCTGAATGCTGTCTTCGCCGTTCACGTTGATGAGGATCTTGTACGGGGTACCCCACGGATCGCGCCAGAGTTGGGAAACGTTGTCGGGACTTGAAGTGGAAGCGTAGGAAGCCGTCGGATCGAAGGAGGCCTTGGGCTCCAAAAATTTGATCTTCCGCTTGTTGATGTTGAGATTGGCGGCCGTCAGACCGGAATTCCCGGGCACGCTCAGTTCGGCGATGAAGGCGTTGTACGCATCCAGATTGGAAGCCCCCCCGAGTGTGATCACGTTGTTGGCGGCCGACACGCTCTGACTGTTGAAACTGTAACTGCTGCCGCTGGTGAGTTTCACCATCTTGCCGTAGGTGCCTTCGACGCCCTTGAGGGCCATCATGATGGCGGCCAGATCGGATTTGGCCTGAGTGATCTTTCCCTGCTGGATGCCGCCGATGACGGCGGGCAGGACCAGTCCGGCCAGAACGGCGATGATGCCGACGACGATGAGCAACTCCACAAGCGTGAAGCGGCGGAGCGATGCGAAATGTTTCATAAGAATTTTCTCCCTGAATTGCGTTTCACGGCAAATTGCGCCGTCATACTTTATGCCGCCAACGGCCATTTGTCAAATCCCGAAAGCGAAAATTACCGCGAAAATTTTTTATTCCCGCAAACCGGGTGTATATTATGCGGAGAGCGCAAGTCCCGCCGAAGACGGCGGCACCGGCGCGGAAAGGATCTCATCATGACGGATATTTCGGACGCCGCTGCAGAAAACGGCGTCACTTCGGCGGATTTCCGCGCCCTCGGCCTGTCGGAAACGCTTCTGGACGCCCTGCGCGGCAAGGGCTTCACCGAACCCACGGACATTCAGAAACTGGTCATTCCCCGGCTGCTGACGGGAAATCGCGACCTCATCGGACAGGCCCGCACCGGCACGGGCAAAACGGCGGCCTTTGCGCTGCCGATCCTCGAAACGCTCCGCCGGGGTCCCGCCGTGCAGTGCCTCATCCTCGCCCCCACCCGGGAACTGTGCCAGCAGATCGCTTCCGAGATCACCTCCCTCGCGGGCGCAAGCGGTCTGCGCACCACCCCCTTCTACGGCGGCGAACCCATCGAAATACAGCAGCGCAAACTCGCCCGCGGGACCGACATCGCCGTGGGCACGCCGGGACGGATCCTCGACCTTCTGAAGCGGGGCGACCTCAAACTGGAGAGGATCCGTTTCGCCGTTCTCGACGAAGCCGACGAAATGCTCGACATGGGATTCATCGAGGACATCGAGGCCATTCTCTCACAAACTCCGGCCGGAAAACGGACGCTGATGTTTTCGGCCACCATCCCCGACGCGATCCGTTCCGTCGCGGAGAAGTTCATGCGCGATTTCGAGGTCGTCCGCGCCGAAACGGACGACGAGCCCTGCACGGACCTTACCGAACAGTTTTACTGCGAGGTGAAAAGAGAGGACAAACCCGCTGCGCTCATGCGCTTTCTCGATCTCGATCCGGCCCGGAGCGTCCTCGTTTTCTGCCGCACCAAAGCCGACGTGGACGAACTGGCCGAAAAACTCACCTCTTCCGGGTACAACATCGAAGCGCTCCACGGCGACATCGCCCAGGGACAGCGGACACGGATCATCAACCGCTTCAAAGCCCACCGTTTTCCGGTCCTTCTCGCCACCGACGTGGCCGCCCGGGGCATCGACATCAGCGACCTGGACTGCGTCATCAATTACGCCCTGCCCCGCGATCCCGACATCTACATCCACCGCATCGGCCGCACCGGACGGGCCGGAAAAAAGGGTCAGGCCGTCACCTTCGTCACGCCGGGCGAAATGCACCGCTTCAAGCAGATCCGCGATACGGTGAAGGTCCCCGTCGCCCGCCGGGAACCGCCCGCCGGAAACGAGATCATCGACTCCAAAAAGGCCCGCTTTGCCGCCCGGATCGCGGAGGCGGCGGAAGCGAGGAAACACGTTTCGTTCCGCCCCTTCGCCGAAGAACTGCTGGCCCGGGGGCCTTCTCCCTGCGAAACTCTGGCCGCCGTGCTCGCGACCGTCTTCGGGAACGAACTGGATCCGGAACGCTATCCCGGGATCGGGGCGCCCCGTCAGCGCAAGAACTCCCGCAAAGCGTGGGAGGAAGGACCGGAACCGCCCGGTCTCGTCAGACTTTTCGTGGGCGTCGGCAAGGCCGATTCCTGCGGCGCGGTCAAGATGCGCGACCTTCTGTGGCGCATCGCCCGCGTCAGAAAGACCCGCGTGGGCAGGATCGACTGTTTCGAGCACCATTCTCTCGTGAGCCTCTTTCCGGAAGACGCCCGGAACGTCCTCAAAAACGCCCGCCGCGCCGGGGTGAAGATCCATCCCGACGACCGGGGAGAAACCTCTTCTCCCGCCGCCGAAAAGAAACGTTCCCGCAAAGAGCAGGGCGCTCCCCCTCCCGGCGCTCCCGCGTCCGGCCTGAGGGAGTGGGTCGAGAGCCTCGTTCCCGCTTCTCCCCGCGACAGAAAATAAGACTGTTCGAAAAGATGCGGAGGATCCCGTTCGCCCTGTTCCCCGCATCCGGCCGATGAGGGAAGATCCGGCGTTCCCGGGAACGCCGTCGGACATGACGGCGTCAGCGGCGTCCGGATCGCGGCATGCCAAAAGAATTTTCTGTCCCGGCTGAAAACGGGACGGGCGTTCCGGCATTGCGGATCTCTCCGGAGGGGGGGCACGTCTTTCCCGGACACGGGAAATTTTGTCCTTCGGGGGATCGGCCGCCATGGCCGCGTCAAGGTCGATGAAAGGTCTGGGCTCCCTTCGAACTTAAGGATGGTACCGGAGGTGGGACTTGAACCCACACACTCTAGGAGTACCAGATTTTTAGTCTAGCGCTTCTGCCATTCCGCCACTCCGGCCCGTGCGTCAGTTAAAATAGCATTAACGCAGGATTTTTCAAGCGGTCCTGCCAAAAAAACCGCCCTGTTCCCCCGAGCGCCCATTCCTTCGCGGGAGGCTCTGTTCCCCGCGCGGGCCGGTGAAAGGTCCGGCCCGTATCGCGCAGACGGGTAGCGGGCCGCCCCCGTCTTTCGCGGTCGGCGCCCCGCAAAGCTCTGCTCAAAACACTCCGCTTTT
>JAFTDL010000216.1 GCA_017454215.1 Lentisphaeria bacterium | reverse complement strand
GGGGTCTTGCCCGTTCCGCCGCAGCTCAAATTGCCGATGCTGACCACGAGACACCCCAGCGCGTGATTGCGGATCACCCGTTTGTCGTACATCCAGTTGCGGAACTGTATGCCCATGCGGTAGAAGCGCGACGCGGCAAAAAGCAGCGCCACCATCACCCGGTCCCAGGCGCCGCGGCGGCGGCCCGCCATGAGATCGAGGAAATACTGTTCGAGATCCTCGGGCTTCAGTTTGAACGTGTGCATAAAAATTTTTCCGTTTCCGCGCCCTCCGCCTCCCGGAAGGAAAGAACGGCTCCTGTTATAAATTAATGCAAAATCCCCGTCTCTGCAAGTTGCATTGGACCTTTTGTGCGATTATATTTTGTTTCACTATGGAACAGGAAGCCCTCAAAAAGTATTTTCTGCGCTGTGCCGGCCCGTTCGGGACCGGGGACGCCGACGTGCGGAGAAATCTGGAACTCAAGCGCGACCACACCCTGCGGGTGGTGCGGCTTGCAGCCTCTCTGGCGCAGGCCGAAAACTTTTCCTCCCGCGAAACGGAACTCCTGATGCCGGCCGCGCTCTTTCACGATCTCAGCCGTTTCGAGCAGTACCGCCGTTTCCGGAGCTTCAACGACGCCGTGACTTACGACCACGGGGAGAGGTCCTTCGAGCTCGTCCGCGAGCGGGGACTGCTTGCGGATCTTCCCGGTGATGAACAGAACGCCGTTCTCTGCGCCGTACGCTTTCACAACAAGCTCGAGATCCCGCCGGATCTGCCCCCCGCGGCAAAAAAGATCCTGCTGGCCGTCCGCGACGCCGACAAGACCGACATCATGGGCATCCTTCTGGAATACTTGAAAAATCCCGGGAATCCTGCTATTGTATACGGACTTCCCGACAACGGGGCGCTGAGCGCGCGGGTGCGCGACGCGGTCCTTGCGGGGCGGTCCCCGGCCCATCGGGAACTCGAAAGCAGTCTGGATTTTCTCGCGGCCAAGTTCGCCTGGGGCTTCGACCTCAATTTCGGGTGGACGTGCCGGGAATTTCTCAGGAGAGGTTATATGGAGCGGCTTCGCGCCCTGCTGCCGGAAAAACCGGAGGTGCTGGACGTCATGCTGCAGAAAGTTTCGGATCATTTACGGAAGAAAGGAAAATAATCATGCTGAAAAAGATCGTTGTGCTGTCCGTCGCAAGTCTGGTCCTGCCGCTGTCAGTCTCCGCCGCCGGAAGCGTTTACGGCAGGGCCCTGCAGAAAGCGAGAAACGTCGCCGGGCAGGCCGAGAAGTCCCGTGCCGCCCTCCCCGACGACGACAGACCCGCGTCCCCCAAACCGGCGGCCCCCGACGCCCTCGACCGGGCCAAACAGTTCTCCGCCGCCGTCGCGAAGCTGGAGACCTATCCCCCCACGGGCGCAAAGGGCGTGAACGAACTTCTCGCAAAGAAACTGGCCGATCCCGCTTCTCTCGGACTTGCGGCGGGCCGGACGAACATCACCGAAAAGGAGCTTTCCATCGCCTGGTTCGGCACCGAAGCCAACAGCGCCCGCGGCAAGGGCGTGTTCCCGCTCTTCATCTCCAAGCCCGCCAAGGGGGCCGTGGTCGTCGGCTTCACCGACGGTTCGGTCAAGCGCCTCGACAACCGTCCCCGGGGCGTCACGGGGGTGATCTCGATTTTGCGCGCGCAGTCGTCCGACGGCAGGGATCCCCTGTGGGAGAGCTACCGCAAGGCCGCCCGCGCCATCGACCGGGCCGCGAAGTGAGGAAGGCCCACCGTCCGCTGAAAGACTGTTTCCCGTTCCCCGCAAGTTCCCATGCCTGAGATAAGCGTCGTTTTTTCCGCCGTGGCGGTGCTGCTGCTCATCGGAGCGTTTTCCAACAAACTCTCCAGCCGCTTCAACGTGCCCATCCTGCTGATCTTTCTGCTGGTGGGCATGCTCGTCGGCAAGGAGCACGTTCCCGACGATCTGGAGTTCAGCCGGATCAGCGTCGCCGGGACCGTGGCCATGTGCTTCATCCTTTTCTCGGGCGGACTGGACACCAGTTTTGCGAAAATAAGACCCGTTCTGATCCCGGGCGGGGCGCTGGC
>JAFTDL010000215.1 GCA_017454215.1 Lentisphaeria bacterium | reverse complement strand
GGGGCACGCGGGCCAGTTCGGCGGCCAGCTTCACCCGCTGGGCCTCGCCGCCGGACAGGGTGGTGGCGGGCTGTCCGAGGGTGATGTACCCCAGTCCCACCTCCTGCAGCGTGCGGAATTTTCTGGCCAGTCCGGTCAGCGGCGAAAAGAGTTCCACCGCCTGATCGACGGTCATGTCGAGGACGTCCGCAATGCTGTGCTTCTTGTAGTGGACCGTCAGCGTCTCGGAATTGAAACGTTTTCCCCCGCAGGCGGAGCAGACGACGTAGACGTCCGAGAGGAACTGCATTTCGATCTTCTTTATGCCGTCGCCCCTGCACTCCTCGCAGCGGCCGCCCTTGACGTTGAAACTGAACCGTCCGGGACCGTAACCCCGCACTTTCGACTCCGGCAGTTCGGAGAAAAGTTTGCGCACCGCGGCGAAAGCATCTGTGTACGTGGCGGGATTCGACCGGGGCGTCCGGCCGATGGGACTCTGGTCGATGACGATGGCCTTGTCCACGTGTTCCAGCCCCTCGATGCGGTCGCAGGGTCCGGGGGGCAGATCCTCGACCCTGTTGCACTCCCGGTTGAGCGCCCGCACCAGAGTGCCGTTGATGAGGGAACTCTTTCCCGAACCGGAAACGCCGGTTACGCAGCAGAACGTGCCCAGCGGGATATCCACGTCGATCTTCTTGAGATTGTTGAGACGCGCGCCCCGGATCCGGATGAACTTTCCGTTGCCGGGAAAACGTTTTTCGGGCAGCTCGATCCTGCGCCGTCCGGCCAGAAAGTCTCCGGTGAGGGAACGGGGAAAGGAGGGCAGTTCTTCCGGACGCCCGGCGGCGACGAGCTCACCGCCGTGCCGTCCTGCCAGCGGTCCGATGTCGAGCACGTGATCCGCCCGGCGGATCGTGTCCAGATCGTGTTCGACGACCAGCACCGTGTTGCCCACGTCGCGGAGTTTTTCCAGCGCGTCGAGAAGTTTGTCGTTGTCCCGCTGGTGAAGTCCGATGGAGGGTTCGTCGAGAATGTAAAGCACCCCCACCAGTCCGCAGCCCAGCTGGGTGGCCAGACGGATGCGCTGGGCCTCGCCGCCGGAAAGTGTGGAACTCACCCGGTCAAGGGTCAGGTAGTGCAGTCCCACATCGCGCAGAAAACGCAGCCGGCTGGAGACCTCCTTCAAAATCTCCGCCGCGACCAGACGCTGTTCATCGTTGAGTTCGATCCCCAAAACGAATTTCAGAGCGTTCTCGACGGAGAGCGCGTTGAAGCGGTCTATGCTCAATCCGCCGACGGTCACGGCCAGGCTCATCGGATTGAGCCTCGCCCCGTGACAGACGGGACACTCCCGGGGACTCAAGCAGCTGCTCAGGCGCTCGCGAACGGAGTCGGATTCCGTTTCGGCGACGCGGCGGCGCAGATTTTCCAGCACGCCCTCGAAGGGTTTGCACCAGTGAAATTTGCGTCCGTGCATGTAATAATCGAACTCCAGCGGCTCGTCGCCGGTCCCCTCCAGAATGATCTTCTGCGTTTTCTCCGGAAGTTTTCCGAAAGGGGTGGTGAGCATATCCGGCTCGTTCAGCTGTTCCGCCAGTTTCCGCAGCAGCATGTTGTAATAGATGATCAGGTGCCGCGGTCCCCGCCGCCAGTTGGGGATCGCGCCGTTTCTGATGGACTTCGACCTGTCGGGAACGACTTTTTCGGGATCCATGTACTGCTGGACGCCCAGCCCGTTGCAGGCGGGACAGGCGCCGTAGGGAGAGTTGAACGAAAAATTCCGCGGCTGGAGCCTGCCGAAGGAAACACCGCAGTCAAGACAGGCAAGATGCTCGCAGAACTTCACCTCTTCCGCCTCATGCCCCGGCTCCTCGACAAGGGCGGTCAGAACGCCGTCGCCCTTGCGCAGGGCCGTCTCCACGGAATCAGTCAACCGCGTTCTGTCGATCTTTCCCGTGACGAGACGGTCCACCACCGCTTCGATGGTGTGCCGCACATTTTTCGCCGGAAGAGGAAAATCGTCTTCGAGCATGACCATTCTGCCGTCGATCCGCGCACGGACGAACCCGTCGCCCCGCAGGTCGTCGAGAACATCCCGGTGTTCCCCCTTGCGGCCCGACACCACGGGAGCCAGCAGAGAAAGTTTCCGTCCCCCGGGCAGAGCCTCGAGCTGCCGGACGATGGATTCGGCCGACTGGGAAACAAGCACTTTGCCGCAGTGCGGACAGTGGGGCAGTCCGACATGGGCGTAGAGAAGACGCAGATAATCGTAGATCTCCGTCACCGTGGCGACGGTGGAGCGGGGCGTTCCCCCCGCACTGCGCTGCTCGATGGCGATGGCGGGCGAGAGTCCCTCGATGTGTTCCACCTTGGGCTTCTGGAGCCGGTCCAGAAACTGCCGGGCGTAGGACGACAGGCTTTCGACGTACCGGCGCTGGCCCTCCGCGTAGAGCGTGTCGAAGGCAAGAGAACTCTTGCCGGAACCGGAAAGTCCCGTGATGACCACCAGCTTGTTCCGCGGAATGGTGACGGAAAGATTTTTGAGATTGTGCTGCGAAGCACCTCTGATGACGATATTCTCCAGCATGGAAAAACCTCAATGGGAAAAGTGCGGAAAAACACCGCCCCCGGTTGGTAAAAAAACAAAACCGCGTCCACTTCACGTGTCCGCGGGAAACATCAGTTGCGCAGTTCGCCGAAGGGCCGCACCTCCCATCCGGCGGGGGAATTCTGCGGTATCGCGCTGTACCCGGAACGCTCCCGCTCCGTACAGCCGCAAAGAAAGACCCCCGCGAGGACCGCTGCGCAGAACGGCAGAAAAACGGTCCTCATTTGGACGGGAAGAAACGCGCCTGAAGCGTATTCAGGAGATTGTACTCCTGCATCTCAAGCACCTGAAAGGCAACGGCGGCGCCCAAAGCGAGAAAGGTGACGACGATGATGATCGTGAAAACTTTGGAGTTGAACATGATTCCGCGCACCCCGAAAGACTATTTGCTCTTGGCCCAGTAGACGATGTCGCCGACCCGGATCTGTCCGGATCCGGCCGCCACGTTGGCGGTGGAGCAGAAATCACCGACCTCGTCGATGACCACCCGGGCGACGAAATCGGACTTGCCGGCCAGTTCTCCGCGGGCGACGATGAAATCAAGACCCTTTTTGACACCGGCATTGACTTCGAGTTTGCGGTTGCCGATCTCCTGAACGACAGTGGAGCCCTTGCCGATATCGACGGCGATGTAGCCGTATTTGTCATGAACTTCGATGACCTTGCCGACCAGACGGCTGCGGGCTTCGTCGGACCCGTCCTTCCAGGGAACGACTCCGGAATCGTCGGCGGGACGGCCGAGAGCGCGCTTGTAACTGCTGATCTGACGGTTCTTCTCGGCGATGACGTTTTTCTGCATCGCGATCTCCTCGATCCTGCGGGCGATGGTGCGCTCGTGATTCTTGATGGTGCGTTTGGCGGCGTCCAGTTCGGACTGGGTCTTGCGGATGCGGGCCTGAAGATCGCGGACCCCGGAGACGACCTTGCCGGAGGACCTGCTGTAACCGCTTTCGGAGGCGTCAAAACCGGCGCCGACCATTCTGCCGATGTTCCTCAAGGTGGACTCGTAGGTCCCCTTGCGGCGGTTGACGGCGGCGATGCTGTCCTCGAGGGGCTTGAGCGCGCTCCGGTCGGCATTCTTCATCTTGTCGACGGAGAGGCTCTGACGGAACTGATTGCGGGCGAGAGCCGCCACATAACCGAACATGCGGTCGCGCCTGGAAACGGTGTCACGGACGGCGTTCACAACGGCGTTCTGCCCGGTCTCATGCGTATCGATGCCGCGCATGGCCTTCTCATCGGCCAGATTCTTCATGCTGACGGCGGTCCCGACCCGGCGCAGCGCGTCGGCCAAGTCATTGCGGACGTTGACGATCTGTTTGCTGCGCTCGGCCAGCTTGGGCAGTTTCTGGTCGAGGGAGGAATAGGCCTCGTGAGAGAGGGCCGAAACGGACAACTCCTCGGCCAGCGGCTTGAGACCGCTGTCTTTGTCGAGTTCAGCGGCGCTGGCGTTGATCGCCTGAGCCATCTTGGCCCAGCCCGTTACGAACTGACTCCGCTTCTCGAAGAGGAAATACGAAAACACGGCGCTGGCCGCCGCAAGCAAGAGGATCAGAACGCTCAAAATGATATTTGCAATCTTCATCGTCAACTCCGAAAAAAAGTTTTTTCACACCCTCGATACAAATGCTTGGGTAAATTATAGCACGCGAAGCGAAGTTTTTCAAATCCATATACGAAAAATTTCGAAAAAACATCGAATTTTCCGGCGCAGTCACGCTACAACAGCATTTTCACCCCCGGAACGGAGGACACGGAACGGCTGAACTCCTCAAGATATCCTCTGTCGTGAGCGGTGAACGTGACCCGGAAAGCGACATATCTGCCCTGAGAGGAAGCGGCCCCGTCGGTGACGGCGGAAGCCTGTCCGTCGCGTTCGAGCAGTGAAACGAGGGCGCGCCGGACAGCCTCCGCCTGATCGCCCATGGCGATGACCCGCATCTCCCACGGACACGGGAATTGGATCCGCCCCTGTTCAGGTTCCGTCATTTCCCGTCCTTCCAGTAGGGTGAGATCCCGCGCAGCCGGGCGATGATCGGCGGCAGGACTCCGGCCACCTTATCCACCTCGTCCTGCGTGTTGTACCCGGAAAGACTGAAACGGATCGTCCCGTGAGCGGAGGTGTAGGGGATCCCCATGGCCCGCATGACGTGGGAGGGCTCCAGACTGCCCGTGGTGCAGGCCGAACCGCTGGAGGCGCAGATATTGTGCATGTTGAGCATCATGAGGATGGATTCCCCCTCGATGCCGTCGAAACTTATGGAACTGGTGTTGGGCAGACGGCAGTCGAGGTCGCCGTTGACGTGTACGCCGGGGATCGCGGCGCATATCTTCTCTTCGAGCCGGTCCCGCAGAGCCGCCAGACGGGCGGATTCGGTCTCAAGTCCGTTCAGGGCCATTTCGCAGGCCTTGCCCAGACCGATCACGGAAGCGACGTTCTCCGTCCCGCCCCGGCGGCCCCGTTCCTGGTGCCCGCCGAAAAGGAACGGCGAAAAACGGACGCCGCGGCGGACGTACAGCGCACCGACGCCCTTGGGCGCATGGAGCTTGTGTCCGGAAATGCTCAGAAAATCGATGCAGGAGTCGTCCACGTCGAGGGGGACCTTGCCCGCCGCCTGAACGGCGTCGGTATGGAAGAGCGCCCCTGAAGCGTGGGCTGTTTGCGCGGCCTCCTTCACGGGGAAAATGGTCCCGGTCTCGTTGTTGGCCCACATGACGGAGACCACCGCCGTATTCTCATCCACGGCGGAAGAAAGGGCGGCCATGTCGAGCCGGCCGCGCCGGTCGACGGGAATGAGGACGACCTCGCGTCCCCGCCGTTCGAACTCCTTCGCGCACGAAAGGACCGCCGGATGCTCCACCGCGGTCGTCACCAGTTTGTTCCGGCCGGGACGGGCATTGAATGCGGCGTTGAGCGCGGCATTGTCGCCCTCGGTCCCGCAGCTGGTGAAAATGATCTCGGCGGCGAAGCCGTCCCGGTCGCGGAAGGAGGCTCCGAAAAGGGAGGCGACGCGGCGGCGGGCCTCTTCGATGTCGTCGGCCACGCTGCCGCCGAAGGTGTGGATGCTCGACGGATTGCCGTAGCGTTCGCAGAAAAAGGGAAGCATCGCCTCCAGCACTTCCGGCGCGACCCGGGTCGTGGCGTTGTTGTCGAAATAAATGACCGGATTATCCATGATCTCGCTTTGAAACTCCTCTCAAAAAAAATTCACGCCCGTCCGACCGCATGCCGCGGAAGAAAGACGCCGGCGGGAAATCCTTCCGGACGGGACCGCCGAAAGCGCGTACGCGGTTTCCGGCAGTGCCGTCACTCCATATAATAAAACATCTTTTTCCGAAAAAGTCAAACAGCAAAGATTGATTATCGGACGCAGGACTGCTATCTTTTATGAAAGACAAATTTTTTGCCGCGCAGGGGGCGCGTTCCGAAAATGATCTATCTCGACAATGCGGCGGCGGCGCTGACCGACCGGGAAACTGCGGATCACTTCGCCCGCATGCTGGTGGAGTGCGGCGCAAATCAGGAAGCCGGCCACAAGGAAGGCCGCAGGCTCCGGCAGCTGATCGCGGATGCCGAACAGCGGCTGTCGCGCGCGCTCATGGAAGAGGGGGATCTCCGCGTGCTGTGGTGCGGCAGCGGCACCGAGGCCCTCAACATCTTCAGCACGTGCGTCACGCCGGGCAAGGCGGTGACGAGCAAACTCGAGCATCCGGCCCTTGCCGCCGCCCTGAAGCGCTCGGCACGATCGGTCCATACGTTCGGATGCGACCGCGGCACGGGGAAACTCGTTCCCGAAACAGGCGACTGGGACATCGCCGCGTTCCATCTCGTCCAGAGCGAAACGGGGATCGTTCAGGATCCCGGGGAACTTTTTTCGCACACGCCGGGCGCGGTGCGCTTTCTCGACGCCGTGCAGGCGGCGGGCAAGATCCCCCTGCCCCGCTGCGCGGACATACTGGCCGTCTCGGGGAACAAATTCGGAGCCCCCGGCTGCGCGGCGCTGCTGGTGGATCCCCTGTGGGACGGCGCGGAAGATTTCTGCGCCCGGGCGGAAAAGATGAGGCACGAAGCGTATCTTGCGGGACGCATGATCCCCGCGGCGATCCTCACCTGCGCGGACGTTGCGGAAAAGAGACGGAGCCGCATGACTGAAACGCTCCGCAGGACGGAGGAACTCAACGGCATGCTGCGGGCCGGATGTCTGAAACTCGGTCTGAGGCCGACCGTCCCCGCGGAAAACGCCTCTCCCTTCATCCTTCACCTGCTGGCCCCCGGATATCAGGGCGCGGTCCTCGTGCGCATGCTGGCCGAGGAGGGCGTCATCGTCGCCAGCGGCAGCGCATGCGCCTCGGAGACCAAGACCCCCTCTCCCGCCCTGACGGCTCTGGGGTACAGCCGCACCGAAGCCTTTTCGGGGCTGCGGATATCCTTCGGCTTCGACACGTCAGGAGAAGATGTGAAAATTCTTCTTTCTTCTCTGGAAAAGGTATTGAAAAAATACTGAAAAATGATACATTTTATCACAGAAATGTGCAAAGCAGAACAAAAACACGGAGAATTCGAACAAATGCGGCGCTTTTTTTTCATTCTGTCTGTCGTTCTCGCCTCCGCCGTGGTTTCACCGCTTGCCGGTGCGCCGGTCCAGGTCATCAAAACAGTCAGGGACAATCCCACCCTGTACACGGGAAACATCAGCGGTCCCCCCGCGTTCGTCGATGCCCTGAGATCCTTTCTTCAGGCCAGCGGCTGGTTCGATCCGGTCAGCACGCCCAAGGCGGACTACGTGCTCAAAGGCAGCGCTTCCGGAAACCGCATGACCCTCACCGTCGAACTCGGCGGCATGCCGGCGGGCTCATGGAACATCGCCCTCGACCGGGACACGCCCCGGACCCTCGCGGCAAAAACCGCCGACGCCATTATTGAAAAATGTTTCAAGGCGCTCAAAGTCAAAGGATTCTGCTGTTCGCGGATCGTCTTCTGCGCCGCGACCGCTCCCGGCGTGCGCAATCTGTACGCCTGCGACATCGACGGCGGAAACGTCGAACAGCTGACCAACTACAACACCTTCTGCGTCGAACCGGCGTGGTCCTCCACGGGACGTTCGGTGATTTTCTCGAAATACAACCGGGCGGGGATCGACGTGGTCGAGACGACCATCGCCAAGCCCCGCAGAAGCCGCATCCTGTGCGGATTCCGCGGCATCAACACCGGCGCGGCACCGTCGCCCGACGGACGCAGACTCGCCGTGATCCTCAGTCCCGACCACAAAGTCGATCTCTACGTGATCACCTTCGGAAATCCCGTTCCCAAACGCCTCACCCGGGGCATCGCGGTCGAGGCGTCTCCCGCGTGGAGTCCCGACAGCAGTCGCATCGTCTACGTCAGCGACGAATCGGGCCGTCCCCTCCTCTATATCATCAACCGCGACGGGACCGGCAGGCAGCGCCTGCCCGCCATCGGGACCGACGCAGTCACCCCCGACTGGTCGACCGACAACAAGATCGTGTATGCGACCCGGATCAACGGCAGT
>JAFTDL010000214.1 GCA_017454215.1 Lentisphaeria bacterium | reverse complement strand
AGGACGACGCTCACCTCGGTCCCGCGGCGGGGCAGTCCCGGCCGCGGCGGCGGATACTTCGCAAGCCGGTGAGCCTCAATGAAACGGGTGGCCGCGTGGTACTTTTCGAGAAAATCCATGGCCGGATTGAAGCGCTCCACGTGTCCCACGCCGAAGACCACGTTGTGCTTTCTGGCCGTTTCGACCATCATTTCGGCCTCCTTGATCGAGGCGGCGATGGGCTTTTCGACGAGGACGTGTTTGCCCATTTCAAGCAGAGGCAGCGTCGCCTGCGTGTGATAGTTGGCGGGCACGGCCACGCTCAGGGCGTCGCAGTTGGCGGCCAGTTCCTTCCAGTCCTCCCAGACTTTGAGACCGAATTCGGCTCCCACGGCCCGGGCGGCCTCCTGCTGCACGTCGAAAATGCCCACCACTTCGGCGTTGGGGCTCTGCGCGTAAAGACGGGCGTGATGCCGTCCGAGGACGCCGACGCCGATAACGCCGACCTTGAGTTTTTCGTTTTCCATAAAACAGGCCTTCTCTCTATCTTTTTTTCAGAGCCTTGGCTCCGATGTCCTTTCTGAAATACGCGCCCTCGAAGGAGATCTTTCCGACGCCGCGGTAGGCGTTGGCGATGGCCTCGGCGATGTCTCTGCCCGTGGCGGAGACGCCCAGCACCCGTCCGCCCGCGGTGACGATCCTGCCGTCCTTTTCGGCGGTCCCGGCGTGGAACACCACCGTGCCCGCGGCGGCGGCTTCTTCGAGACCGGAGATGATCCGGCCCTTTTCATACTTGCCGGGGTATCCTGCGGAAGCGATGACCACCGACACGGCGGGGGTCTCCTTCCAGCCGATGACGGCATGTTCCAGATCGCCCGTCGCGGTCTTGTAGAGCACGTCGGCGAGATCCCCCTCGAAGCGCCGCATGACCGGCTGGGTCTCGGGATCGCCGAAACGGACGTTGAATTCCAGCACCTTCGGTTCGTCGTTCTCGATCATGAGCCCCACGAAAATGACGCCCCGGAAGCGCAGTCCCTCCTGCTGTACGCCTTTGAGGAAGGGTCTGAGGATCTTTTCCTCGATGCGGCGGCTGACGGTTTCGTTGACCACGGGGGCGGGGGAGTAGGCGCCCATGCCGCCGGTGTTGGGTCCCATGTCGTTGTCGAAGATGCGTTTATGATCCTGCGACGGGGCGAGGGGAGTGATCGTCTTGCCGTCGCACAGGGCGAAGATGCTGGCCTCCTCGCCGGAGAGCATTTCCTCGATGACCACTTTGGACCCGGCGGAACCGAACTCCCCTTCGAAGCACTGGTCCGAAAAGGCGGTCGCCTCGACTTCGCTGCGGGCCACGAGCACGCCCTTGCCGGCGGCCAGACCGTCGGCCTTGACCACGATGCCCCGGGCGCCCGCGGCGAATTCCCCGTGGATGTACTCCCTTGCGCTCACCGCGTCGGTGCAGGCGCGTCCGCGGGCCGTTGGGATCCCGTACCTGAGCATGAACTCCTTGGCGAAATCCTTGCTGCCTTCGAGCATGGCGGCCCGCTTGTCGGGACCGAAGACCGCAAGATCCCGGGCGAGAAACACGTCGGTGATGCCCGCGCACAGGGGGGCTTCGGGGCCGACCACCGTGAGGTCGATGCCGTTTTCCTGAGCGAAATCGGCCAGTTTTTCAAGTTCGCTCACGCCGATGGGAACGCATCTGGCGACCTGAGCGATCCCGGCGTTGCCCGGCGCGCAGTAGAGTTCTTCGACCCGAGGACTGGATTTGAGCGCCCACGCCAGGGCGTGTTCGCGTCCGCCGGAACCGACGATCAGCACTTTCATAGGAATGTCTCCCCCCTTGTTGTCTTTGGTGTTCAATGGATCACGACCTTGCCGTCATAGGACAGATCGTAGTGGTTTCTCGTTTCTCCCGTCCTGCGGGCGTTGATGATGGCGCTCTGGAGCGTGAGCAGCATGAACGCCATGCCGCGGTTCCTGACCGGTATCTTCACCCGGCTCACGGGAAAATGCCGGTAGCGCAGCATCACGTCGAGCTTTTTCGGATCGCGCAGGGATATCTGGTACACGGTGATGTCCGGAAAGTTGCGCACGGTCATCATCACCAGCTCCATGGCGCTTCTTATCTCCTTCATCACCTGACCGGGCCGCACGTCCCTGAGGGAAACGTCGGTGATGAGCGGCAGCCGGCGGTAGGACTCCATGACCCGGGTGCGGGACATCACCACGCCGTCGCCGTCGGCGACGTAGGGCGACCCCCGGCGGCCCAGCACCGCCCGGGGAACACGTTCGGTCACCTTGATCACCAGAAGATCGGGCAGGACCCGCACCACGGAGCAACTGTCGATGTTGGGCACGGCGAAGATCCGGCGGCGGACGGCCCGGAGATCCAGCGCGAACAGTCCCGTTCCGGTGCGCACCCCGGCCGCGGAAGCCAGTTCTTCGGGATGGTCCCGCCAGTAGCCGGCGCCGCTCACGCGGATCTCTCGCAGCACCAGACGGGGATTGGTGACGAAAAGCGCCCGCCGGGCGAAGAATATCCCCGCGCCCGCCGCGCCCAGAAGAACGGCGATGACCAGCACCGCCAGTCCCGCGCCGCGCAATTTCTTTCTGCCCTGCTCGGCCTGTTTGTCTTTGGATGATGTCTGCTGTGCTGATGCCATGCCTTATCCTTCAGTAATCCCGGCGCCGGAGTTCTTCCTCGAGCCTGCGCTTTTCGCGGTCGCGGAGAAACTTCGTCCGCTGCCGGTGGTCGCTCCACAGCGCGTACACGCTGAGCACGCCCGAAATGAGAAAACCGGCGATGCCCGGCAGGGGAATGCCGTTCCAGAGCGGCGGTATCTTCGCCACGATGACCAGCGCCGATCCGAGGAACAGCGCGGCAAGCAGCAGCGAACGCGACAGCCGTTCCCCGGTGACGTAGAGCGTTTCCTCGATCTCGTTGAGCCGGTGATGCTCCACTTTCCACGAGATCTCGCCCGCCTCGAGTTTTCTTATGATGGCGTGGAGAGACGCGGGCAGATCCTGAGCGAACTCCACGTTTTCGCCCAGATCGCCGACGAAGCGCCTGAGCATGCGGCGGGGATCCAGCTCCCCGACTTTCATTTCGGCGAGGAAGGGCCTGATCATGTCCACGATCTTGAGCTGCGGCGAAAAGTCCCGGCCCAGCTGTTCGATGGTGATGAGCGATTTGAACATCATGTAAAGATCCGGCCGCAAGGCAAGTCCGTGTTCCCGGAGCATTTTCAGCAGATCCGAGAGGATGCGCGCCAGACTGAGTTTCTCAAGGGGCAGATTGAGGTTGGCGTCCACCAGATCGGCGGCGTCCCGTTCCAGTGCGGCGCGGTCGCCCGAAAAATGGCCGCTCAGGGTCATCTTGAGCGAGAAATCCACCATGCGCGGAATATCGTTCTCCATCATACAGCCGAGGGCGCGCAAGAATATCCGGCGTTCGGAAGCGCCGACGCGGCCCATCATGCCGAAGTCGATGAAGCACAGCCTGTTGTCCGGGAGCAGAATGATGTTCCCCGGATGCGGGTCGGCGTGGAAAAAGCCCGCGACGAAGATCTGGTTCAGCAGCGAGTTCACGCCGTATCCGGCGATCTTCTCGAGATCGTATTTCTTTCTCAGCTCGGGGGAACTCTGCACTTCGGCCGCGGAGTCGCCCTCGATGAACTCCATGACCAGCACGCGAGTGGAGGTGTACTCGAACCAGACCCGGGGGACCTTGATGTGCGGATCGTTCCTGCAGTCGGCGGCGAAGCGGTTGAGGTTGGCGGCCTCGGTCATGTAGTTCAGTTCGCGGCGCAGGGAATGCGAAAACTCGCCGACGATCCGGACGGGACGGAAACGGGCCAGGGGACTGCCGGGTTCGTCGAGGCGGGAAGCGATGAACCGCATGATTTCGAGATCCTGCTCGATGGTTTCGACGATGCCGGGCCGCCGCACCTTCACCACGACCCGGGTGTTGTCTTTGCGCAGAACGCCCGCATGCACCTGACCGATGCTGGCGGCGGCGAGAGGCTGTTCGTCGAGCTGCGAAAAGATCTCCCCGGTCTTTCTGCCCGTCTCCTTTTCGATGATGGACTTCACCTCCGCAAAGGGGAAGGGGGTGACGTGTTCGGTCAGGCGGCGCAGTTCCGAAGCGTAGACGGGTCCCACCACGTCCGGACGGGTCGAGAGGATCTGGCCCAGTTTGACGAAGGTGGGCCCCAGTTCCTCCAGCAGGCGGCGCAGTTTGGTCGGGCGGTCAAGGCCCCGCAGATCGCGGCGGGCGGGGCGGAACCGGCGCAGGAGCCCCGGACCCCGGTCGGGAAAGAGGGTGTCGGCCAGTTCGTTGAATCCGTAGGAACCCACGGTCTCGACGATGGTCCAGAATCTGCGGATGAAACGCAGATCCCTGTTGAGTTTCAGTCCCCTTGTCAGAAGTTTTTCCATTCCCTTTTCACCCGTATGCCGGAAAAGCCTTCCGGCCGCGATCCATTAATATACTCCCTGTGCGCTTCCGGGTCAACGTCCGAAATGGCGGCTTTTTTCCGCGGGCGCGGCTTTTTTGCGCCTGTCCGCCGGATTGCGCACCGAAATGACCGTCACCCGGCTGGCGGCGCTGACCGATTTGAGAGCAAGTTCCGCCCTGATGAAATATCTGCGCTCGCTGCCGGGCGTGATCGCCAGTTTGTCCACGAAGGGCAGGGCTTTGCTGACGGTGACCTTGTTGCCGGGAGCCAGCTGCAGCGGGAAACGCCACGGCGGCTGGCGGGGAGGCGTCTCCAGTTTCACCCACGCGGCGGGATCGAAGGTGGTCATGCCCGGCAGATAGTTCTGACAGCTGATGACGATGTTGTCCGACTCGTTGGAATACCACTCATCGATGTCGAGCCTTTTGTTTCCGCAGTTTTCGAGGGTGAAGGTGAGAAGGCCCCCTTCACCGGCGTAGAGCATGCCGTTGCCGACCATATCGAGTTTGAGGCGGTATCCCTTGAGCGGCGCGTATCTGTCCTTTGCCTTTTCGCCCAGCGCCCGCTTGCCCGCGCGGGTCTCCTCGTGAATGACGCATCCGGCTCCCAGCAGGAGCAGCGCCGCGCCGAGAAAAACGATCGTTTTCGCAGTTCTTTTCATATTTTCCCTCATTTTCCGGACCGTCAGGCAAGCTGTGAGATCGCTTTCAGCAGAGCCATTTTTTCCTCGACCGAAGAGGCGTTCCGCAATTTTGTCATCAGTTCCTTTTTTTTGTCCCGGGCGCGGATCCGGCGGAACTCCGCCACACTGTCGGAGACGGCGCGCTCCATATCCGGACACGGCGTGTGTTCTATCAGGATCCGGCTGATCTCGGGCACGGGACGTTCGGTCAGGGCGTCCCTGACCTCTCCGATGCCCTCGTCGAACTCGCCGTTGACCGCCGCGGCGAGGACCGTGTTGAGCGCTTCGGTCACGGGATCCTTCGAGGCCAGTTCCCCGGGGTCGACCAGTTCGGCGATGCGCCGGGCGGCGTCGGAAGAGTTGACCGCAAGTTCCAGAAGAGAAAGCAGCGCCGCGGGATAGACCCCGGGAGCCTCGGTCCGGAGCGCGGGGACCGGTTCCCTGCGGGTCTCGGGCGTGAATCCCTCTCTCCTGCGGTCGAGCCGCCTCTGACCGGCCAGTTCGGAATAGATGGCTTCGACGCTCACCGACAGCGCTTCGGCGGCTTCGGCGGCGTAGCCCTCCAGTTCCACCCGGTTCTCCACGCGCTTGAGAAATCCCGCGATCCACGCGGCGGCTTCGCCGCGCCCCACCGGCGTCTTGAGGTCGAATTTGCCCTGCAGACGCGAAACGAGCACCGAAATCAGGGGCCGGGCCGTACCGGCCAGCCCGCGGACAGCTTCGGCGCCTCCCGTCGAAAACAGTTCGTCGGGATCCTTGCCGCCGGGAATGGCGATGACCCTGACGTCCATCGAGAGCGGCAGCAGGATCTCCGCCGCCCGCTCCACGGCCTTCCGTCCGGCGCCGTCGGAGTCGAAGGCCAGCAGCAGACGCGAGGTGTAGCGTCTGAGGATCTTCGCCTGCTCCGGGGTGAACGCCGTCCCCAGCGGGGCCACGGCGCAGTCCACCCCCGCCCGGTGAAAGGCGATGGTATCCATCTGCCCCTCGCAGAGAATGGCGTGCCCGCATTCGGCGATGGCCTTGCGGGCGGCGGCCAGTCCGTAGAGAAGACTGCCCTTGTGGAACACCGGCGTTTCGGGCGTGTTGATGTATTTGCCGCCGTCGGCGGGCTTGGCCTCCAGACTCCGGGCGCTGAAACCGCAGATCCGGCCGTGTTCGTTGGCGATGGCGAAGGTGAGCCGGCCCCGGAACTGGTCGTAGCAGCGGCCCGAGTCCTCCTTCTGCCGGGCGAGGCCCGCGGAAAGCATTTCGGCATCGGTGAATCCCCGGCTGCGGGCGAACTCCAGTCCCCCCGTCCAGCCCTCGGGAGCCGCACCGATCCTGAAACGCATGGCGTCCTCGATCGACAGCCCCCGGCCCCGCAGGTAAAGCGCCGCGGGACTTCGGGGGTCACGCCTGAGATTTTCCGAAAAAAAGGCCGCCATGGCTTCGTTGAGCGCCAGCAGCCGTTCCCGCTGACTGCCTCTGGCCCGGGCCGCCTCGCGGTCGCCGGAGCCGGCGTACTCGGGGATCACCACCCCCGCCCGGGAGGCGAGCATGTGCAGAGCGTCGACGAAGGTGAGACTCTCCTTGTCCATGATGAAGCGCACCACGTCCCCGCCCTTGCCGCAGCCGAAACAGTGAAACATCTGCCGGGAACCGTCCACGTGGAACGACGGCGTCTTTTCCTGATGAAAGGGACACAGCCCCTTGTAGCCGGCGCTGCCCGCGCGCTTGAGCTGGACGAAGGAGCCGATGACTTCGACGATGTCGCTCCTCGACTTGATCTCCTCGATCACTTCGGGCGGAATGACGGATCCCATTATCCTGCTCCGGGAGGGGGTTATTTCGCGCCTTCGAGGCGCGAGAGCCGGGCCGCCGCCTCCACTTTGCCGGAGTCGTCGGTCCCCGCCGTGCGCAGATATTCGCGGTAGAGCCGCGCGGCCACCTTGCCGTTGCGCAGACAGCCGTCGTAAAAGCGCGCCACGTTGAGAATGATCTCGGGATCCGATCTGCCCGCACGGAACGCGGCGGTGAAGTACCTCTGCGCGGAGACCAGATCCCCCTTGCGGACGTAACTTACGGCGAACTGATTCTTGAGTTCGGCGGAGTCTTTCAGTTCGGGCAGGCGCGAGATCATGCTCAGATAACCGATGGCGCGGGGAGAGTTCATGGCCATGGCCACGTTGCAGAGCAGGATCTTCACCCGCACGTCGTCGCGGCGCATCTTCCACGCCTTGATCAGCACCTGTTCGGCCTCGCCGGCCCGGACGGTGTCGGCGGCGTAGAGCCGTCCCAGGGTGTACCGGGCCTCGAAACTTTCGGGATCGAGCTCCACCGCGCGCCGGGCGGCGTCGAGCGCGCCGTTCCGGTCGCCGCAGCGTTCGGCCGTCACCGCCCGCAGGACCTGCGCGGCCACCAGATCGGGACATCTGCGCGCGGTGCGTTCGGCGATCTGAGATGCCTTGTCCCAGCGGCCCTGTCCGGCGAAGGCCACGGCCCGGGCCATGGCCTGTTCGGGCGTTCCGTCGCCGCACCCGGCGAGAACGGCTCCGAAGATAAAAAGGACGACGGCCGCAGCCGGTCCGACAACGATATGCTTCATCGGCGTTTCCCCCTCCATTTTGAAAATCCCAGCGCCGCCAGATAGACGACTCCGGCCAGAACCACGATGGCCGGTCCGGAAGGCAGTCTGTAATAGAAACTGCCAAGCAGTCCTCCGATCACGAAAACACAGCTCAATACGGCGGCTGAAGCCATCATGCTCCACAGGTGGCGCGTGAAACATCCCGCCGTGGCCGCGGGCAGCGTCAGCAGCGCGATCACGAGAATGATCCCCACCACGTTCAGCAGCAGTACGATGGTGCACGCCGTCAGCGCCAGCAGCACCAGATAGATCGTCGTCGTGCGCACGCCCCGCAGTTCCGAGAAGGTGGTGTCGAAGGACATGGCCAGCACCGCCGGATAAAACAGCATCATGGGGATCAGCACCGCCGCGTCCAGCAGGGCGGTCATGACGATATCGCTCTTCGACAGCAGCAGGATGTTGCCGAAAAGATACCCCTGCCAGTCCACGTAGCCCGGTGTCCGTTCGAGAAAGAGCAGTCCGATCGACATGCCCAGCGCCCACACCACGGCGATGACGGTGTCCTCGCGTTCTTTTGCGCTCAAACTGACCACGCCCACCACGACGGCGGCGCACAGCGCGCCCGCGACCGCGCCGATGGTCGGCGTACACCAGACGAGGCGCAGGACCCGCTGGAGGAACAGCGCCAGTCCCACTCCGCCCAGAGCGGCGTGGGCGCAGGCTCCGGCCAGACTGGATATGCGCCGGGTCACCACGAGAGTCCCCACCACGCCCAGCGCGGGCGAAGCGAGAACGCCCACCAGAAGCGCACAGCGCAGGAACGCAAGTTCCGGAGAAAAAAGTTCGCGGATCAGTTCACTCATCGTGACCTCCTCCGCAGCGGCAGAAACAGGCGTGGTCGTGCCGGATGAGGTTCATCCGGTGATGGTAGACGGCGTCGGCGGCCTCGGCGGTGAAATTCTCCGCCCGGTGGATGCTCACCTTGCGGTTGACGCAGATGATGACGTCCGTCTCGCGGTTGACGAATCCCAGATCGTGGGAGACGGTCAGCACGGTCATGCGCTGCCGCAGCCGGGCCAGCGTTGCGTAGAACTGTTCTTCCGCGCCGGGATCGATGTTGGCGGTGGGCTCGTCCAGCAGCAGCAGTCCGGGACGGCAGGCCAGGGCGCGGGCGATCAGCACCCGCTGGCGCTGGCCGCCGGAGAGGTCTGCGAAACTGCGTCCGGCCAGATCGGCGATCCCCAGTTCGGTCAGGGCGTCCATGGCGGTCTCTTTGTCCCTGCGGCTGTAAAAGGGAAAGAATCCCGGCCTGAGCCGCCCCATGACCGCCACCTCGAGCGCGGTCACGGGAAAGGAGGGGTCCAGCTGGTGATACTGGGGCATGTACCCCACCTGCCGCCGGGCCTCGGCCGGAGACTTGCCGAAAAGCCGGATCTTTCCCGAATCGGGCGAAAGCAGTCCCAGCAGAAGTTTGAGCAGGGTGCTCTTGCCCCCGCCGTTGGGGCCCACGATGCACCCGGACTGGCCGGGCATGATGGAAAACGCGGCGTCCTCAACCACGGGGAATCCCGGTTCGTAAGCGAAATTGAGATGTTCGACCTCGATGACCGGCGTCATTTTTTTCCTCCGCCGGAGAAGCCGGAGCTGACGGCGTCCGCCATGGTCAGCAGATTCTTTTCGACATCGGCCGCCAGCGGATCCAGCGGAGCGACCCGGCCGCCGATGGCGTCGGCCAGAGCCCGGCAGCTGGCCGGATTGAACTGGGGCTGCACGAAGATCACTTTGGCCCCGGCCTCGCGGGCCTTGCGGATGACTCCGGCCAGCCGCGAAGGCGAGACCTCCCGGCCGCCCAGTTCGACGGCGGTCTGTTTCAGTCCGTACCTGCGGGCGAAATAGCCGAACGCCGCGTGGTAGACGAAGAGCGCCCGTCCTTTGAAGGGGGCAAGTTTTTCGGCGATGGCGCCGTCGATCTGGGCGATCCGCCCGGCGAACACGGCGTAATTTTTCTCGAACTGCGCCTTGCCGGCGGGATCCAGAGAAGCCAGTTCATCCCTCACCGTCGCCGCCATGCGGACGAGATTGTCCGCGTCGAGCCACACGTGGGGATCCGTCCCGCCGTGGAGATGGTCATGGCCGTACCCGTGGTCGTGGTCATGGTCGTGGT
>JAFTDL010000213.1 GCA_017454215.1 Lentisphaeria bacterium | reverse complement strand
TTCCTTCAGGCACCGCTTCAAGGAGATGACCGGTTTCCCGCCCCTGCGTTATCTGCTCGTACTGCGCCTGAAATACGCGCTCACGATGCTTTTTCTGGGAAGAAGCGTGCCGGATTGCGCCCGGCTCGCCCGCTTCGGCGACACGTCGCATTTCGGGCGTATATTCAAAAAGTATCTGGGGTTCTCTCCGCATCAGACCGGCAGAATGCTGCTGAACGACAAGGGCAATCTCGATCGTCTCAGCCGTCAGCTCATGCACCCGGGGAAGTGATTTGCCATTTGACCATGTTTTATTTGCCATACGAGCATTGCGGATTTTTCGGGCCGATGGTATGTTATGCCCGGAAACCGCACCTGAAACAAAATCAAGGAGTCTGCCCGTATGAAAAAAAGTTTTCAGTCTTCGTCATTCACGCTGATCGAGCTTCTGGTGGTGATCGCCATCATCGCAATTCTGGCCTCGATGCTCATGCCCGCTTTGCAGCAGGCACGGGCGAAGGCCCGGGACATCAACTGCATTTCCAACGAAAAGCAGCTGGGGACGGCGTTCACCATGTACATGGACCAAAGCGACGGTTATTTCCCCTGCACGGCCGGTCTGGGCTCGAACGACAGCGCGTGGATGATACTCCTCGGCATCCGCAAAACAAGTTCCGGCTATGTGCGGAAAAGTGCGCCGTACATCACCCACAGGATGTTCGACTGCCCTGCCGATCCCACCCGGACGGCGGGAGTCGATTACTACAAGATCGGCTGGATGCTGGACCACAACGGCCAATACGCAAACCGCAGTTACGTCATAGATGTTCACACGGGGTCACAATTGAGCGGGACCACCTACGGGCCCTACAAGCAGGGAAGGATCAAGAGCCCGACCAAGGCCGTCGCCGCGCTCTGTTCGGATCCCTGTTACAAAAATCCGGCCTCCGCCGGACCGAACTGCTGGGCAAGAGGCGACTGTCAGTCTGAGGTCCACATCAATCCCGAATTTCAGGGAGGCGCCATGATCCCGACATACGAACGGCACGGCATGAAGATCAACGTCATCACGCTCGACGGACGGGCTCAGGCCTACGCGATAACGACGGATAAGGCCGCCAACACGGCAAGGTACAATTATCACGTCACCAGTTATCCGACTGCCCGGCTCGGACTGGTTTGGCGGCTGGCCTATGAAAAGTGATACTGCACGGAACACCGAACATTTCCGGCGATGGAAAGTTTTGAACAGGAAAAGAACGTGAAAAAAATACCGCAGAGTCCGAGGACGGCGCCCGCGGCGACGCCGGTATGCAGGAGAGGATCGGGCCTTTCCGCATTGCTCTTCATGGCGGTCATCCTCGCACCGGGAGCGGAAGGTCAGGTCTGGAACAGGAGCAACGGATTCCGCGGCTGGAAATACGCCGAACGCGCAAAAATGACTGTTGCGGACGGTATTCTCAGGCTGACCGAGATCAGATCCGACTGCCGCATCATCAACAGAAACCTCGACATCGATCCGGCTCTCTGCAACACCTTCACCTTCACTTACCGGACGACCGGCGGCGACCGGAGCAAGGGGGAACTCTTTTTCAACCATCCCGGAGAAAAATTCAGCGACAGCCGCAGATGGGATACGCCTCCGCTCACGGGAGACGGCCGGTGGCACACGGTGTCCGTGATGCCGGACGACCTGACATCGTGGCTCGCGGGGGCAAAAATCACCGCGCTGCGTTTCGACCCCACCAACAGCGCGGGTCCCCCGGTCGAGATCGCCGAAATGCGTCTTGAAAAGCGCACACGCGAAAAGCGGGAACTCGTCGAAAAACTCGATGCGCCCGCCTGGCCGCAAGTACAGCCCGAATTGTGGAAAAAAGGCCGCATTCCGGGGCACGGCAAGAAGCCCTATTTCAAGGGCAAAATGATCCGTTCGGTCGAAGACAAGCGCGCGGGAAAGGCGTTCAGCACCTTTTATCTGCGCCGGTGTTTCACCCTCAAAGCCCGCCCGGAACAGGCTTTTCTGCAGTTCACGGCCGACGACGGCGCGGAAGTTTTCATCAACGGTTCGGCAGCGGGAAGAGCCGACGACTGGCGTACCTGCGTCACGCTTGATGTGAAAAAACATCTCACCTCCGGAAAAAATGTCCTTGCCCTCCGCTATGTCAACAGGGACAGCTTCGGCGGGGTCCTCGCGGAACTGTATGTGCAGTACGCCGACGGTTCATGCGAAAGAATCGATACCGACAATGATTTCAGGTGCGGCTCCTCCCCCGTTTCCGGATGGGACCTGCCGGATTTTGACGATTCCGGCTGGTCCCGGGCCGTGGAACAGGAGCCGCCTCCTGCGCCGCCGTGGAGAAAAATTCTGTCCTACCGCCGCTTCAGCAACCTGCAGACGGTTCTTTCCGCCGGTGTTTTCCCCGAAAAGATCCCCGCCGGACAACCGGTCCGCGTCCGTCTGGTCTGCAGAGGGAGGATCCCTGAGAACGCGCTTTCCGCCGACGTGCAGCTCAGAAAAGGAAAAGATGTCCTTCTGTACGACAAGCTCACACTGGATAAGAAACACTTTGTGCCCGGGAGAGACGGAACGTGGACCCTGGATTTTCCCTACGAAACGCCGCGTTTCCTCAAACCGGATAAATTTACCATAAGCATCGGCACGGACATTCTCTCAGCCCAAAGCGAGACATGGAAAAAGCTCACCTTCGAAACGACCGCGATCCCGTACGATCCCTCCTTTCCCCGGGAAACCGTCTGCCGGGTCGCGGAAGGGAACGGTTCACCCCATTTCGAACTCAACGGGAAGCCGCTGTTCCTCTCATGGCTCTGCGTTCCGTGGAACTTCGTTCCCATGGCGCTCCCCGTGAACGCGGTCACTGTCGGCGCTCCGGTCCGCGCGCTGTGGCCGCGGGACATGGAGTTCAACACGGATGCCTTCGATTTGAGCGCGGAGATCATGCGCAGACGCTTTCCGGACGCCCGGTTCATCTGGAACATTTTCCTCGTTCTCCCGCCTGACTGGCCCGGAAAACATCCGGAGGAAATGTGCCGCAGAGAGGATGGAAAAATCGCGGATTTCGGCAAAGGCGGTTACCCCTCCCACTCCTATTCATCCCCCACGGCCCGGAAACAGTTCGAAGAGATCATAGAAAAGAGCATCCGCTACCTTGAGAACAGTCCTTACGCAAATCGGATCATCGGCTACCGTCTTTCGGGGGGCTACACCGCGGAATGGCTCGGCTGGGAGCCCCGGGGAAGCGCGCTGGATTTTTCGGATTGCGCAAAGAAGGCCTATGCGGAATTCGTCGAAAAAAAATATCCCGGCGCGGATACGGCGGTTCCGAAAAAGACCGCCCGCGTCAACAGGGATAAAGAGGTGCTGTGGGATCAGCGGAAATACCGCAGAGCCATCGCGTATCAGGAATTCATGTCCCGGCAGAACATGGATCTTCTCCTCGCCCTGTGCCGCAAGGCAAGAGAAATTCTCGGTCCGGACAAGGTCCTCGGCACGTATTACGGCTACACGTCGACGCTGCACCACCCCGGCAACTCCCAGCGCAGAGCGTACTACGAACTCAAACGGCTGCTTTCCGCCGGAACGGTCGATTTTCTCATGTCCCCGAACTCCTATGTTCTGCGCAATCTGGGAGAGACCTGCGGAGAAATGAAACCGTTTGCGACCCTGCTGAATCACAAGATCATTCCCGTCTGCGAGGACGACACACGCACCCACAACAGTTACGACGTCACATGGCGCGCCGGCAGCAATACCCAGACCATGACGGAAAAACAATCCATCGCCGTTGAACGGCGCAATATGGGCATCGCCCTGTGCCGCTCCGGCACGAATTACTTCTTCCCGCTGGTGGGCGGTTCGTCGGTCAGTTTTCCCGCCATGAAAAGGGAGATCGCCGTCATGCGCACAGTGGGACAGCACTGTCTCGACACGGGCGCGAAACGCCGCGCGGAAATCGCCCTCGTCGTCAGCGAGGAATCCATCAAGGCCATGCCCGATCTGGGAAGCATCACCGTGCCTTCGGGAATCATCGATCAATTCTACAAGGCGGACGGCACGGTCAGACGGGTCCCCCGGATCAGGAACGTCGTCAACTTCGAGACCTTCGTCGGAAATCAGGACCGCTTCACCCGTTCCGGAGCCATCGTCGATCAACTTCTGGCCGAAGACCTCGCCGACGATCCGGGAAATTACAAACTCTATGTCTTTCTCAACTGTTACAAGTTCGACGAAAAATTCAGGCGCACCGCCGAAAAACTGCGGAAGCGCGATTGCGTTCTGCTCTGGCTGTACGCGCCCGGTTACATGAAAGGCCTTGAGAACTCCGTGAGCCGCATGCGGGAGCTCACCGGAATGAGTTTCGAAAAAACCGCTTCGGGAGTCTCCGCCTCGGTAAGACTTGCGGACGGACGGATCATGGGAAGCGCCGCGGCCAAAGTCACACCGATGTTCACCGTAAGCGATGCGGGAGCGGAGGTCCTCGGCGTTTACGACAACGGCGAAACGGGACTGGCCGCCGTACGGACGGGAAAGGCCCTTTCGGTCTTCTCGGGGGCGTGGCAGCTGGATCTCCCCTTCATTTCGGAGATGCTCCGGCGGGCGAAGGTGTTCCGCTGCACAGAGACCGACGATCCCGTCGAGGCCTGCGACAGACTGGTGGTTCTGCACGCCCGGCGCCCCGGAAAAAAAAGGATCAGCCTGCCGCGGAAAAGCTGCGTTCTCGACGTTTTCGCCGGAAAGATCATCGCCCGAAACGCGTCAAGTTTCGAGAGCGATTTCGACCTCCACGAAACGAAATGGTTCTACTGCGGAGAAGATGCGGAGGAACTCCTGCAGAAACTTTCGAAAATAACCGATGAAGGAAAAAGCCGATGATGCGACAAGTCGTTTTATCCGCCGTCACTTCGACGGCGATCCCGCCGGATATCTTCGCCGCGGGAGAGAAGAACCCGCTCGGAAACAGTTCCTTCGAAGGGCCGAAAAACGATTTGCCGGTCCGCCGGACAGATTTCCCGCGCCGCAGGGGGGACGGTCCCTGCCGCTGACGAACATAAAGCTGAATCTTTCACAGAAGGTCGATCATATATGTCACAGATCCATCCATTTCCTCAGGCAAAATGGATATGGCCGCGGCATACGCTGTATCTGCACAACAGTTACGCGGGATTCCGCCGCGATTTCACGCTGAAGAAACTGCCCTCCGCCGCACCGCTGGTCATCACGGCGGATCAGGCATACAAACTGCACGTCAACGGGCGGTATGTCTGCCGGGGTCCGGCACGCAGCGTTCAGGAGCACTGGTTCTTCGACGTGCCCGATATCCTGCCCTTTCTCAAGACGGGACACAACTGGCTCGCCGTCGAGGCGCACAATCCGGGCATGAACACCTATTCCTACGTTCACCGCGGCGCGGCGGGCATGCTCTGCTCGGCGGACTGGGACGACGGGACGCAGTTCTGGTCCGACACGAAGGACTGGATCATTTTCCGCAACACCGCCTATGCTCCCGATACCGCCAGAGTGAGCGTTCAGCTGGGATGCATGGAGGAGCTCGATCTGCGTTTCGACGACAGAAGCTGGATCACGGAGGAAAAGGATTTCCGTCTGCCCCCCGCCATGCCGGGGATTTCGGGAGCGGCGATGCGTCAGGACGCGCTGCCGTGGACGGAACTTCACCCCCGCCCCGTGTCCATGCTGGAAGAGAAGATCCTCGCTCCCGAGCGCATCACCTGCTCCGGGACCGGCGCCTGCGCCCGGCTTCCGCTCCGGGCGCCGGGGCAGATCGTCAGCACGACTGCGGATTTCATCGACCTCGAATTCGGGACCATCGACTGGGATCCCACTCCCCTCGCCTTCAGCCGGGATGACGGGGGGCTGTCCTTCACGCTTCCCGCGGCGGGACAGGGTCGTTTTGCCGTCGCTTCTCTGGATCTGGGAGCCGACGACTGGCTGCCGGGCGTCCCCGTCCTCGAACTGGGAGAACACGATCCGGGAACCGTCTTGGACATCTTCTACGACCAGTGGATGAAAGGGGGAAAACTCAATTTTCCCCTCCATCCCGCAAAAGGGTGCCTCATCGCCATGGCCAGCCGTCTGCATCTCAACGGCACGACGCGCAGGACGGAACTCTTTCAAATCATGGGCGTGC
>JAFTDL010000212.1 GCA_017454215.1 Lentisphaeria bacterium | reverse complement strand
TGCTGGGCCGGGCTCCCGTCATTCCTCCGGAACTGCCCGCAATAAAGATACCTCCCATTTTCATCGATTCTCACGGACACACGGTGGAAGAGACGACAAAAACCCGTTTCCCCGCGCCGGAATCGGCCGCGGACTGGAAACTCTGGGAGCGCAAACTGGACTTTTTCGGGATCACCCATTTTTTCTTCACGCCCAGCGAGACCAACATGAATTCCTCTCTGCATCCCGGCCGGGAATTCCGGAACTGCTGCTGCGAATCCGGCGGACGCATGCGTTACTTCGAAGGGTTCGATCCCCGGTATGCCGACAAATGTCTGGCCAATCTGGAGAAAAGTCTTCCCGATCCCCTGTGCATCGGCATAAAGATCCATCCGGCGGGGCACCGCACCGACGCGGACGACCCGGCTTACGAGGCGGTGTTCGGGATCGCGGAGAAATACGGGAAGCCCATCATGACTCACAGCTGGGGCGTTTCCGATTACAACCCCGTTCAGAAGCACGCGACTCCGGAGCGTTTCGAGTGTCATCTGAAAGCTCATCCCGACGTTCCTTTCGTTTTCGGACACACGGGCGGCCGTCCCAACGGATTTCCCGCCGCCGCCGAAATGATAAGGAAGTACCCCCAGTGCATGGGTGATTTCTCCGGCGACCTCTTTTTCAACGGTCACATCCGTCACGCGGTCTCCGAGATCGGCGCCGACCGCGTGATGTTCGGCACGGACATGTATTGGATCGATCCCCGCTGCGTGATGGGCATGCTTCTTGAGATCGAAGAACTGGAAGACGGGGATTTCCTCAAGATCGCGCGTCTGAACGCGGAGCGTTTTTATCTTTCCCGCGTACGGTGACCGCGGTATGCCGGCGGTACCGGCAAATGCCCTCCGCCGTCCGGAAATGGGCCGTCGCCCGGCAGACGGCGGAACGTTTGTCCGCCCGGCATTGGAAAAAGCGCGGATCGCATGCTATAGTATGACCCGCGCGGTCCTTCGCCGTCCTTCCGGCTTCGGGGGGGAGGGGAACGCGCGGGGGGCTTCCGCGCGGACAGGCGCAGGAAAATCGCCTCTGCAGCAAAATTTTTGCGATCTCCGCCGGCGGCTCCGCCGGGCGGAAGAACGGGAGGAACATGAGGATAACGGTCTGCATCAAACAGGTCCCCGGCACGTCTCAGGTCGAGATCGATCCCGAGACCGGCGTGCTCAAAAGGGACGGCGTCGAATCAAAAATGAATCCCTTCGATCTCTACGCGCTGGAGACCGCCCTGCGGCTGAAACAGCGGTACGGCGGCAGGATCACGGTCGTGTCCATGGGGCCTCCGCAGGCACAGGCGGTCATCCGCGAAGCCTTCATGATGGGCGCGGACCGCGGATTTCTGCTCTCGGACCGCAAGTTCGGGGGGGCCGACGTGCTGGTGACCTCCTACACCCTTTCGCAGGGCGTCCGGGCGGCGGGTGACTTCGACCTCATCATCTGCGGCAAGCAGACCACCGACGGCGACACCGCTCAGGTCGGCGCGGAACTGGCGGAATTTCTGGGCATCCCCCACATCGCGGGCGTCTGCCGCATCGAAGGGGCGGACTCTTCCTCGCTCACCGTCGTGCAGGATCTGCCGCTCCACCGCCTGACCGCGAAGATCGCCATGCCCTGTCTCATCACGGTGGAGAAAGACATTTACGAACCCCGGCTGCCCTCGTACAAACTTATGTGCGCCACCTCGGACCGGGAGATCGGGGTCCTCACGCTGGCCGATCTGGCCGACAGGGACGCTTCCCACTACGGCCTCAACGGGTCCCCGACGCAGGTGAAGCGCATCTTCCCGCCCGAAAAAAGCGACCGGCAGGAGAAATGGGACGGTCCGGCGGATGCTCTGGCGGAACGCCTCTTCAAGTATCTCGACGAACATAAATTTCTGCAGAAACTCGGGTGAATCATGGCGCATATCATCATACATCAGGAAAAAGTCGCGGACCCGCAGGAACTGGTCCGGCTCTGTCCCTTCGGCGCCATTGAGGCCGACGGCGGCAGGGTCGAAATCACTTCCGGCTGCCGGATGTGCCGGAATTGCATCAAACGCGGAAACGGCGTGTTCGAACTGGTCGAGGACGCTTCTCCCGCGATCGACAAGTCCCGGTGGCGGGGCATCGCGGTCATCGCCGAAGTCGAAGAGGGCGCGGTCCACCCCGTCACCTTTGAACTGCTGGGCAAGGCGAAGGAACTTGCCGCAAAGATCGGCCATCCGGTTTACGCATTGCTGATCGGCTCCGGCGTGACGCCCCTCGCCGGGAAGCTGGCGGAGTACGGCGCGGACGAGATCCATGTTTACGATCAGGAGGCCTTCCGCTATTTCCGCATCGAACCCTGCACCGCCGCGGCGGAGGATTTCATCCGCAAGGTCCGTCCGTCGGCGGTGCTGGTCGGCGGCACCCCCGCGGGACGCTCGCTGGCTCCGCGGCTGGCGGCGCGGTTCCGCACCGGACTGACGGCGGACTGCACGCGTCTGGATATTTCGGAGAACACCGATCTCGACCAGATCCGTCCGGCCTACGGCGGCAACATCATGGCACACATCAACACGCCGCGCCACCGGCCGCAGTTCGCGACGGTGCGGTACAAGATCTTCCCGATCCCGGCCAAAACCGCCGCGTCTGCGGCGAAGATCGTGACTGTCCGGCTGCCGCCCGAAAAACTCCTTTCTGGCATCGAGATCCTCGACGCGGAGCCCAAGGAAAAACTGCGGGGCATCGAAGAGGCCGAAGTCATCGTCGCCGCAGGCCGCGGGGTCAGGAAACCGGAGGATCTGGCCATGCTTCAGGAACTGGCCGAACTGCTCGACGGCAGGCTGGCCGGCACCCGCGCGCTGGTCGAAGCCGGCTGGCTGGACGCCCGGTGCCAGATCGGACTCTCGGGCCGGACCGTCAAGCCGAAACTCATCATCACCTGCGGCGTGTCGGGCGCTGTCCAGTTCGCCGCGGGAATGAACGGCTCCGAAAGGATCATCGCCATCAACAGCGATCCCGAGGCGCCGATCTTCAACATCGCCCACATCGGGATCCGCGGCGATCTCTACCGGATCGTGCCGGAACTCATTGCCGGAATCAAACAGTCCCGCAGGGAGGATTGAGCCATGAACGCGACTTACGGAACTTTTACCGATGCCGATCTTGAGGCATTGCAGACGATCTGCGGCGAAGACCGGGTGATCCCCCGCGACCGCATCGGAGAAGATTTCAGCCACGACGAACTTTCGGGCATCCGCAGATATCCTGACGTGCTGATCCAGGCAACCTCCGCGCAGCAGGTCTCGGAAGTCATGAAATATGCTTTTTCCCGCCGTCTGCCCGTCACGCCCCGCGGGGCCGGAACGGGACTGGTCGGCGGGTCGGTGGCCATTCACGGCGGGATCATGCTCGATCTTTCGCGCATGAACCGCTTTCTGGAACTGGATGAAGAAAACATGACCCTGACCCTCGAACCCGGCGTTCTGCTGATGGACGTGGCCAAATACGTGGAACCGGCGGGCCTCTTCTATCCCCCCGATCCCGGTGAAAAAACCGCCACCATCGGCGGCAACATCAGCACCAACGCAGGCGGCATGCGTGCGGTCAAATACGGCGTCACCCGCGATTACGTCCGCGGACTCGAAGTCGTGCTGCCCGACGGGGAGATCGTCGAACTGGGCGGCAAAGTCGTGAAGAACAGTTCCGGCTACAGTCTGAAGGATCTGATCATCGGTTCGGAAGGGACTCTGGGCATCATCACCCGGGCGACGCTGCGGCTGCTGCCGCTGCCGAAACACCGGATCAGTCTGCTGGTGCCATTCCCCGATCTGCCGTCGGCCATCCGGACCGTGCCGCAGCTCGTCCGTTCCAGCGCCGTGCCGACCGCGGTGGAATTCATGGAGAGAGAAGTCATTCTCGCCGCCGAGGAATTCCTGGCGCGGAAATTTCCCGACAACAGCGCCGACGCCTATCTGCTGCTGACCTACGACGGCGCGGCAAAGGAAGAGGTGGATCTTGCCTGGCACACGGCGGCAGAGATCTGCCTTGCGGCGGGAGCCCTCGACGTCTTTATCTCGAACACCCTCGAACGCAACGAATCGATCTGGGCCGCCCGGGGGGCTTTTCTCGAAGCGATCAAGGCTTCGACCAGCGAAATGGACGAGTGCGACGTGGTCGTGCCCCGTAAAACGGTCGCCGATTTCGTGCAGTTCTCGCACGCGCTTCAGCGGAAACACGGGATCCGGCTGCGGTCGTTCGGACACGCGGGGGACGGCAATCTGCATATCTACATCCTGCGCGACGATCTGGCCGAAGACGCGTGGAAGACGAAACTTGCGGCGGCATTCGACGATCTTTACGCCAGGGCGGCGGAGCTGGGCGGCAAAGTCAGCGGCGAACACGGCATCGGCTACGCGAAAAAGCCCTATCTCGCCAGAGTCACGGGCGAAGCGGAAACGCGCCTGATGGCCGGGATCAAAGCGGCCTTCGACCCCTGCGGTCTGCTGAATCCGGGCAAACTCATTCCCGGCTGCGAGCAGCCCCCCGCCGTCCGCCAAAGCGAACGGCGCGTCAGAAAATACCGGCGTTCCGCAGAGCCTCCCGAAGGCTCTCGAGAGTGACGGGAAGGGAGACCAGCCTGGGCTCCCGGCGGACCGCCTGCACCGGAGCCGAGCCGTCCATCTCGGGCATCCACATGTCAGTCAGCACCATGTCGAAAGGCGGCAGTCTGCGCAACTTCGGGCCCGTCGTTCTTTTGCGGCAGACGCCCGGTTTCGACGTCTCGAGGCGTGATGCTGAAGATGGTCCCTTTGCCGAGCGTCGAGGAAACGGTCATTTCTCCGTTCATCGCCCGAGCGAGGTCCCGGGTGATGGCAAGTCCCAGTCCCGTTCCGCCGTACCGCGATGACGCGTCGGCCCCCCCCTGAACATACGGCGTGGCTGTCCGCCGGATGTCCTCCTCGCTGATGCCGCACCCGGAGTCCTCGACGGACAGCTCGAAGCACCCGCGGGTCCCCTCTTCGGGATCGGGCGAAGACCCACGGCATGAGCGCGAGGATCCGCGAGATCTGCATGACGGGACTGAGGCCGTCGGCGGACGCGGGGGCCATGGCTTTCGATTCCTTCATCCCTCAAAAAAAATTCTTCGTTTTCTCTATTGGGGATTGCCGTTTTCGAAACCGTATCCGGTCATCAGCCGAGGAGAGGCTTGAGCTTCTCGACGGTAACGGGCTTCAGCAGAATGCCGTCGAATCCGATCCCGGCATATTTATCCGGCATTTCGGTATCGGCGGTCACCACGTGAACGGGAAGCGCCGCCAGTTTTTCGTCGGCGCGAACGGCGCGGACAAGTCCTTCGCCGTCCATGACGGGCATCCACATATCGGTCAGGACCAGAGCAAACGGCGTTCCGGCCGAGTTCAGAATATCGAGAGCCTCCTTGCCGTCCATGGCCGTGACCACGTCGAAAGAGCCCAGTTTCTTCAGCATCGTCCTGAGCACGATGAGGTTCACTTTCTGGTCATCGACGATCAGGATGCGCTTCTCCGCGTCGTTTTCGGACGGCGTCCCCTCTTTGACCGCAGGGGCCGGAGGAGGCGTGTTTGCCGCGACGGCGGCGGGCGGTTCCTTTTTTTCTTCGACGGGTTTTTCATCGGTGACTTTCACATTGCCGAGCGTCACCGTGAAAGTGGAGCCTTTGCCGAGGGCGGAAGAAATGACAAGTTCTCCTCCCATGGCGTCGATCAGCTTGCGGCAGACGGCAAGCCCGATCCCCGTGCCCCCGTGCCGCGCCAGCTGCGAATCCACCTGGACATAGGGCGAAGTTATTTTCTTCAGATCCTCACTGCCGATGCCGCAGCCGGTATCCTCCACCTCGAAGCGCAGGGTCCCCGTGCCGCCTTCGGCGTCCGGCGCGAAGGAGGCGCGGACCTCGACAAAGCCCTTCTGCGTGAACTTCACCGCGTTGTCCGTGAGATTGAAAAGTATCTGCCGGATGCGTTTCGGGTCGATCATGAGCGTCGGCATTTTCTCCGGACGGCACCGGAGTTCGATATTCTGGATCTGCCTCCCGGCGCGGAAGGAATCCATAAAGCCGGTCAGCAGCCGGGAGCAGTCCGTGGGCACAAGCCGGAACTCCAGGCGGCCGTCATCGAGTTTGGCCAGATCGATGGCGTCGTCGATGAGCCGGAGCAGCGTTCTGCCGCCGGTCATGATCGCGTTGAGGGCCTGTTCCCGTTCCTCCTCGCGCATAAGGTCCAGTCTGAGCATCTGCGAGTACCCGATGATCGCGTTGAGAGGCGTGCGGACGTCGTGGCTGATCGTCGAAAAGAAGTAGCTTTTCTCCTGACTGGCGCTTTCCTCGGCCTTGAGTTTTTCGACGATCAGATCATCCTCCCGGCGGTGAAGGATCGAAAGCAGATTCAGAATGACCGCCAGAGAAGCGATCAGAATGCCGAGTTCGACGATGGATTTGAACATCATATCGGTGTTCACATGGGATATGCTCTTCTGGGCGGTCTCCTCGGTGACGGTCTTGCCGACGAGTTCCTCGAAAGCGAATTCCGCGGAATCGCATATCGCCAGACGGAACCACATCAGCGACGAGAAAAAGATGACGATGAGCACGGCGATCCATACGACGGTGGAGTGCCCGAACCGGTTTTTGGAGTCCAGAATGAATTCCCGTCTGTACACCACGAAACCGGCGAAGCACCAGATGGCCAGAAACAGATACGATTCGGTCGAAAGCGAACTGCCCGACAGGTAGTTGGGCACCAGCATGAGCAAACTGAAGATGGTCGCCGTAACGAGCCCGAAAATGCCCGCGGCTCTTTCGGCGGCGCCGCCCGCCTTGTTCCTGCCGGCCAGGGCCAGCACGGCGGCGGAGGTGTAACCGTAGGCGATGGCGGCGCCGAAATTCGCCAGATCCACCGGCCAGCCGATGACCGTGCGTCCCAGAAACGGTATCGGCAGGGAAATGCACATCACCGTGAACACGGCGTTCACGGGCGTCCCCTCGGCGTTGCATCTTCCGAGCCAGGCGGGAAGCATATCGTCGTCGGCCATGGCGCGCATGAGGCGGCTGACCGCGATGTACGTGGCGAACAGCGCCGTGAGCTGGGCCGAGAACATGGACGCGCCGATCACGGCCATACCAAGCGGTCCGAGGGTCTTCAGGACGGCCGAAAAGACGGGGATCGCGGCCATCCCCTTGAGCCGGGGAAGCGCATCGATGTACTCCTTCCAGTTGGAATAGCCCTCCGGCAGGGCGAGGACGGGCAGGAGCGCAAGCAGAACGTACATGAGAAGAGAGAGCAATATCGCCGCGAGCAGCAGCGAAAAGGTGCGCCTGATCGGGAAGTTGAACTCCGACGAGGACTGCACGACCGCCTCGAAGCCGACGAAGGCCCAGGGCACCAGGGCGAGGATCCTGAGCACCTGCACCCATGCGGGGCTGTCGGGCACGAATGCGGGGCCCATGGCCGCCGTGCCGCCCTTGTGTCCCAGCAGCGCGGCGGCGAAACAGAACAATACGCCGAAGATCAGCACGAAGACGAAAAACGTGTGGAGCCGGACGGCGAACCGCTTGCTCTGCAGACATATGCCGCCGCAGCACGTGATCGCGGCAAGACTGAGCAGGACTTCCCCGAAATAAACGCTGAAACCGGCCAGAGTGTAATGGAAGCCGAACTGGAACATACCGCCGAAGAGACAGCGCACCAGCAGAACGAGCGCCGTCACATTGGCCCACAGAACGGCGATGTACGTCAGGAAGAGGAACCAGCCCACGAGGAACCCGTGATTGTATCCGAACATTTTCGTGACGTAACTGTAAACGCCGCCGGAAACCGGCGAGTCCGAGGCCATCTTGTGGTAGTTGAACGCCAGCACGACGATCGCCGCCGTGCCGATCAGAAAGCCGATGACCGTCCCCGCCGGACCGGCATGGGGCAGGAACATCGTTCCGGGGAGGACGAAGGCCCCCCAGCCCACCGCATAGCCGAAGGAGAGCGCCACGACGCCCAGGGGCGAGAGGTACGCGCCGCCGCGCAGGTTTTTCTTTTCGCCGGTATCGGCGCTGGAATCGTTGTTGTTCATTTTCAGTCTGATCCCGTTTTCGGTTTCGTTCAATATATCACCGATTCATGATTATTCAAGCGGGGATCCGCCCCGGGCGGCTTGTCGTACGACGCAAAAAAATGTTCCGTCGAAGGAAGGGCAGCCGACGGGGGTCATTTCAGATGCCGGTCGAGAAATTCGTACCCCTTTTCCAGAGCCTCCGCGGGCGGACGGTGGCCGGAGGCGTGGTTGAGAACATCCCTGTACTCGGGATGGGATCCGTAACCCGTTGCCCGGAGCATGATCCGCCGGCTTTCTTCGTTGTCGTAAAGGCCCGCCAGAAGGAAAAACGGTTTCCCTTTTGACATGCTCAGGAGCTGACTGTGGTCCATGCCCGCCTTTTTCAGTTCCTCCACCCGGTCTCCCCAATACCAGACGTCTTTCCAGTTGGTCTGATCCCAACCGATGCCGAAGTCGCTGGCCAGGACGGCTTTGACTCTGGTGTCCAGACAGCCGCAGTAAAAGGCCATCTTGCCCCCCAGCGAATGTCCGGCAATGCCGATCCGGTTCCCGTCGACCCGGCTGTCTTCGGCCAGAGAATCCACCACGAGAGAGGTGTCGGCGGCAAGTTTGCCCATGCCGCACCAGTCCGGATGGTCGCGCAGCAGCGCCTCTCCCGCGATCTTCCAGCGGTCGAAGCACTCCCGCGGCAGGTCGGACTTCACATAGGTGAGATGATAGGCGTCGGCCGAAGCCGTGACGTACCCGCGTCGGGCCAGATCGGCCATCATCGTGATCCCGGCATATTTGGGAAGCGTCTCCAGCGTCTCGAGATCGAAGCCGATCATCGCCTCCGGATAATAGAACGGCACCGCCGCCGCGGGCGCGGGACCGGAAAGTTTTTTCGGCAGCACCTTCAGCAGCCGCTGAAACGTGCCCGGTCCGTTGGCCTGCAGGTAAAGTTCCGCCCGGAAATCGTCGAATTCATACTTTTTTTTCAGCGTCAGCGATTTCCGGTAATTCCAGCCGGCCGGAACGCGGAGCCGTTTCAGCCATTCCACGGTGAAGTCATCCATTTCGAGTTCCTTATCATGATATTCGAGCGAATATTTGCGAAGAGCCTCTTCAGCGCCTGCGCCCCGCTCCGCACGAGGGCGTCCTAAGAAAAGACCGTGCGGAGCTTTTCCAGCGTGACCGGTTTGAGGAGAATGCCTGTGAAGCCGTCCGTTTCGGCCTGCCCGCGGGATTCGACGTCGGCGGTGACGAGATACACGGGCAGATGCGCAAGCCGCGCGTCGGCGCGGATGGCGCGCACCAGTTCACACCCGTCCATTTCGGGCATCCAGAAATCGGAGAACACGAGATCGAACTCCGGATCGCGCTTCAATACCGCCAGCGCCTCCTGACCGTTTTGGGCCGTTTCGACTTTGTCCACGCCGAACTTGGCCAGCATGGCCTTGAGCACCGCGCGGTTGACCGGAGAATCGTCCACGACGAGGACACGGCGGCAGGAATGATCCGAATGCGCCGGATGTTTCATGTGTTCCGGATGGACCGGCGGTTCCGCAACCGGAACATTGTGCAGCGTGACCGTGAAGGTCGAGCCCGCGCCGACCTGCGACTCGACCGTCAGCTCACCGCCCATGAGCCGGGCGAGTTTCTGACAGATGGGCAGTCCTAGCCCCGTGCCGTTGCGGTGGTTTTTGTCGACGAGCTGGACGAAGGGCTGGAGGATGCGGCCGATGTTTTCTCTGGAGATGCCCTTGCCCGTGTCCGCGACGGACAGCGTCAGCGTGGTGTCATGCCAGCGGACACGAAGCGTGACCGTGCCGCGGTCCGTATACTTGTACGCGTTGGACAGCAGATTGAAGAGGATCTGGCGGATCCTCTGCGGATCGACGCTGACGAGGGGCATCTCGTCGATCTCCGACTCGAGGACCAGAGACTTGTGCATCCGGACGACTTCGCAGGCGGCGGCGACGTCGCGGGCCAGCGCCGGGATGTCGGTCGGTTCCACGATGATCTCCAGTTTGCCGCTTTCGAGTTTCGACAGGTCGAGGATGTCGTCCACCAGACGCGCGAGCACCTTGCCGCTGGAGCAGATGGACGCGATGCAGCGGGCGCGCTCGGTGTCGTCGTCCACACCCTGCTGGAGCAGTTCCGAAAAGCCGACGACGGCGTTGAGCGGCGTGCGGATGTCGTGGGAAACGGTCGAGAAGAACAGACTCTTTGCCTGCGCCGCCGCACGTTCGGTCTCCAGTTGCGCCTGAGCGAGCATCTCCTTGCGGCGCATCTCGTCGCGCTCGTCCTCGAAGACGAAAACGTGCAAGAGACAGCATCCGAAAAGACTTCCCAGGGAATACATCGGCAGGAAGGCGTCCCCGAACTGCAGCACGACCGCCGCCGTCATCGTGGCGCCGACGACGAAGACCATCATGTTGCGCCGGCGGATCGCTCCCTTGGTGCGCAGCAGCTTGGCAAGGGTCAGCGCCGAGCAGAACACGTTGAACACCAGCAGCAGCGTATACACCAGATGGCGCAGCGGGCCGGAGGAATAGTCGCCGGAGGCATCGACGGAGAAAAAGATGCCGGTGAAACAGTTGACGGTCAGTCCGCCGATGATGAGCGCCAGCAGGCCGTTCCCGGCCCAGCGCATGCACTCACGCAACTTGCCGCTCATTTCGAGATAGACGATGACGTAGCGCGTCCAGGCGAAGACCGACAGGGCCAGCGTCAGAAAGAATGCAGTCGTGTCGGCGAAGAGCAGGCGCGGGAGCCCCAGCCCCGCAAAGATGCCCCACAGGATGTCCGAAACGAAAAAAAGCACCAGACAGAGGAGGTAGCCGCTGCACTCGCGCGCTCCCAGACGGGACTTGGTGTTCTTCCAGGCGGCCAGCTGCTGCCAGTTGATGATGAGATGAATGCCCAGCGCGATGGTGGCGATGGCAGAATACAGATAATAGTAGTGCATAAGGATCCTCAGGTATACTGGTAAATCCTCCTAATATACCGCTTCCCGCGGAAAATTGCAACTGCGGCCCCTGATTTTCCGCGCTGCTTCATTTCTCACGCGGCAGGATGTTCTTCGCCGGTCCCAGGCGAGAATTGCGATCGGCATTCGGCCGATCGGGAAAAGCGCGATACAGACACGGAAATCAAGGCGGCAATTACTCTGCGGATGATTTGTGTGACTGTATCGAAGCGATCCTCACGGCATGCGGGGGGGACAAAAAAGTGGAGCCAATGATCGGAATCGAACCGATGACCTATTCATTACGAGTGAATTGCTCTACCGACTGAGCTACATTGGCATCCGTACGGCCCATAATATATACGCGAAACGGCTCTTTGTCAAAGTCAACTCGAAAAAAAATCCGTTTTGCAGGCGGAAAAGTTATGTTCTGTTCCCGACACGGGGCGGGAAAAGAGCCTTTGTGAAAAAGAGAATGTCCCCGGTGAAAAGCAAAGGAAAACACGCCTCCGCGATGAAAGCATTCCTGACAATCGTTCTGTTCCTTCCTGCGTTCGCCGCCTTCTGTGCGGAGATCGCGGGGGTCGTCATCGCCGTTTCGGACGGGGATACGGTCACTCTGCTGGACGATCAGGATAAAGTGCCTTTCAGGATCAGGCTCGACAAGATCGACGCGCCCGAAAAGAAACAGCCGTTTGGGCGGCAGGCGAAACAGTTTCTCTCGCGCCTGATCCTCAACCGTCATGTCCGGGTCCGGTTCCAGAAGATAGATCATTACGGGCGGATCGTCGGGACCGTTTTTGCAGACGGACGGGAGATCAATCTCGTTATGGTAACCGAGGGCATGGCGTGGCATTACGCTTTTTTCGACCGGACTCCGGCCTATTCCGGAGCGGAGCAGTCCGCCCGCGCGGCGAAAAAAGGTCTGTGGGCTCTTCCTTCTCCCGTTCCGCCCCGCGAATACCGTCTGCTTCAGAAGAAACGATGAGCCCCGGCTTGTCCGCGGACATGCATGCCGCGACATACCGGAGCCGATACCTTCCCTGCGGCTCCCCGAAGGGCAAGTTGCCGTTCCCCGCCCCCCGTGCCCATTCCGGCCAAGGTGAGCCGCCGTCGCGACATATCGGAGCCGATCCTTCCCGGCGGCTCCCCGAAGGGCAAGCCGCCGTTCCCCGCCCGCGGGCGCCGCCCGCCGAGCCATATCGGGCAATAGGCCGGATAGGCCGGACAGGCAATGGGCGTGTTGCTGAGAAACATGCCGCTTCCCCCCTGCGCCTCCCCGAAGGGCAAGGCGCAGTTACTCCGGAGCCGACGTTTCGGCCCCTCTCCCAAAGATCTTGTCAGCTTTCGAGAAAGGGCAGGCCGGGGAGGCGGTAGGCGTCGCGTTCGGAAGGGTCGTAGAAGACTTTCATGAGGAAGAGGCCGCGGGGAGGGGCGGTCTCGGGGGCGCGGGAGCGGTCTTTTGCTTCGAGGATCTCCGTCACGTCGTCGGGGGAGAGTTTGCCGGAGCCAGCGGCCTCCAGGGTGCCCATGAGACAGCGGATCATCTTGTAGAGAAATCCGTCGCCCACGAAGGTGAGGCAGCAGAACTGCCCGAACTCCTGCACGTCGATGCGGAAAATGGTGCGCACGGCGTCGTCGATGTTGGCCCGCTCCACCACGAAGCTGGAGTAATCGTGCTTGCCCGTGAGGCGCTGCGCGGCGGCGCGGATCTTGTCGACGTCCATGACGTGGATGGGCTTCCACGAGTAGCGGCCGGTGAAGGGGGATTCCGGTCCGAGGTTGAGGACGTAGGTGTAGGCTTTCCCCGCCGTGTCGTACCGGGCGTGGAACTC
>JAFTDL010000211.1 GCA_017454215.1 Lentisphaeria bacterium | reverse complement strand
GCCAACCGGTATCAGTTTTCCAAATCCTTCGGCATGCTGTACAACATCCCTCCAGCGCGTGTCCGCCGCAAGCTCTGACCGTCCGCCCGGCTCTTCTGTGCTCAAAACACCCCGTTTTTTTGAAAAAGGGAGCGGGTTCCCCGGGACTCCGCCGCCCTTTGCCGGAATCAGCGGTCTTTGAGGCGGACGCCGATGTCGCGGAGTTCGAGGGTCTTGAGCATTTCGGGGGTGCGTTCCTCCTTGAGGGAGGAGAGGCGGCCGGCCTGACGTTCGACGGCCTTTTCGAAGAGGTTGCGCACGAAGCGGCCGTTGCCGAAATTCTTATCGCGGTTCCTGGTCAGGAAGGCCATGGAGGCGACGAGGTACTTATCCATTTCTGGCGAGAGGACGTAATGGTTCTTTTTGGCGAACATGCGGAACATGTCGGCCAGTTCCCGGGTGGTGTAGTCCGAAAAATGGATGTACCGGGTGAAGCGCGAGGCCAGTCCGGGATTGGCGTCGATGAATTTGCGCATCTCTCCGGGGTATCCGGCGACGATCACCACGAGGCGGTCGCGGTCGTCCTCCATGCGTTTGAGCAGGGTGGCGATGGCCTCCTGTCCGTAGTCCTGTGCGCCGCCGGAGACGAGGGTATAGGCTTCGTCGATGAAGAGCACGCCGCCCAGGGCGCTGTCGATGACTTCGTTGGTTTTGGCCGCGGTCTGGCCCACGTATTTGGCGACGAGTCCGGCCCGGTCGGTCTCGACGAGGTGGCCTTTTTCGAGTATGCCGAGGGCCTTGAAGACTCTGGCCATGATCCGGGCGACGGTGGTCTTGCCGGTTCCGGGGTTGCCGGTGAAGACGCAGTGATAACTCAATTTGGCGTTTTTCATGCCCGCTTTTTCGCGTTCCTGAGCGATCTGGCAGAACTCCGCCATCTTGCGGACCTCGGTCTTGACCGACTTCATGCCGATCAGCTGATCCATTTCGGCAAGGACCTGTTCGAGGGTCTGTTCCTTCTGACCGGCCGCGCTCTTCTGCGGGATGACGTCGTCGAGGGTCAGGGTCATCAGCTGTTCTTTGGAGAGGTCCTTCGCGGAGGCCAGCCGGGTCGCCTGCCGTTCCACCGCGGTCTCGAAGAGATTGCGCACGAAACGCCCGTTGCCGAAACGCGGATCGGGATGGCTCAGCACCTTTTTCATGTACTTGTTCAATCCGGCCTTGAGTTCGGGAGACAGGGTGAACTGGTTCTTTTCGGCCCGCAGTTTGAACATTTCGGTCAGCTCCTCGGCGGAGTAGTCCGGAAAATGGATGTAGCGGTTGAAGCGCGAACGCATGCCGCTGTTGGCGTCGAGGAAGGCGCGCATTTCCTTCGAGTATCCGGCCACGACCACCACGAGATGGTCCCGGTCGTCCTCCATGCGCTTGAGCAAGGTGGCGATGGCTTCGGCGCCGTAGTCGGACTGTCCGCCGCCGGCCAGTGCGTAGGCTTCGTCGATGAAGAGGACGCCGTCGATGGCGGAGTCGATGAGCTTGTTGGTCTTGACCGCCGTCTCGCCCACGTAGCGTCCCACCAGACCGGAACGGTCGGTCTCGACGAGGTGTCCCGATTTGAGGATGCCCAGTTCGCGGTAGATGTCGCCCAGGATCCGGGCGACGGTGGTCTTGCCCGTTCCGGGATTGCCGGTGAATACGCAGTGATAGCTGATGGAGGGAGCTTTCAGTCCCTGAGCCTTGCGGGCCTGAACGACTTTGGTGTAGTTGACGAGTTTGTGGATTTCTTCCTTGACCTCCTTGAGGCCGACCATGCCGTCGAGTTCGGCCAGAGCCTGTTCGAGGGTCCGTTTGGGCTGTTCCCTGCGTTTCCCGTCGTGGGAGGCGGTGACGGCGCCGGACTTGTCCTTTGCGGCGGGCCCGGCCGTTTTTTCAGTTTTTGTCACGGCGGTTTTCTGTTCGCTCTTCTTTTCGGCCCCTTTGTCCCTGCCGACGGGACGGGGGCAAACGATGCCGAGGATGATGCACAGCGCCCAGAGGCCGCCCCAGATGAACCACTTGTAACGGTCGAGGGCCTTGACGAAGAAGGCGACGAAAAAGACGGGCAGTCCGAGCAGCATGGCGTAGGCGACGGCGCCGGCCGCCTGATCGGTCGGCAGAACAAGGGTGATGACAAGGGTCAGCAGGATGGCGGCGCCGCACCCGATACCGGCATGTTTCATGAAAAAAACTCCTTCCGTGTGTGTCTTGCGCGCCGGAAAAAAAAAGCCCCGTCCTCCGGCGTCTTTCATACGATACGCCCGGAGAAAAATTTTTTCAAGCGGAAAACACTTTTCCGCGGACCGAAATTGCAAAAATCCGTTGAAAAACCTCTGTTGCCGTGCTAAAGTATGGAACGAACAGAAAACAGCGAAGGGAAGGAGCGAAAATGGGCAAGATAACGATTTTGGGGAGCGCCGCCGCGGAGGGGATCCCCGCCATGTTCTGCAACTGCCGCGTCTGCACCGAGGCGTGGAAAAACGGCGGCAGGGACCGGCGCATGCGCGCCGCGTACAGGCTCAACGACCGCGTGCGCGTGGACTTCGGCCCGGACTCCTTCTGTCAGGAGCTCAAGTATCAGCTCCACTCCGAAAATCTCAAGCACCTCTTCATCACCCACAGCCACGAGGATCACCTCTACTGCGACCTTCTCGACTACCGCCGACCGGGATTCTCGGTCGTGGCCGAAGACAACATCCTCAACATCTACGGAAATGTCGGCGTCATGGACGCGATCTACACCCACTTCGCCAAAAAGCGCTGCAACTTCAGGCTCTACCGCATCAATCCCGTGGAGATCAAGGCGTTCGAGCCGGTGGAGCTGCCCGGGGAGGACATGACGTTCTACCCCCTCATCGCCAATCACATGCCCACGGAGCAGCCCAATTTCTACGTCATCCGCCACGGGGACAAATGGCTGATGATCGCCAACGACACCGGTTACTTCTGCGAGGAGGACTGGCAGTTCATCGCGGGTCTGGGGATCCGTTTCGACGTCGTCATCACCGACTGCACCGGGGGCATCCGCGACATCCGCGACGGACACATGAGCGGCAGATATGTCATCGACACCAAGAAGCGTCTTGAGGAAATGGGCCGTGTGGACAAAAACACGCAGTATTTCATCAATCATTTCTCGCACAACGGCAGACTCACCCACGCCGAATTCGAAGCGCACTACAACCCCTTCGGGATCCGGGTGGGATACGACGGGCTCGAAATAGAATACTGAAAAACACCGCAGGAAAGACAGCACCACATGGCATCGGATTTCGTACACCTTCACCTTCACACCCACTACAGCATGCTCGACGGGGCCTGCACCGCCTCGGGACTGGTCAAACTGGCTCAGGAGATGGACATGCCCGCCATCGCCATCACCGACCACGGCTACGTGGGCGGCGCCGAGGAGTTCCACCGGGTCCTTTCGGAAGCCGGGATCAATCCCGTCATCGGCTGCGAAGCCTATGTTTCGCCCACGACGCGCTTCGACCGCACGCCCACGACTCCCCACATCAAGGGCCATCATCTCGTTCTGCTCTGCGAAAACGAGACCGGATACAAAAACCTGTGCAAACTCATTTCCGAAGCGTGGCGCAACGGCATCTACTACAAGCCGCGCATGGATAAAGACCTGCTGCGGGAATACCACGAGGGGATCATCGCCATGTCGGCGTGCATCGCGGGCGAGATCCCCAGTCACTTTCTCGACGGTGACGACAAGGGCGCCGAAAAGTCGCTGGACGATCTTCTCGACATCTTCGGTCCCGGCAACTTCTACCTCGAGATCATGGATCACGGCATGGAGGAGGAGCGTCTGGTCAACAGAAAGGTCATCGAACTGGCCAGAAGGAGAAACGTGCCCCTCGTGGCCACCAACGACGTCCACTACCAGAGAAAAGAGGACGCCGAAGCCCACGAGATCATGCTCTGCATCCAGACCGGGGCGAAGCTGAGCGAGCCTCACATGAAGTTCTCCGGACCGGAATTCTACTTCAAGAGCCCGGAGGAGATGAAGAAGATCTTTTCCGAAGTTCCCGAGGCGATCACCAACACCCGGGCCATCGCCGACCGCTGCTCCATGCGTTTCCGGTACGACGAAAACCACTATCCGGTGTTTTACCTGCCCGACGGCAGCGTGCCGACCAAGGAGACTTTGCGCGAGATCTGCCTCGACAACATGATGATGCGCTACGACTTCGACGGACGCAAAAAGGAGTTCACCGCCTACGAGCAGTCGATCATGGACCGCATGGAATACGAACTCGACATCATCGAGCGCACGGGGTTCTGCAGTTACTTCATGGTGGTGTCGGACTTCATCCGCTACGGAAAAAACATCGGCGTGCCCGTGGGTCCCGGACGCGGTTCCGGCGCGGGCAGTCTCGTGGCCTATCTCACCCTCATCACCGACATCGATCCCATGCGCTACGGACTGCTTTTCGAACGCTTCCTCAACCCGGAACGTGTCAGTCCTCCGGACTTCGACATCGACTTCTGCGAAAAGCGCCGGGGGGAAGTCATCGAATACGTCCGGGGCAAGTACGGCTTCGACAACGTGGCCCAGATCTGCACCTACGGTCAGCTCAAGGCCAAGGCGGTGGTCAAGGATGTCGCCCGGGTCATGGGCATGGATTTCGAGACCGGCAACCGGCTGACGACAATGATCCCCGACGAACTCAAAATGACCATTTCCAAGGCCATCGAGCAGTCGGAGGAGCTGGCCGCCCTCATCGAAAGCGATCCCAAGGTGAAGGAGGTATTCGACTTCGCCAGGGTGCTTGAGGGGCTGAACCGGCAGACCGGAGTCCACGCGGCGGGCGTCATCATCGGCGACCAGCGGCTGGACAACCTCGTTCCGCTGTCGCGCAGCGCCACGGGCGACATGGTGGTGCAGTACCCCAAGGAACCCTGCGAGAAACTCGGTCTGCTGAAAATGGACTTTCTCGGACTGCGGACCCTGACCATCATCCGCAACGCCCTCGACATGATAAAGGAGCAGCACGGGGTGGACATCAACCTCTCGAAACTGCCCCTCGATGACAGGAAGACCTACGAAATGCTCCAGCGGGGCGACACGATCGCGGTGTTCCAGCTCGAATCCGGCGGCATGCAGAACCTGTGCCGCAACTTCGGCGTGGAGACCATCGAACACATCATCGCTCTCGTGGCGCTGTACCGCCCCGGTCCCATGCAGTTCATTCCCCAGTTCATCGCCCGCAAGAAGGGCACGGAGCCCATCGTCTACGACCATCCCAAGATGGAGGAGTTCCTCAAGGAGACCTACGGCATCATGATCTATCAGGAGCAGATCATGCAGGTCGTTCAGGCCCTCGCCGGGTTCAGTCTGGGCGGCGCCGACATCCTGCGCCGCGCCATCGGCAAAAAGAAGGAACACGTGATGCTCGAACAGCATCAGAAGTTCGTCGACGGCTGCGCGAAGACCAACAACATCCCTGCGGATCTGGCCGAACAGATCTGGGAAAAGATCAAGTTGTTCGCGGGCTACGGCTTCAACAAGTCCCACTCGGCCGCCTACGGGGTGGTGTCTTACCAGACGGCGTATCTCAAAGCCAACTATCCGGTGGAGTTCATGTCCGCGGTGCTGACCAGCGAAATCGAAAACGCCGAGAAACTGGCGTTCCTGATCACCGCCTGCCGCGAAATGGGCATCAAGGTGCTGCCGCCCGACGTCAACTCCAGCGGCATCAGTTTTTCGGTGGACTCCGGCCGGATCCGTTTCGGTCTGGGCGCCATCAAGGGCGTGGGCGAAGCCGCGGCCTCGAAGATCATCGAAAGCCGCAAGGCCGACGGCCCCTTCACAAGTTTCCTCGATTTCTGCGAGCGCTGCGGCACGGACATCAACTCCCGCATGCTGGAGCACCTCACCCGGGCCGGAGCCCTCGACGGACTCGGACTGCGCCGGTCGCAGATCCTGGCCATCGCCGAACCCATGATGAGTTTCGCTTCGCAGAAGGCGAAGGACAAGGCCGCCGGGCAGGGATCGCTCTTCGATCTTCTTGCCGGCGACGACGCCGCAAACGACGGTTGCGACATCCCCATTCCGGATATTCCGGAGTTCGAGTGGGAGGACATCCTCAAGAACGAAAAGGAGCTTCTGGGCTTCTACGTTTCGGGCCACCCGCTGGAGCCCCGCAGCGAACTTGTCCACACCTTCGGCACCCCCATCCGCACGCTGGGCGAAGCCGCCGACGGCGCCGCGCTGCGTCTGGCGGGCATGGTCTCGGCTTTCACCAAGAAGTTCAGCAAAAACAGCAACAAGCCCTTCGGCATCCTCACGCTGGAGGACTTCGACGCCTCCTGCGAGTGCATGATCTACGACCGGGCCCTCGACGCCATGACCAGGGCGGAAATCCCCACCGAACCCGGCACGCCGCTCCTGCTGGAAGTCACCGTCAGCCGCCGGGACGAAAACGAGCGTCCGCGGGTGGTGGTCGATAAAGTCCATCTGCTGAGCGAGGCCCCTGCCCTGTTCACCGAGGAAATCTATCTGCACCTTTTCGAGGGCAGGGCATCGGAGAAACAGCAGCAGGAACTTGCGGAACTGGCGAAGGCCTCGCCCGGACAGGCCAAACTGATCCTCTGTCTGGTGCGCGAAAACGATACGGTGCTCTTCATCGAGTCCGGTTTCAAGGTCGCCGTCGACGCCCGCTTTCTCAAGAGCGTCGAAGGCATCCTCGGCAAGGGCGCCTTCAAGATCAAACCGCTGCCCGTGAGACAGCCCGCTCCCAGACGCTGGAAGAAGCCCGATCAGGAAACGGTCGTGACAAAGGACTGACGCGGGCATGACGGACATTTTTCGCAGACTCTCCGCGGCGGAAAGCATCCCCGGCAGGCATCCCGCGGCCGCCGCCATGCTGACCGCCCTCCTGCTGCTGAGTCTGGCGCAGGCGCTTCTGCCCGCCGCTCCCGTGTGGATCACCGACAACGGCAACAAATACATCATCATGCGCAATTTCGCGCAATACGGGCAGTTGACGGTCCGGCACGACATTCCCGGCAACTATCCCGCGGGGGGATTTCATTTCAGAGCGACCCCCGCGGGATACCGCAGTTTCTATCCGGAGTTCTTCCCCGTCGTCTCCGCTCTGCCCTGGCGGCTCTTCGGCGACTTCGGCGCGACTCTGCTCCCCCTGCTGGCCGGAGTTCTGCTGGCGGGGGCCGCGGCAAAGCGCTTCGGTTTCATCTGCGGCGTGCTGACGCTGTTTGCCGCTCCCTGCGCCTTTTACAGTCTGCTGCTGTGGGAGATGATCCCCGCCGTCCTCGCGGCCTTCATCGCCCTGATGCTCATGCGCGACGGAAAGTTCTTCCGGGGGGCTCTGCTGCTGGGACTGGGGCTTTTTCTCAGGGAAGAGATGTATTTTATCGGCGCTTCGGCGGGACTTGTGCTGCTGTTCCGAAAAGCGTGGCGCGACCTCGGACGCCTCTGCGCGGGCTCCCTTCTCGGCGCGCTCCCCGTGTGGCTGGCCCAGTACCTCATGACCGGACACGTCCTCGGCTTCCACGGCTCCGCCTACTACCTCAACAACCGGCAGGGATTTTCTCCGGCCGACGAACTTGCAGGCGTCTTCTGGAATTATTTCCAGCATCTTTTCCGTTTCGAGACGCTGCCGTACTTCGCGCTCTTCGGACTGCTCGCCGTCGCGCTGGGCTTCTTCCGGGGGGGGCCGGTCCGGAAAATGAAGGCTCCCCTCCTTGCCGCGGCGGCGCTTCTCTTTCTCGCGGGGGCGTACCGCTTCACCGGCAGTTCCGCGCTGTGCTACACCGCGGCTTTGTGCGCGGGCTTCGTCACCACGCTGCCCCTCGGCTGGGGCTTCTGGGCCAACCGGCGGCAGGTCTCCGCATCCCTTTCCGGGCGGACCCGTTTTCTCGCGGCCGTGACCGTGGTCTACACCTTCCTCGTGCCGCCGCTGCTGACCCGGCACGACGTGGGACTTTTCTGGGGCGCGCGGCACTTCCTTTTCGTCATGCCCTTCGTCGTTTTCTTTTCCCTCCGCTCCGCCCGGTTCATGAAGGGGGGAAAGGCGCTCCTCGCGGGACTGGCCGCCGTCTCCGTCATCTGGCAGCTGTGCGGTTTCGCCGCCCTCTCCCGGGTGGCGTGGGAGTCCGACAACTTCACGCAGGCGGTCCTCCGGGCCGATCCGGCCGGGATCACGGCGAGCGACCTCTTCTTTCTGCCGGAACAGACCCCGAAACTCTTTTTCGAAAGCACGTTCTGCGAACTGGTGACGCCGGAACAGGTGACGAACCTCTGCGCCGAAATGCGCAGAAGAAAACTGGAGCGCTTCACCTTCATCACCTCTCCGCAGCGGTCGCGCCTGACGCCGCAGGCGCGGAAAGCGCTGGCCGCAAACGTTTCGCATACCGGGCCCGTCATGCGCTTCGAGTCTTCCGCGTCGGGCTTCATGGATCTGCTGGTCTTTTCGATCTACCTCAGGAAAAAATGACGGACCGGGACAAAAAATATTTTCTTCTGCTGGCCCTCTTCGCGGGAATATTGCTTTTCTGCGGCCTCGGCGCCCGGGAGCTTTTCAGCGGCGACGAGACCCGCGTGGCGGGCATCATGGCGGAAATGGTCCTCGACGGCGATCCTGTCGTGCCGCGGCTCAACGGCAGGCCCTTTCTCGAGTACCCTCCCCTGTACTATCAGGCGGGCAGTGTGTGCCTGCGGCTTTTCGGGTTCACGGACGGAGCGGCCAAACTGCCCGGCGCGGCGGCGGTATTCTGCGCGGTGCTCGTGCTTTACGCGCTGGCGCGCAAACTGGCGTTCCCTCCCCCCGCCGCCCTCGCCGCGGGGATCGTTTTTCTCACCGGCGCGCAGATCTTTCGGTACGCCCGCAAGTGCATGGTCGACGCCATGCTGGCCTCTTTCGTTCTGCTGGCGGTCTTTGCCTTTTACGCCATGACGCAAAGCCGGGACCGCCGGGCGCGGGCGGGCTTTTTCCTGCTCTACGCCGCGGGACTGGCGGGAGGCGTCATGACCAAGGGTCTTGTGGGTTTCGCTTTTCCCTGGGCGGGACTGGGCGTCTGGCTCATTCTCGACGACGTATTCTTCGAAAAAAAATTCACCTTCCCGCGCTATCTCCTCCTCGGACTGGGAGCCGTTCCCGCCCTCGTGCCCGTACTCGGCTGGGGGTATCTCCTTTACCTGCGGGAGGGAAAGGCAGCCCTGCACACCGTATTCGTCACCAACGGCATCGGACGGTTTTCGGGGTCTCAGGGAGACCATGTGGAAAACTTCTGGTTTTATTTCAAAAAACTGCCCGCCTTCTTTCAGCCGTATCTGATCTTCTTTCTGCTCGCCATGGTCCACGCCGTACTGCAGTTGCGCAGAAAGCGGCTGCCCCGGGGAATGCTGCTGCCTTTCGCCTGTGCCGCTGCGCCTTTCGCCATGCTGTGCGTCTCTTCCGCCAAGCGTCAGGTCTATCTGCTGCCGGTCTATTCCGCCTGGGCCCTGATGACGGCGTGGTACGTTTTCGACAGACGGCAGGCCGTGAAGGAAGCCTTTTCCGGGCTGCCGCAGGCCCTGCGCCGGAAACTTCTTCCGTGCGCCGGAGCAGCGGCCGCGGCAGTCTCCCTCGTCTTTCTTGTGCTCACGCCGGGGTGGACGAAACTTCTGCCTGCGGCGGGACTGCTTCTGACTGCCGCCGCCCTCTTCGGCCGCCGCCGCAGGAACGCGCTGCTGATCCTCGCGCTGGCGGCTGAATACGTCTGTATCGACACGGCGGTCCTGTCGCGGAAAAACGCCGAAAACTCCCTGCGGCCCCTCTTCGAGGTCTGCCGCCGGGCCGAAAAGGAGAACTGCCGCATCGCCCTGCAAAGCCCGCCCGAACGCACCTCGGGCGCGGCGGTCTTCTACATGAAAAAAACCCTTCCCGTCACGAACGCCGGGATTCCGACAGCCCCGGACGAGAGGCGCATCGCAAGATCGAGGACTCCCCTTGCCGGCATTCCCTTTGCCGACGATCACTATCTTCTCGGCCCCGGTAACGGAAAAAAACGAACCGTGCCGCCGAAAATCCAAACGAAAGGAACTCCCCGCCTATGAGCACCGAAGAAAAGATCACGGAATACATCCGCTCCGTACAGGAGGAAGTTCAGCAGCTCATCCGCGATCTCTGCGCCGTTCCCGCCCCGTCCAATCACGAGGAACTGCGGGCGGAGTTCTGCCGGAACTGGTTTGTTGAAAACGGCTTTGAAAACGTCTCGGTCGATCCCGCCCTCAATGTGCAGGCTCCCGTCAACGTGACCGCCGACAACGACCTTGTCGTCGTCATGGCCCACACCGACACCGTCTTTCCCGACACGGAGAAGCTCCCCTTTTCGGAAGACGACAAATTCATGTACTCCCCCGGCGTCACCGACGACACCGCCAATCTCGCCGTCATGATGGTCTGCGCCCGCTTCTTCAGGGAGAATTTCCCCGGCGGAAATGAGGGATTCCTCTTCGTCGCCAACTCCGGCGAGGAGGGGCTCGGCAACCTCAAGGGCTGCCGCCGGATCATGGCCGACTATCAGGGCAGGGTGAAAAAGTTCATCACCATCGACGGTTTTTCGCCGCGCCGGGTGGTGGACCGGGCCGTGGGCTCACACCGTTACCGGATCACCGTGCGCACCGAGGGCGGCCACTCCTTCGCCAATTTCGGCAACCGCAACGCCATCGCCGTGCTGGCCGCCATGATCGGCCTGCTCTACACCGTCAAGGTGCCTCAGAACGGCAACAGCAGAACGACCTACAATGCGGGCGTCATTTCGGGCGGGACCAGCGTCAACACCATCGCCCAGCAGGCGGAGATGCTCTACGAGTACCGCTCCGACGACGAGTCCTGCCTGGAAAAAATGCGCCTCTTTCTGGAACAGGTCGTCTCGACCTTCCGCGCGTCGGGGGTCGCCGTCGAGAAGGAGATCATCGGCGACCGTCCCTGCTCGGGCAGGATAGACGAAGCGCGTTTTTCCGCCTTCCGGGAGAAGATCCACGCCTCGGTCCGCAAAGTCACCGGACTTGAGCCCCAGCCGGGAACAAGTTCCACCGACGCGAACATCCCCCTGTCGCTGGGGATCCCCGCGGTGTGCATCAGCGCCTGTTGCGGTTCCGGCGCCCACACCCGGGAGGAGAAACTCGAAAAAGCCAGTCTTGCCGACGGCTGCCGCCTGCTGCTGGACATCCTCTTCTCCCTCGGCGGCCCGGTCCGGAAGGAGGTGAAAGCATGATGAAGGTCATCACGGGCGACATCACGGAACTTGAGGTCGACGCCATCGTCAACGCGGCCAACTGCACATTGCTGGGCGGCGGGGGCGTGGACGGGGCCATTCATGCCGCGGCGGGACCGGAACTGGTGAAAGCCTGCGCCGTCTTCGGCGGCTGTCCCACTGGAGAAGCGCGCATCACGCCCGGCTTCCGGCTCCCGGCGAAATACGTCATCCACACGCCCGGACCCGTCTGGCACGGCGGAACGCGCGGCGAACGGGAACTGCTGAAGTCCTGCTACGTCAATTCTCTGCGCCTCGCCGCCGAAAAGGCCTGCGTCTCCATCGCCTTTCCGTGCATCAGCACAGGCGTCTACCGCTTCCCCAAAAACGCCGCCGCCGAGATCGCCGTCTCGACGGTCCTCGCCTGGCACGGGGAGTTCCCCCGCGAGATCATCTTCTGCTGTTTCAGCGAGACCGACGCATCCATTTACCGCGAGGTCGTCTCCCGCCTTTCGTCTGCCGCCGCCGATTTTTGACGCCGCCGGAAGCAGAGGCTCCGTTCCCCACACTGGTCGGCGGATCCCGAAACACGCCGCTTTTCCCGCAAAAGGATGGGGGCTCGGGGGGATCCCCCCCCGGAACAGAGTTCTTTTTTCGAAAGGCTCTGTTCCCTTCTGTGCATGATATTACCCTGCACATCACTGCGACAGGCTGTGTAGGACGAGCAGGACGTGCAGGACGTG
>JAFTDL010000210.1 GCA_017454215.1 Lentisphaeria bacterium | reverse complement strand
GGTTCCGTGCCCGGAGGCGGCGCAGGCGTCGTCCCCCGCCGCCGGAGCGGTCACCGTCACGGCGGTCACTTCGACGGAGGGCGCGCCCCCCTCCGCGGTCCGGGGCTCCGCAGTCTCTCTTCTGTCCGATTCGATGTCACTCACTTTTTCGCCTCATCGCGTAAAAAACCCCATGCAAAACCGGTGCGGGCGACATCCTCCCGCCAGAAATGCACCAGAATGCGCTCCTCTCCCTTCGACCAGACCTCGAGCGTTTTCCAGCGGTTCAGGTCGTACGGAACACTCTTTATGCGGCGCCAGCCCTGCTTGCGCAGCGCAAGGTCGAAAACTCTCTGCGCCGAAACGAAAGAAAGCGGCACCGTTCCGGCCTGACGCCACGTCCTGCCCTCCGACGGCTCCGCCGGCCACAGTTCGACGCCTTCGGGCAGCCGGACAGCCGCACAGGAAACGACGGCGGAAGCGATCACGCACAAAAAAATCATTTTCCGCTTCATGTGTCACCTGCTCCAGTTCACGTACTGCGCAAGACGCTCATACCGGCTCCCCTCGCAGGCGAAATAAGCGCCGGGGCGGTCGTTGAGGGCCCCTTTTTCATTCACGTACGGCTGCCGGTACTCCCGGTGCCAGCGCGGACCGCCGACCGCAAGGACCGACGCGGCCTTGTCGCGTTCGTCGTAACGGCGGCGCATCAGCACGGTGTGCGTCCGGCCGGAATCGACCTTGCGGGCGGTGAAAGAGACCTTGTCCCACATCTCATTCCGCGGTCCGTTCCCGATCTCGGCAAAGCACACGAGAGCGCCCTTGCGGCACAGCACCGCCCAGTCGGGAAGGACCATTTTCAATTTGGCCGTTCCGCTTACGACGGCAAAGAAGCCGGAACCGGTTTTTCCGGAACTGAACGAGGCCAGTTCCGTTCCCTCCGCAAATTCGCCCCGACCGAACAGAACCTGCGAAACGGACTTTTTCACCGCGCTGTCGCCCTTGTTGAGATGACGGCAGCCGGCGTCCCAGACGGCCAGACGGTCCCCCGCGGTCAGGCGGCTGCGTCCCAGCACAAGGTCGCCGAGCAGATAGATCCCGCTCAGAAAGGCGATGTACAGCGGGATCACGAGGACCGTTTCCATAAGGACCGATCCCCGTCCGTCCGCAAAACTGTTTCCGCGATGCCTCATTTCTCGACCGTCTTGCTGCTCTGCATATAATCAAGGTACACGTTGGACACCACGACGTCGTCTTCGGTATCCTGTTTGAACTTTTCGGCCCCCTCTTTGAGCTGTTCCGAGGAGTACCCGGCCATGGCGTAAGAGACCAGAGCCATGCGGCGGGCCACGGCGCGGGAAAACGTTACCACCATCAGCATGGAACCGGCGGCGATGAGCACACAGAGAAGCACATACTCCATGGTGACCGCTCCGGAGTCGTTTTTGAGGAAACGCTTTATCCTGCCGAAAATCATATATCCCGCCGCCCGTGCAGGGCTCTTCCTTACCTGTTGCTGAATTCGCCGCTCGCCCAGGCCCGCTGCAGCCGCCTGGCCGGAGCGCCGCCGAGCCCCAGAACGCAGCTGTTGTACATGACGGCATTCTGACCGGCTTGCAGAGCCTTCAGCTTTTCGGCTCCGCTCATCTTGGTGATCGCGTCATAGGTGCTCGCCCCCAGTTCGTAGAGGATCGTCGTGAAATCCGCTTCGTTGGGCAGATGCGCGCCGAAGGCCCACTCCAGCATGGGATTGGCAACATCGGCCGAAAGCGTGTACTCGCTGGGGATGTACTTGCGCATCCGCTTCGCGAATTCGGTGATAAACTGCCTTCTCCTGTTCTCGATCCCCAGCCGGATCAGATCGTTGCACAGCGACGCGGCCAGTTCTTCTGCCTGAATGATCGCGGTCACCTGATTGTAACGGGCCATCGTCTTGGGAGCGACGTGGGTCGCCAGTTTCTCGGTGCCCTCCTTGACCTTGTCCTTCATCAGATTCTGCAGAAACTCCACCGACTGCTGCTTGGTCATATTCGATGCCGAAACGGCATCGGCAAAAACGCTGCCGGATGCGGCCAGTACGGCGCAGATCCCGAAAAGTGTCATCATTTTTTTCATTTTCACATTCCCCTCTTATTTACCTGCCGGAAACATATCCGCGCAGAATTTGCCGTCGACGTTCACCATGGCCATGAACGGCCTGCCGGAACCGGAATTCTCGACACGGATCAGCACGATGATCTCGGGCAGGATGCGCGACGAAAAGCCGAAAAGCGTCTCTTTTTTGTTCTTGAGATAGAGCACGGGAAGCAAAGTCGTGCGGATGTCACGAGGCAGTGCGGCGATCCGCTCGAGCTGAACACCGCCGTCCTCGGGCAGGACAAAAAAGTCCTTCAGCTCCGGGGTCTTGCCGTTCCAGAGTTTCAGCATGATCTCCGCCGCCAGTTCGAGATCCTTCGCGGCGGCGGGGGCGACGAATTTCTTGAGAAGCGCCATTCTGAGAGAAGCGTTGGCGGTCACTTCAGTCAGCGCCTCGGCGGGCAGAACACCGTATTTTCCCAGCGAAGGCTCTTTGGCAGTCGCGGGAAATTCCGCCTGGAATTTGCGGAAGACCGCAGCGGTATTGCGCATCAGGACGGCATCGACGCCGTCTCCGGTCGGCACGATCGCGGCGGGATAAGCGCCCTTTTTGAGCGTCTCTCCGCGGAAACGTGTCCCCGTCATGAAGGAAAAATTTTCGATCCGGGGAAAATTCTCGGAGTTGTCCGTCTGAACGAGCATGACCGTATCCTGAAGCGGATTGTAGAAGGCGAGGATGCCGCTGGCGTCGTTCCGGGGACCGCCCATGATGACGGCGCTCGAAAAGAAGTCCGACAGCATGGAGACGCCGCCGGGAGCCGACGCCAGAAGTCCGAATGTTTCACTCCATTTGCGCCGGGCCCCGGCGGTCATCCAGTCTTTCAGGACCGGAACGGGATTCGCCGCGGCGACGATACGGGTCTTGGAGATCTTTTCGGAAAGAGTCATGCCCTTCTTTGCCGCGGGAGCCTTTTCCGCGGCCTGCAATCCGCCCGCCAGCGGCAGAAGGACCGCGGCGGCCATTGCAAATCTGCCCAACAACATTTTTCGTACCTCCCTTGTTTTTTTTCAGTGATACAGATGCTTTGCGCAATCTGAGAATGCCAGTTTCGAATAGCCGGAAAGACGGTCCTTTCCGGCGAACTCCCCGGAAACGCCCAGCTTTTTGGCCACAGCGGCGAGCATGCCGGATGAAGTTGTTTTTTTATCGCGCAGCGGCAGGAACATGGCGTCCCAGTCGGTCACACACAGATTTTCCCGCTGGGGAAGGACGGTCGAACTGCAGTACTCCCCCTGGCGCCAGCCCGACAGCCGGTAGCCGGCGCGGGCGCCGGAAACGCCCCACATGGTCTGCCTGCCGCCGCCCACTGTGAACGCCGAATAGATCCCCGGTTTGTCGCCGCCTCCGAAAACGAACGCAAGCGGATTGTTGACGGGACGCGACACCCCCACGACGATGGAGCCGTCCGGCGAGAAGAAATTGGACTTGAGCACCTGCGGACCGGCCGTCTGCCCCTTGAAGAAAGCGTCTTGGGCCATGGCTCCCGTAACGGCGCCCGCCGGCAACACGATGATGCCGCCGAAAACGCAGAACGTCGTGTGATACCACACCTGATTGTAGGTGAACCACCGGGCGGAAAGGGTCGAACCCGTCTGCGCGTAATCGCGCCGGAATCCCTGCGACGCCGTCTGCTTCAGCCACACGTCGGCCCCGGCGCCGAGCGCCTGCCGCGGAGGACCGGAAAAACCGCCGAACCGCAGAAAACGGGACTCGTCGCCATTCAGGGCTTCGAAGTACACCGAAGCGTTCTTCAGGTCATAGATCGTCCAGTTGACCTTGCCGGAATTCTTTATCGCGCGGTCGTTTTCGGTGAGGGAAACATCGGACTTGACGCAGTATTCCACAGCGTGCTCGATCCTCTTCTTCATACCCGAAATGAGCGCTTTTTCGGCCCGGTTCATGGAGTCGATGCATCGGCGGAGCGCGGTAAGCTGCGACACGGGATTGGAGGCCGCATGGGCCGCACGGGCGGCGAGGATCTGAGGAATGAACACGTCCTGAGACTCGTTCAGCCGGATCAGCCGGTGGGTCACCTCGCCGCCTCCGCCTCCGGGAGTGACGCCGACACGCCAGTTCCACCCCTCCACGTGCATGTGACACGAACAGGTGTACTCGGCGGTCCGGGTGACGTTGCAGGCGTTGTTCCACGCAGAGACGGTCAATCCGAGAAAATTGTCCATGATATGATCCATCTGGCGGCGGGTCATCATGACGTAATTCCAGGCCATGGCCTTGTTGATGACGGCGATGCGGCTGATGGTGTCCGCCTGAACGAGGGCGCCGGAATAGGCGGCGGCGTCGGAAGCGTTCTGAAGTTCGATGCGCTCACGCACGATCTCGCCGCAGGCATAGACGGCAAAACCGAAAAGGAACACGGCCAGCGACACGGTCACCGTGAAGGCCAGGGCGACCCCGCTGTCATCTCCCGCAAGTTCGGCTGTTTTGAGGCGCAGGACCTTGAACATTTTTCACTTTCTCACGATATAGGGTTTCGGCAGACTCATGCGTTCGTGCAGGATCAGATGGGGTCCCTCGAAACCGTCGCCGAATTTCTTTTCCGAAATGTGCGATCCCGCTTTTTCCTGCGAGAAATCCACAGGGTTGAATCTGCGGGCGATGATCTGGCCCGCAAGGGGGATCACCAGCGGGAAAGCGAATTTCAACTCGACTTCGCGTTCCCAGTCGCGGCGGACGACCTTGAACAGCAGGATCCTTTTTTTCACGCGGTCCGCCTCGGGATCGGGCATCATCACGCCGTCGTGAAGCCCGTCGGGGGCCGCCGCGAGGAAACACAGCACCCGCCGGGCCGCCCGTTTGGCATTGTTCTCTTCTTCGCCGTTCTTCTCCGTCAGGGTCGCGCGCGCGGCGGCGAAGGCCGCGTAGCTCGCCACCTGCCGGGCCACGTGGATGTGGGCGATCTGCAGAGCGCCGAAAATCAGCGCCAGCAGGAGCGGCATGACGATCACCGTTTCCATCAGCATCGATCCGCGGACATCGTTCATTGCGCCCCCTCCCCCAGCAGCCGCAGAAACAGCGTAAGTCCGATCCCCGCGGAAATGGCGACGCCGAAGGGAACGCGGACGCTTTCGGCCTCCCTGCCGGGCAGATTTTTTCCGCCCTCGGCGCGGTCATAGCGCCAGTCGAAAAGCGACCTGAAAAGGTGCTTGACCCGGGCCGGATCGAGCCGTCCGCAGATCTGCATGACGATCCCGAGGATCAATCCGCAGACGGAGGTGAGGAAAAGCATGGGAAACACGGCGGGGAAGCCGACGAGAAGTCCGCCCGTGAAGAGGTACTTCAAGTCGCCTGCTCCCGCGGCCCGCAGAAGGAAGGGAACGAGCAGAAGAGCTCCGGCGATGACGCCCCCCAGAAGACCGCTGACGAGACAGGGCCAGCCGCCCCAGCCGACGCGCCAGACCGAGACGACGACCGCGCCGCCGAGCGTGAGCGCGTTCGGCAGTCTCCGGGTCCGCCAGTCGCACCATCCGAGAACGACGAGATAGGGCACGGCGGCGGCGGCAAGCCACATGGAGGGAGTCATGCGAACGTCTCCGCGGAAATCCCCTTACTTGTGCATGCTGTCGTGGAATTCGGAAGCCTTGGACGCATCCTGAGTCTGAGTCTGCTGGGTCTTGTCCAGCGAGGTCTTGGCCCCGGAGTGGTCTCCGGTCGCCCCCTTGCCGGCCACGTCGAACATGCCGACGATGGTCTTGCCGAACATGGCCACGGCCACCACGCAGGCGGCGGCGATCAGGACGGCGACGATGACATACTCCATCATGACCGCGCCCTTTTCCTCGCCGAGCAGCCGACGCAGCACTTTTCCAGAGAGAGAGTTCTTCAAGCGGCTGTATTTCATGCTTTTCATGATCTTCCCTTTCGCGTTTTTTGTTCCGACAGAAAAGGCCTTGCGCCCTCCTGTACAATTCAATGAGTCATAAGATAGCACAAGTCGGACGATATTTCAAGTTCGGCCGGGAGCGATCTCCCCGCAGCGCCCGTGCACCGGGTTGCAAACGGAGAAGAGCGCCTGTATATTATGCGCAGAACAACCCCAGGAAAAGTTCTATGGACACACCATCGGCGGGAGCCGCCGCAAAAACGGCAAATGTAAGTTATTCGCTCAACGGGATCAGAAAAACCCTTTCCGTTCCGCTGGTCCGGCGGAAGTTCGCCTTCGGGACCGGCATGACCGATCCCGTCTGGGAACAGGCGGTCCGGGCGGAGGATTTCGTCCGCTTCGGCGGTCCGAGACCCGATCTGCCGCAGAAAAGGTCCGAGATGGCGCTCTTCCGCACGGTGGAAAGTCTTGTCATCGGTTACTTTTTTTGCGATCCGCCCGAAGAACGGGTCTACCCGCCGGAAGATCGGCCGGGCGTTTCCGTGTGGCACGGAGATCTCGCGGAACTGCACTTCGGCTCCATGGGCCCCGATCCGTGGCTGCTCCAGCTCTGCGTCGGCATCACGGGCATACGTTTCGACAGTTCCGGCGCAAACCGCTGGCGGCACGCCGTCTTCGAAACCCCTTCCGGCTGGGGCGCGGAAGTGATGATCCCCCTTGACATGCTCCTGCTCACCGAGGGCGGCATGGCGTTCAATCTCTGCCGGTGCAGCATCAGGCACGGGGACGAATACTGCTGGAGTCCCCTCAAAAAGCGCTTTCACGAAGTGGAAAACTTCGGAGAACTGCTCTTTGCCGACTACGAAACGGTGAGCATGCTGCGCGGCGGCGTGCCGTGCGAAGGGCCCCTCACCCGCGAAAAGTTCGAACTTCTGCGCAAAACGTGGGAGATCCCCGCACAGAGCGTCACTCACGGACCCTATATCTCCAACCCCGGCGCCGATTCCGTGTGCGTGAGCTGGGAGACGGCGGGCATGGTCCCCGCCTGTCTGGAGTACAGGAAAAAAGGTTCCGCGGAAGCGCCGCGCCGGGCCGATTCCTCGAAAAAATGCGGCATCCTCGCCAGCGAATGCACCCATTTCGTCAAACTCGAGGGACTTGATCCCGACACGGAGTACGAATACACGCTTTTTTCGCTGACGCCCGTCACCGACGTACCTGTCCGGTCCGGAGAGCCCCGTTCTTTCAAAACCCTCCCCGCGCCGGGCAGGTCCTGCTCGTTCTTCTGCGTGACCGATCTGCACTCCGACGCGGCGTTCCTGCGGGGAGCGATGCAGATGCCCGAAGCCCGGCAGGCGGATTTTCAACTGCTGCTCGGCGACAATCTGAGCCACGCCGCCGGAAGAGAAGCCCTCTACCGGGGCGTCATCGATCCGATCGTGGCAGTGAACCGGGAGGGAACGCGGGACATCCCCCTCGTCTTCGTGCGCGGCAATCACGAACAGCTGGGCGTATTCGCTTCGGAGTATTTCCGCGTCATGCGTCACGATTCGGGACGCACGTGGTACACCTTCCGCTGCGGAAGCATTTTTTTCATCATCCTCGACAGCGGCGACGACAAATCCGACGGTCCGGATCGCCCGCTTTTCTCGAACACGCCGATGCTGGAGGAGGAACGCCGTTTTCTTGCGGAAACCGTCCGCAAAAAGGCCTATTGCGAAGCGGCGTTCCGGCTCGCCTTCATCCACATTCCGCCCTTCACGCGCCGGGACATCCAGAGCCGTCTGGTCGAACCGCTCGCGGAAGCGGAAACACCGCTCACGGCCATGATCTCGGGCCACTGGCACACCTACGGAAGGATCGACGCAAACGCCGCCGCCTTTTCAGAAACGACCTCCCCTGCCCTGAAGACGCGGGTACGCGACATTCTGCCCATGCCCTTTGCCCGGATCGCGCCGGCCACGGACAACGTGCTCGCCGGCCGCCTCGACGGTTCGCGTCTGGAACTCTCCGTACTGCGCCGCACTCCCGACGGAAATGTGTCGGTCGAAGACCATTTGACTTTATGACTTTTCGGTAAAATTTCCGCTTCGCATATTGAAAAAAGGCGCACAGACTGCTATCTTAAGCAGCAGCGGCCCGCGGCCGTGCTTTCAACACCCGGCAGGGAGGGGCGACACATGAACGACAAATCGAAAAAACATCTTGACGGACTTTTTCAGAGACTGCCGGAACTGTCTTTTCTGGCGGATAAGATCAACCTCCTGACGGAGAAGATCATCGAACTTTACAAACGGGACGGCGTGCTGTTTCTCGCAGGCAACGGCGGCAGCTGCTGCGACGGGGAACACATCGCGGGGGAACTGCTCAAGGGATTCCGCAAAAGACGCCCCCTGACGGAAGAGGAAAAAGCGCGCTACGCCTCCGCCTTTGCGGAAAAGGGCGCGTACATCGCTTCACAGCTGCAGAAGGGACTGCGGGCGGTCTCGCTCAACTCCCACCCCGGTCTGTGCACCGCCTTCGGCAACGACGTCGACGGCGTGCTCACCTACGCCCAGCAGCTCTACGCCCTCGGACGGAAAGGCGACATCCTGATCGGGATCTCCACGGGGGGCGGCGCGGCCAACATCGAAGCGGCGTTCATAACCGCCAAGGCCAACGGCATCACCACCGTTCTGCTCACCGGCAGCAGGCACGGCATCTGCGAAGACTACGCGGACATCATCATCGATGTGCCGCAGAAGGAAACGTATCTCATTCAGGAATACCACATCGCCATCTACCACGCGCTGTGCGCCGCGGTGGAAGAGGCGTTTTTCGACATCTGATCCGCAACGGAGGGGGGTAAATTGTTAAAGTATCGCATCATCAGTTTTCCGC
>JAFTDL010000209.1 GCA_017454215.1 Lentisphaeria bacterium | reverse complement strand
GTTTATTATCCGATTTGCCTGATATTTCGGAGCATTTTTTATCCACGCCCATGCCTATCCGGCCTATTCGCCAAGTGCGCGGTCGGTCGCCCGCATGTGCGCCAGCGTGGCCGCCCCCTCCTGCGGCGGGTGGCACCCGCTGGCAGGTAACTGCGCCTTGCCCTTCGGGGAGGCGCAGGGCCGAAACGTCGGGCCTAAACGTCGGCTCCGGCGTAACTGCGCGCTGCCCGTAGGGGGCGCGCAGAAGGGTGGCGGCAGGTTTTTCTCACCCCAACGCCCATTGCCTATCCGGCCTATCCGGCCTATCCGGCCTATTGCCCGATATGGCCGCTGCGGCACCCGCCGGCGGCCGAAACGTAGGGCCGAAACCTCGGCGACGGGGTAACTGCGCCTTGCCCTAACGGGGCGGCGCAGGAGAAACGGCAGGTTTTTCTCTCCGGCACGCATCCATGCCTGTCCGGACGAGCAGGGGCGTCATTTGCCGCCCGGCCGGACGCAGACGGCGCGGAAGTACGGGTAGTCGCCGCCTTCGGCTTTTTTCAGGCGCACCTTGAGCGTGGCGTCTGCGCAGGGCACATCGAAGGAACAGACGCCCTCCCCATCGAAGACGCAGTCACGGCGGACGCCGTCGACGATGGAAGTGAAGCGTTTTTCCTCCGCTTCGGGGTCGCCGTAAAAAACAAGTTTCGCGGTCTTTTCGGGGCACTTCAGCTCCATGTCGATGAAGCCGTTGGGAAAGACCCGGTTGCCCGCGTAACGCACGGGAAAACCGTTGAGGATCCGCGCATGCGATCCGTGCATATAGCGGCCGCAGCGCCAGTCGTCGGCCAGTCCCCCGCAGATGACGCAGTCGAACGTGCCGGGGGAATACTTCCGCCGGGAAGAAAATTCCGCGGCGTACTCTTCGGGCAGCAGAGACGTGAGAATGTCCAGCGGGCGCACGTAGGCGTCTTCGACCGGCTTCCCGCAACGGAAAAGATCATGTCCCATGCCGTTGACGAACTCCTGCCGCCGCTCCGGCGCGTCCGCCGGGATCTCGGCCAGCTTCCGGTAGAGTTCCCGGGTCTCGTCCACCGCGGCGTGCAGGCGTTTCGCCTCCCCGTCGTCCTTCTCCATGTCGTCGAAATAGGCCGCCGCGCAGCGGCAGAAGGCGCGGACCGCTTCGGATGCCTTGCAGGCGTTGCGCCAGACCCGTTCCCGCCATGCGTATTCGGCCTCGAAACCCGCTTCCCGCGGCAGGGCCATGAGACGGGCGAGCCCCGTCCGCGCAAGAGAAACAGCCGCGTCCTTTTCGGCCAGAAGCGCTTTCCGTCCCGGCGTGCGGTTTTCGTGGAGGATGGACCACACCCCCGCCCCCAGATGCAGATCGATGTTTTCCCTGAACAGAGCGAAGGCGTAACCGGCCTTGGGGATCCGGAAATCGCAGCTTATGGGGAACTGGTGAAAGATCACGTTCCCGTCGAGAAAATGGGTCTTGGTCACAACGCTGAAGCCGTCTGTCCCCAGATCGAGAAAGGTCATGCGGGCCGAGGGGGGATAGTGCCGGTCGGCCCACTCGCGGCGGATGTCCGCGGCAGTCGCGCCGGGATCGTCGACGGCCCGGGCGTAGGCGTAGAGATTGATCTCGCAGCAGTCGAACACAGAATTGCCCACCCGGTCGAGGCGGATGGCGTAGCGCCGGACTCCGGCCGCCTGAGCGTTGCGGACGTAGCGGACGATGTTTTCGACGTTCTCGGCGGGAAGATACCCGGCTCCGAGAAATTCGCCCAGACTGTCGCACTCCGCGCCCAGCGTCGTGCCGGGAACGGCGCGGAGAAAGGGATTGACCGGCAGGAACGGGTCGAAGTCGTAGGGCGTGATCTTCGTTTCGATCTCGAAGGGAAACCTCTTCGCGGCCTCCGCGCCCCCGGCGATGATGTCCTCGTAATCCTGCGCGACGGAGCCGAAGGAGCGCAGCACGAAATGCCGGTCCAGCCGGTTCAGTTCTTCGGCGAAGATCGAGGCGATGCGCTCCACCACCCTGACCGGCGGGAAATCCCCGGCGTTGGAGTTGTGGATCACCGAATAATCCGCCTCGGTCAGGGTCAGCACCAGTCCGTCCAGTTCGGGGACCTCCGCAAAGGTCCGGCCGATCTTGTAACGCAGAAGCGCCTCGAAGGCTTCGCCGAAAAAGTCGAATTCGCCGTTTTTGTCCAGCAGACCGGGCATATCCTCGAGCAGCCCCTCCGGGACCATGACCTCCCTGTGCCAGT
>JAFTDL010000024.1 GCA_017454215.1 Lentisphaeria bacterium | reverse complement strand
GGAGTTCCCCGCTGGCTTTTCATCGTCAAGGCGGATCAGAAGGCCGTTGACGCCTACCACCTCTGGATGCTGCGGAGCGGCCAGAACGGCGGCAAGGGACGGGCCGTTCCCCTATGGAAATACGGCGGACACAACGTGACGACCCGGCCGTCGTCTCACTCCCTGAGCGCGTACGTCGACCCGAAACTCTTCGACACCCATCCGGAATACTTCGCCATGAACGAAGCCGGGAAGCGCTGCAAACCGCTGAAATTCGCCTACTGCGGCAGCGTGTGCATGTCCAGCCCGGCCGTCCGGAAACACACCCTCGACTCCCTGCGGAAAATGATCGACAAGGACCGCAGGACCCTGCCGAAGGAAAAATGGCCGGTCATCTACGATATCTCGACGCTGGACAACACCCCCCGTCTCTGCCGGTGCCCCGAGTGCAAAAAGATCTCGGACTACGAGGGCTCCGAAACGGGACTGCTTCTGGACTACATCAATCACATCGCAACGGAGATCAGAAAGGAGTACCCCGAGATCATCATCCGCACCTTCGGCTACGGCCCCTCCGTTACGCCGCCCAAAAAGATCATGCCCGCGGACAACGTGCTGATCTTTCTCACGGACAAATTCACCGAAAGCGACCCCTACCGCCCCCTGATGCATCCGATCAATGCCGGTCGGCTGGACTACTTTTCAAAATGGCGCAAGGCCGCCAAACGCATCATGGTCTGGGACTACTGGAATCTGGGCGGGTATCTCAAGCCGCCTCAGCCCTGCACAGTGGTCAACGCCATCGCGCCGGACTTCAAATTCTTCCGCGATATGCACGTCACGGATGTCTTCATCGAAGCCGGCCGGTGCTGGTACGCCTCCCAGAGTTTCATCGACCTCTCCTATTTCCTCGGCAGCATGCTGCTCATGGATCCCGATCAGGATGTGGAGCGATTGATCGACATTTACTTCAAGTCCTATTACGGCCCCGCCGCCCCGCGGATGCGCAAGATATTCGACGTGATCCGCACGGGAACGATGAAACACGAGGAACGCCAGACCAGCGCCGTCGTCGGCGCCTGGAGTTACATGACCCCGGAATTCCTCTACGGATCCTATGCCGAAATGAAGAAGCTGGCCGCTTCCCTTGGACAGCCCTGGAAACAGCGGGTGGAGGATGAAATGATCTCCTTCGTCTGGTATGCCGTTGCCAAGCGCGATTCCTACCGTGCGGTCTTCAAGGCGCACGGCATCGATCTGGACAAGACGCTGCCGCAGGAGTGCCGTGAACTGGTAAGAAGACACGTTGCCCGTTTTACCGCCCATGATCTGCGCCGGATCACGAAGGAATTCGAGGAAGCCTTCAAAACGGCCGACATGGATCTGCGCCGCCCGGAAAAATTCAAGGATGTGCCGGATGAACACTTCCGCATGATCGCCTATCCGCATTTCTCCCGGAAGATCAGATCCAATTCGTACGTGGTCGACGATCCGGACTCCATCCAAGGCAAGGCGCTGTGTTCCGCCGATCCGGATCCGTCGCGCCACGGCGTCGACAAGATGCTGCCCGGGAAATTCCGTACGACCTTTTTCCGCTGGGGCAATCAACGGATGCCGGGCGGCGTACAGCTGACCCTCCGTCAGGTGCCGCAGGACGAAAAGTACCACTGGTACAGAATGCCGGGAAAACTCGAGCTCAAGGGGACCTCCTATTTCAGGGGCCACGGCTGGGCCATTCAGGCGGCGACCGGACATCTCTACAAACTGACGGACGGCGATCCCCGGGACAACATCTGGGATGAAGTCTGGTTCTCCGCGAAATTCACGGGCCCGGCCTACGTCAAGGGTTCGACGAAGAAAAATGCGATCTTCGTGGATATGGCCGTCCTCGTCAGACATCCGAAAAAAACAGGCAGGCAGACCTCCGCAGGAGATCCGCCGACCGGAAAAAGATAAACAACCGACCTGAAAGGAACTTTTTTTCATGAGGATCTTCAGCTGGCTTTTTGCCGCACTTCTCGCCGCGGCCCTGACGGGACTTCAGGCCGCGGAGAAACCTTTCGTGTTTGCCCGCGGCGGCAAGGCCCGGTGCGTCATCGCCCTGCCCGACGGAGCCAATAAATTCGACCGCATGGCGGCGGCGGATCTGCAGAACTACCTGAGCCGGATGACCGGAGCGGAATTTGCCGTCGTTCCCGAAAGCAAGGTCACGGGCAACGCCGTTTACGTGGGGCAAAGCAAAGCCGCCGCCGAAGCGGCGTTCCCGAAGTTCGCCGACGAGGAGTGGTGCATCTCTTCGCCCGACGGAAAGACGCTCATCCTGACCGGAAGCAGGAAGATCGGCGGTTTCTACGCGGCGTGGGCCCTGCTCAACAAACTGGGCTGTTATGCCCTCACGCTGGATCAGGACGCCGTTCCGCGCGAACCCGATCTTGTTTACGGCGGCGCGTTCGAGCGCAAAAAACCCGCGTTTGCGGGGCGGCTGATCTACGACGGTTACCCGCATGTGTTTCAGAAGATCAAGGCGGACAAAAGCGTGGTCGACGCCTATGTGCTCTGGCTGCTGCGGAACCGGATCAACGGCGAGCAGACCAAACGGATCCCGTCGCTCTACACTTACGGCAGTTACCATCTGGCGCAGTCCTACCCGTATCACACGCTCGATCTCTTCGTGCCTCCCGAAAAATACTTCAAGACCCATCCCGAATATTTTGCGATGGACGCCAAAGGGAAGCGCTTTCCGCCGGAGCGGCCACATGTGGGCGGCAGTCTCTGCATGTCCAATCCGGAAGTGGCCGAAGTCACCTTAAGATCGCTGAGGGAGATGATCCGTGAAGATCACGCAAAGAATCCGCCGGAGGAGCGGGCGACCGTCTACGACATCAGCCGCCTGGACCGGATGCCCTACATCTGCAAATGCCCGAAGTGTCTGGCCGTCATAAAAGAAGAAGGGACGGAACTGGGACTGCAGATGCGCTACATCAACGCCGTCGCCTCGCAGATCGCGAAAGAATACCCCGGGATCATCATCCGCACCAACGGCACGCTCTCGACCTGTCCCCCGCCGACGAAGACCCTGCCGGTCGACAACGTGCTGATCCGCCTCGGCGACCGCTTCACGGTCAGCGACCCCTTCCGTCCGCTTCTCGATCCCGTCAATGCGGGGTCCCGGGCCGCTCTCGAATCATGGAACGGGAAGGCAAAAAAAATGGCGCTGTGGGACTACTGGAATCTCGGCGGCGACGTCTACTTCAATCCGCCCCGGGTGGAAACCGTGTTCGACTCGCTCAAAAGCGATTTCCGCTACCTCCGTTCCATCGGCTTCTCGGATCTCTTCATCGAGGCCTCGCGGGACTACGCCGCGCCGCAGAACTTCATCGATGCGGCGTACTTCACCGCCAATCACCTGATGGTCGATCCCGACGCCGATCCGGAAAAACTGGCGGACGTGTTCTTCGAACACTACTACGGCCCCGCCGCGCCCGTGCTGAGAAAGTGGTTCGACGAGATCCGGGCCGGCATAAAGAAGCACCCCGGCAGACAGCCCTCCTACGGCGCGGCGACGTGGTGCTACATGGATGTGCCGTTCCTCTTCAACGCCTACTGGATGCTCAAAAAGGCCGCGGAGTCCCTGCCCGGGAACAGCGTCTACAGAAAACGCGTCGAATTCGAACGCATCCCCGTGGTGTGGGCGATCCTGGCCCAGCGGCACTCGTTCCGCAGCATCTTCAGGAAAAACGGCCTCAACGTGGACGATCTGACCGGGGAATGCCGGGAACTGGTCAAAAAACACATCCGCCGCTTCCCCGCCGCGAAACCGGAAATCTTCGAAAAAAGATTCGAGAAGCGCTTTCTCGCCGTTGCCAGCAACCTCAAAAGGCCGGAAAAATTCAAGGACGTTCCCGATGAAAAGTTCCGGATGATCGCCTTTCCTCACTTCACCGCCGTAAAGATGTTCGACTCGGGAATAGCCCCCGATCCGGATTCCATTCAGGGCAAGGCGCTGAAGTCCGCAAGCACGAATCCCGATATGCACGGCGTCAACAGGATCATTCCCGGCAAACACCGTTTCAGGACGACCTTCTTTCAGCTGAGAAACGGCAACAACCTCGGCGGACAGGTCTCGATCCTGCTCAAAAAGGTGCCGCAGGACGAAAAGTATCACTGGTACCGCCTGCCGGGAAAGATCGAACTCAAGCACAAATCCTCCTTCTGGGGACAGGGCTGGGCGATCCAGGCCAGGACCAATCACCTTTATGCCCTGACCGACGGTACTCCCGCCGACAACATGTGGGATGAGGTGTGGATGTCCGCGAAATTCACCGGTCCCGCCTACGTGCCCGGTTCGACAAAAGAAAACGCCATCTGGATCGACATGGTGGTCCTGACGAAGAAGTGACGGCTCGGACCCGATCCGCACTTTTCACGCAGACTCCCCCGCGGGGAGCCTGCTTTTTTTCCGCACGGCCGGCCGTAAAGATTGATTTTGCGGGAGCGGCATGGTATATTACGCAAAAACGATATCCACGGGAGAAAGAAAATGCTCGCTGTTCCGCTGACGTTCCTCTACGAGTTCAACAACACCGATGACAGGATCCGCTGTCAGATTTTTCACGAATTTGCCGCCAACGGCGCCCGTGCTCTGGTGCTTTCGGACTATCTGCTGAGCCGGATGATGGCCGACAGAAGTTTCGGCCGGAAGCTCAGGGAGGAGACCGGGGCCGAAGGCCTTGTCTTCGCCGACGCGCACGCCATGTTCGGGCGTTATCTCGACCTCAACTGCCCCGTTGCGGAGGCCCGTCCTGAAATGATCCTGCGCCAGAAACTTGCCCTGCACATGGCATCGGACCTGGGAATCGAGACCATCACCATCCATGTGGGAAATGAAGCGGCCTATCCCGAATATCCCCTCGAAG
>JAFTDL010000023.1 GCA_017454215.1 Lentisphaeria bacterium | reverse complement strand
ATGGTCACGGCCTCGATGGCGGGATCGGCCAGAAATTCCTCGAAACTTGCGTAAGCCCGGCAGTCGAACTGGGCCGCCCGTTTCTGAGCCGCTTCGAAGTTGGTGTCGTAAAAACCGATCAGTTCGGTGCTGTCCAATTCGCGGATCGTGCGGCCGTGCAGTTCGGCGATCATGCCCGCCCCGATAATTCCGAATCCCACTTTTCCTGTCATTGTCGTCATCCTTTCAAAATTGCGTTCTTTCGCATTGCAGAACATTCAGCCGTCAGTATCCGAAGCCGGGACCGCGGATGGAACTCAGATCGACCACACCGCCCCGGCGTTCGTAAAGTCCGGGATATTTCCGTTCGAAGGGCAGAGATATTTCGGGATAGAACTGGGGCGCGTTGCACTCCACGCCGCGGATGGTGCCGATGTGCTGCGCCAGAAGCACATGGGGCATCATCGCCAGCATGGGATTGGTCAGGTCCTGCACCATGAGTTTCATGCCGTGTTCCCCGGCCCAGCAGGCGGAGAGCAGCGCACCGGTCTGGGTCTTGCAGACCTTGAGGGCGACGCCGGTCCAGCCCAGCTCCCGGCCCAGACGGACGAGTTTCCAGTCGTGGGCGCTTTCGTCCATGAAGAGCGGCTTGCGCTCCGAACAGCTGTGCACGTCGATGCGGTTCGCCTCAAGATCGTAGGGGAACGGCTGCTCCACGTAGAGAAGACGGCGGCAGGTCTCGGGATCGCAGGCGCTCAGCCGGTCGAGAATATCGTTCACGTACGCCGGATCGCGCACCATGCAGTTGAAGTCCGGCGACAGGGCGTCGCAGCCGTATTTCTTTGCGATCTTTCCGACTTCGAGGAGGCGGTCGAGATCCCACGCGGCATCCCGTCCCGTGAGCTTGATCTTGAGGCACTTGAGGCCGTCGCGTTCGATCCATTTTTCCAGCGATACGGGATACCCGTCGTCGGGCTCGGCTCCGGTCCGCTCGCTCTCGTGCAGAAGGTCCTTGCCGCCCACCAAATGCCACACGGGCAGAACGGAAGGCGGCTCGGAAACGAAGTAGTCGCAGGGATATTTGCCCGCAAAACGGTCGTCTTCGAAAAAGTAAGCCAGATCGTGCCGCAGATGCTGCGGACCGTAAGTCTGATAGACGGGCAGCCCCTGCGCTTTGGCAAAGGCGTCGTGAACGGCGATGTCGAAAGCCGAAGAGCAGATCAGCGCCGCCAGATGCGGAAGGGTCGTGTTCTTCTCGCGGTTGAAGCGCGCATGGAGTTCCGGAAGGGTCCGGCACAGAAAACCGTATCCCGATGTCATGGGATCGGTTTCGGGCGCGGGATAATGGTCCGCCAGAAAGCGGCAGAATTCGCACATCATCCTTTCGCGGAAGGAGAAAGAGAGTTCCGCCGACGGCCAGGCCCATCCGGCCGAAAGAGGCGTCTCTCCGATCCCGGAAGAACCGAAACACGCCATTTCGACATGGGCGATCTGAATGGACGCCACGGTCTCCGCGCCGAATTTCAGCGGAAGACGCATGGGAACGGGAATGAAATCAAGTTTTATCATCATGTCACCTCAAACGCTTTATCCCGGATAAACGAATCCGTCGGGGTCCTGCAGATCGAACGTGGTCCACGGCATGGCCCTCTCGTATGCGAGAAAAGCCTCGCTCACCGTGCCGGCCGTCACCGCGGGCATGAGTTCCCGCAGAGGCGGCGCGTGGTCATCGGAGTCGAACAGCGACAGCGCCACCGGACCGGGGATCACGTAGGGCGGGATCTCGCGTCTGCGCTCCAAAGCCCGGCGGACCCCCTGCCCGATGAGCTCGCACGACCGGGCCGGGATCAGCGAACAGGCCTGATAGGGCGACAATGCCTGCTTGACAGCGACGGCCTCAACCGCCGGGATCTTTTCGCGGAATTCCGCCGTGATCCTGTCGTCGCCCGAAACGAAAACGGCCGGGATCCCCATGTCGCCGGCAATGGCGGCGGCCATGGTCCCTTCACTGAGGCAGATGCGGCCGCCGTCGATCTTCCACAGGCTGTGGGGCGTGATCGAAACGGGGGTGCCGCCCATGGCGTGCATGCCGACAAGCACCAAGGCGTCGCTGCCTTCGAGCAGGGGCAGCCAGTGCGGACCGGAGCAGTTGCGTCCGTGAATGATGCGGCAGGCGGGGTCAAGCTCCTCGAAAAGGATGTTGTATCCCGAACCGTGACTGTCGTTGACCAGCACCTCGCCGGCCCCCGCGGCCAGCGCCGCCCGGACGGCGGCGTTGACCTCATCCGTCAGCAGTTTCCGCATGCGCTTGCGGTGGTCGAGATTTTCCGCGGAACCGTTCCTGCGGTCCTCGTAGAAACAGAACCCCGCGACGCCCTCTATGTCGGTCTGGATGTAAACCTTCATGGTCCACCCGTCACAGGATGCAGGGCGTGATCTTTTCGACGGGAACGGAAAGCGTGCGTTTGAGTTCGAGAGACTCGATCGCCCGCTGTGCAAGATAAGTCGCACGGAAACCCGCCAGTTCGTCGCAGGGCGACGGCAGATCCTCGCGGACGGCGCGGATGAAGCCGTCGAGCATATTGAGATGTCCCTTGTCCAGTATCATCGGACGGGTCCGCTCAAGAAGTTTCGAATTGGTGCTGTTTTCGACGTGGGCGCGGTATTTGCGCATGTACGCCTCCTCGCCGTCGCCCATTTCGGGAAACGGATCCTCCTGAAGCGGGAAGAACTCCCTGTCAAGTCCGGGAACGCCGTAATAGTCGTTTTCGACGAAGCAGAGCGAGCGGAACAGCGCGGCGTTGTCGGTGACTTCATAAAGTTCTTTGGGAAAATCGAACGTTCCGGAACAGGAGAAATCCAGCGTCATGCAGGCCCCGCGGTCGAACCGCAGATGGATGCCGTGTGAGAGCCGGGAAGAACCCCACGCGGTGATCTCGCAGGGCAGCTGCGGCGCGAAAAACCAGCAGGCCAGATCGAGCCAGTGCACGCTTTCGCCGATGATCTCCCCTCCTCCGGTCAGCGGATTGAGGTGTCCGAGACCGTAGGAGGAACTTTCGTCCTGAATGCGGATCAGCAGATGAGGCAGATTTTCTTCGGGCAGAAGCTCACGGACCTTTTCGATGTAGCGCCACGGGTGGTGTTTCGGGGAAGCGGCGTGAGCGAGCCAGCGCTGCCGCAATGCCTGCATGGCGGGGGACATGCGGCGGTTGAGATCGACGCAGAGTTTGACGCCGCCGCGGCGGACGGCGCGGATGATCTTCCAGCCCTCCTCGTCGTACATGGCCATGGGCTTTTCGCAGAAAATATGCTTTCCGGCCCGGGCGGCGGCTTCGATGATCGGCAGATGCGCTTCGTGCGAGGTGGCGATCTTGATGAAGTCCACCTCGGGATCGTTGACGATCTCCATGAAGTCCGTCGTTTTTTCCGGCACGTGGAAGTGCCCGGCGGCGGCACGGGCGCTCCCGGGATCAACGTCGCACACCCATTTGAGCGTCACGTCGGAACGGGTGCTGAGGTTGTGCAAGTCCTGCTGCCATGCGAATTTTCCGCAGCCGATCTGGGCCGCAACAAGTTTCGTTTTCACAGATGTTCCGTCCTTTCCTGTATCACAGTGTTTCGAGGGAGCCCTCGAGGAACGCGCAGACGTCTTCGAAAGCCTCGATCTGACCTTTTCTGACCAGTTCGTAAAAGAAGCCGTGCTCCATTCCGTCATACACCTTCCATTGCGAGGGGATCCCCCACTCGCGGTGCTTTCTGACGAATTCCAGCGTGTATCTTGAGGGGAAAAGATGTTCCAGCTCCGCTTCGATGAAAAAAAGCGGCGGATTGCCGGGCCGGATGTGGTGCGACAGCGAAAGGCGTTCGTACAGACCGGGATCCTTTTCGAAGGGAACTCCCGCGACCGACTGCATTTTGGCCCACATCTGCGGCATCATCCACTCTTTGCGGAGAAAATCGTTCGGGGTGGCCTGGAGAGTTCCGCGGACGGGTCTCACCCAATCGTTTTCAAGTTCGCACTTTTCTCCGCACTCGCCCGGTCCGGCGCACAGCAGCAGGGACGCAAGATGCGCCCCCGCGGAACCGCCGTGCACGGCGACTTTCAGCGGACGGTCCATCTGTTTGAGCAGCGTGATGAAGCGGTCATAAGCCTCGCGCACGTCCCGCAGCTGATCCAGCACGGTGACGCCGCCCAGCCGGTAATCGGCGGAGCCCGTCAGATACCCCCGCCTGTTCAGCGCCTCCATGATCCTGTGGTAAACCACGCGCGTCCCGCTTGTCCAGCCGCCGCCGTGAATTAAAAAAACGGCGGTGTCGCGGGGCGTTCCCTCCGGCTCGAACACATCGAAGACCCGCCCCTGGACAAAGGGCGAATCCAGATAATATGACGTGAACCTGCGGTTCATTTTTCCTCCCGTTTTTCCATGAAACTACCGTAATATATACGATAAATCCGCGAAAAACAATCCGTATCGGCACGAAATTATCCGTTTTTGCCCGATTTTCCTTTGCGGTACCGGAGCGGCGAAACACCGGTCATGCGTT
>JAFTDL010000208.1 GCA_017454215.1 Lentisphaeria bacterium | reverse complement strand
CGGATGGCGTCGCGCTTGACGACCGAGAACGTAGTCCGTCTCGGGTCGTAGTGCCTCAGAAGCCGGTGGTTCGCCCCGTATTTCCAGCCGTAGACGTTGACGCCCCAGCCGTTGCCGGGCTTGCTGACCATGTTGGACTCCAGGTAGTCGTATCCCCCGAAGGCGTGGCAGTAAACGGGACTTTTGGCCTTGCTCATCTTGCTGTTGTTGATCACGGGGATCTTCATGTACTTGGCAACGACATCGTACCACGAATTATCCCAAGGCTGGGCAAACCCCTCATAGCCGTAGGCATAGGAGCCGCTGTCGAGGGCCGGGGGCATGAAGAAACCCTCGTTCTGGTCGGTGTAACCGGCCCATGCCAGACCGACCTGTTTGAGTTTCGAAGTGCAGTCGGCGCTCTTGGCCTTGTCCCGCGCCTGCTGCAAGGCGGGCATGAGCATGGCGGCAAGGATCGCGATGATGGCGATCACCACCAGAAGCTCGATCAAAGTGAAACTTCTCTTCACTGTTTTTGTCATTGTTCCGTCTCCCTTTTTATTGTTTTCCGTTCGAAACGGTCCCGAAAAAGGACTCATTCCCCTGAACAGTTACTTTTCGAGCATGAATTCCCTGAACCATTCTATCTCACGGGGAGAAAACCCCAGCGAAAGGACGAATTTTTCGACTTTTTCATTGATGTTTTTTCCGGGATACGCATCGAAGACCTTCAGCAGTCCGGAAAAATACCTCCGGTGACTGAACGCGACGCTGGGATTGCGGAAAGCCGAGATCTCCCAGTCGCGGTAAAGCTCCTCCTCGTCCACCCCCAGCAGGGCGTTGAGGATGAAGGCGACACTCCCCGTGCGGTCCTGCCCCGCGATGCAGTGAAAGTCGACCGGGTAGTTCGCGGGATCGAGGAACACCCGGAAGACCTGGGCAAAGGCCTCCCGTCCGGCCTCGCTCTTCAGCCCCCCGTAAGCGCGGGACGAGTAATGGAACCACGCGACCCGGCTTCCCGCGGGAGAACCGGTCATGCCGAAGCACTCCCGGGCGCTGCGCAGGTCGATGTCGCTTTTAAGTTTGAGGGAAGAAAGCAGATAATCCTTCATCCTGCCGTCGAGCCGAACCGGGGCGGGACCGTAGGGCAGCAGGCGCTCGGCGTTGTTTTCACAGAGGGCTTTCATGTCCTTGAGCGCCCGGGCGCGGGGTACGTTTTTGCCGACCTCCGCCAGACACAGACGCCAGCCCGCCTCTCCGCTGCGGACGGCGGCAAAGATCACGTTCTGTCCCTTGCGCACGGGAACTTCCACCACGTAGTTCCCGGCATCGACCGGCGACCGGTCATTGCCCGCGAGAAGCGTGTCGAAGACCCCGTTCCCGTTGACGGTGACGAAACACCTCCAGTCCGCGCCGATGCCGAACCGGGCGACGCCCGCATTCTCCGCCTGAAACTCGCGGACGAGGTACGCGCAGCGGTCCTTTGCCGGAGCCGTGCCGAAAGCCCCCGCCGCGTCGGGCGTCACGGGGCGGAATTTCACGCCGGGGATCTCCGACGGCAGGACGCGGACGCTCCGGGCAAGAGCGGTCACTTCATCGTCGGAGGGATCCTTTTCGGGTATCCCCAGCAGCCAACCGGAAGCCATGGAGACCTCGACATACACGGTCTTCTCTTTTGATTTCAAACGTTTGCCGTATTTCCGCGCCTCCTCGAGATAAGCGCGGCGGCGGGCGGCGACGCCGGGATTTTCCGACAGGAACTCCTCCGCCCGGACCGGTTTGGCGGCGTTGCCGTTCAAACCGGAGGAGCGGTAGACCAGCCCCTGCTTCACCCGGCGGCCGCCGAGACCGATGCGTCCGCCCAGATCGCGGACGTTGAGGACCTTGTCCCAGTTCATCAGCCGCGGCGGCACATCCTCGGTGACGAAAGACGACGGAGCCGACGACAGAGTCCCCCCGTCCGTCACCCGCCAGTAATACTTTTGAGCGATCTTGAAATTCTCGAGGACCAGTTCATGCCCCGGCACGGTGAAACGCACGGACTCCGCAAAGTCCGCCCGTTCCGAAACGGTCACTTGGTGATGCCGTCCGCACGAAGAGGCGCACTTCCACGTCAGGCGGACGGGCAGCGGCCGGTCGCCCGCCTCGCGGCGGAGTTTTTTCCGCGCTTCCGCGTCGGTGAAAAGGGCGATGCGCTCCGCCCGGTGCAGCGCAAGAAACGCCTTCTGCGATGCGTTCAGCAGCGGCACGGCCGCCCCCTTCGCGGGAGCGAGCAGGACGATCTCCGTCCCCTGACGGGACTCCGCTTTTGCGCACGCTTCGCGCGGCACATCACTTCCCGCCGAACGGAGATAAAGCGGCACTTCCGCCCGCAGCAGAGCGGCGGCGCAGAAAGTCAGCAGTAAAATTCCGGTCCTGACCATGGCGAAAAACTCCTCACAGGTCGATATAAAGCTGCGAAACGTGTCCCGAAGTCTCAACCAGAGTCACGCCGTCCTTGAGCCACTCTTTGGGGATCCGCACGGGATCGGGGCCCAGCACTTTCCACTTCAGGCTCTTGCGGTCCCGCTGGTTGGTCTGCGAGGGGATGCCGAAGGTAGAGCCCACTTTCACTTCGTGCCCGTTGACCTTGACAGTTCCCTCGGCGT
>JAFTDL010000207.1 GCA_017454215.1 Lentisphaeria bacterium | reverse complement strand
CAGAAGATAACTTTTCAACCAACAGGAGAAAGAAAAATGAAAAGATCCCCCATTCCCCCCTCCGGCAGGAGCGCACGCTTCACGCTCATCGAACTTCTCGTCGTCATTGCCATCATCGCCATACTGGCGGCCATGCTTCTGCCGGCCCTGCAGCAGGCCCGGGACCGGGCCAAGGGGATCAGCTGCGTCAACCGTCAGAAACAGCTGTCGTTTCCGCTGACGGCCTACGCCAACGACAACAGCGGCTACTCGGTCCCCATCGACGGCGTCAGCAGTACGGACTACCTGTGGAGCATGGTGCTCTGGAAAAAAGGCTACATGACCGGCAAGGGCGCCGCGACGCAGACCTATTACAGAATGGCCGACAGCGAATTGCGCTGTCCGGCGCTGGTCGTCCCCCTTTCCGGCAGCAGCGCCACCGACGATCTCAACAAAATGGCGGCGATCTACGGCATGGTCCAGTGGGGCAGTACGGCGATCACGCGCTATCCCTTTCTCTACAAGTGTCCCTACGCCTACAACGGCGACGCCTACGCGCCCGTGGTGAAGAGGGTGCGGAAGCCCTCCTCGACGGGATGGGTCCTCGACTCCTGGTGGGCCAAGGCCAAACGCCAGTGGTACAGGATCAATCTGGGCAAGGGCGTGTCCTCCGCGCCGCTGGATCCCTCTTCCAGCACGGCGGCGGGCGCCGCCCCCATCCACAACGGCAGGACGAACATGCTGATGCTGGGCGGCAACGTGGTCTCGTGGGCGCCGAACAACTTCGCCGAGATCGGCAACAAGGACTGGGAAAAGGACGGAGGCGACTTCTGCAACGTCCAGTATTACGCGACGCTCTGAAACAATGACGAAAAAGGGGGTTCTGTCAGGATGTTCCGTTCAGAAATTCTGCTTGCGGCGGCTCTGTTTGCGGCGGGGAGCTTTCTCCGCGCCGACACCCTGCCCGGAATGAAAACCGTTTTTCTCGAAGAAAAATTTTCCACGCAGGAGGACATCGATCTCCACTGGGAACTGATGTCTCCCGGCGGCGCGGAGGGCAAGGCGGGGATCGACGGCAAAGTCGTCACGCCCGACGACAACCCCGCGCTGCGCCTTGAAAAAACCAATAACCGCGGCGTACTGGTGCTGAAATTCCGCAAAGACCTCCGCGCCCTGCCCGCGGGGCTCTACCGGATCCAGGGGCGCTATCACACGGAAAACGCTTCTCCGGGCAGCTTTCTCGCCTTCCGCTTTCTGCGGGGCAAACGGGATCCGCGCTTCTACGAAGTGCGGACCAATTCCGGCGACGTGGGCGTCACGTATTCGACCCTCGTCAACTCCCCGGCAGGCAAATGGCAGAACTCCTGCTATTACTTCCGTATCGCGGAAAAGGAACGGAACAGGGAGAACTTTCACATCGCCCTCCTGCTGGCGGGCGAGCCGTGCGCGGTCAGCATCGAAAGCGTGATGCTGGTGAAACTCAGGGAAACGGGGGAACGCTTCCCCGGCAAAAACGGCACGGCCCCGGCGCTGAGATTCGAAAAAGGCTCAAGGATCACAAAAGAGGAAGCTCTGAAACGCACCCGGACACGCCGCCCCGCCTCGATCGAACTGAAACGCTTCGGGAGGGGATTGCAGTTTCTCCTGGACGGCCGGCCCGCCGCGCCCGTATTTTACATGCTCCAGTGTCCAAACTCGCGCCCGCACAATATGGAGATGTTCGAGCACGGCGTGCGCATCCACGAGGTATACTGCTGTGCGGGAGGAAGCCGCAGGCGGGGATTCAACGTTCTCACGGAGACGCCCGGCAAATACGATTTCACGACCTGTGAGGATCAGATCCTCACCACCCTTGCCAAAGCGCCCGGCGCGGTGCTGGTCCTGAGGCTGTGCACGGGCTCCTATCCGGGGCTCGAAAGCGATCCCGATGAGATATGGCAGAACAGAGACGGTCTTTTCGGCGTCTCCAGCAGCGGGGACAACATGCTGGCGGTGCGCAAGTTCGTCAAAGAGAAGAAGCCCGGAGAATACTACTACCCGTCATACGCCTCGGTCAAGTGGCGCAGGATCTGCTGCGACGCCTTCGTCGCCTACATCAGGCATCTGCAGAAGACGGGGCTTTTCAACGCCGTCGCCGGATTCGAGTTCGAGATCGGCGAGGACGGGCAGTTTCTCACCACGTGGAACAAGCGGGATTTCTGTCCCGCCGTGCGGCGCGGATTCGGGGAGTTCCTGCGCAAAAAGTACGGAACTCCCGAAAATCTCCGCAAGGCGTGGCGCGATCCGAAAGCCTCTTTCGACTTTCCGACAAGGGAGTCCCTGCCGGGATTCAACGGTCTCCCCCGGAAGGACATCCTCGACCCCGCCGTCGACATGCCGATCATGGACGCCCTGCGCTACCACAACGAAATGCAGCTGGAAATGGTGGAGTATTTCCGCAAACGCATCGCCGAGGCTTCCGGACGGCCCATGTATTTCAGAGTCATGCATCCGGCCAACATGTACAAGTCGTGGTGCGACATGGTTTCCGGCGGCGAGACCCGCATCGACGCCCTGCGCGACTGCATTTTCTACTCCGACCGGCGGCCCGGCAGACCCGCCGCTCCCACCGTGGCCCTCGACACCGCACGGGAAAACCTGCGCCTCTGCGTGGAAGAACTTGATCTGCGCACCTTTTCGGACCGCAAAGCCGACAGTTTCGCCGACGACAGCGTCGGCAGGGCGACGACCCCCGCCATGTTCCGCGCCATCCTCGCCCGCAACACCGGGTACATGATCGCCAAAAGCATGGGATACGTCTACTACGACATGAACCAGTATTTCGCCCAGTGCCGGGAAGTGCTGGACGAGATCAGACTCAACAGCCTCATCGCCGACCGCGTCCTGAAAAAAAAGGACACCTTCAAACCCGACGTGGCGGTGATCTTCGACAACGAGGCGGCGTTCTACTCCGTGGCCGCGGGGGCGCGGAGCAAACTGGCCCTGCGGATGCCGCTTTTCTTTGCGCACTGCCTCTACGCTTCGGGCGTGCCTTTCGACATGTTCTACATGCGCGACTTCCTCAAAAATCCCCGAAAACGGGGCGATTACAAAATCGTCGTCTTCGTTTCGGCCCTCAATCTGGACGAGGCCGGACGCAAAGCAGTGTCGGAATTGAAGAATTCCGGCAGGGTGCTGTGCTTTCTCTATCCGGCCGGCCTCACCGGCGCGGGACCGGGACTGTCGGAAAAAGCCGCCGCGCGCCTCATGGGCATCGGCATCGTCCGCGACGGCCGGGAGAACCTGATGCTGGAACCTGCCGGTGATTCGCCTCTCGTCAGGAACGCGGGCTCACTGTGGGGAACAGCCGATCTTCTGGAACTGCGGGTGTGGCCCCACGACGGCAGCAAACTGCCCCGCTTTATCGTTCAGGACGACAAGGCGCGCATCATCGGCAGATTCACGAGCGACGGCGCTCCCGGCGCGGCGGTGCGGGTCCACTCAGACTGGACAAGCGTCTACATCGGCTCCCCCGACGGCCTTTCCGCAGGACTCATGCACAATCTGGCAAAAGCGTACAAATGCTTCACCGCCGTCGACAAGCCGGGGCTGGACATGGCCATGCGCGGCAACTTCATCAGCGCTCACGCCCTGCGCGGCGGGACCTACACATTCCGCTTCCCGCAGAAAGGCACGATCGTCGCGTCTCTGACCGGCAAGGTCCTCGCCGAAAACGCCGACACCGTCACACTCCCTCTCGATGCGGGAGAGACCCTCTGGCTGGAACAGCAGTGACGCGCCGGAAGCCCCTGCCGGGAGCCGCGTCGCAAGTTCGCCCGGGAGCGTCGCGTCATTGACTTCCGCGAAATGAAGATTATATTATGAGCGAAACTGCTTTGAGGGAGGAATGCATCATGCGGACCATCGTGCACAATGTCGATCTCTGCGTCGTCGGCGGCGGGCTCGCCGGAATGTGCGCCGCCATCGCGGCCGCCAGAAGAGGCGTAAAAACACTCATCATGCAGGAGCGTCCCGTTTTCGGCGGCAACGCCTCGAGCGAGATCCGCATGTGGGTCTGCGGCGCGCCGGGACGTCTCGAGACCGGCATCGTCGAGGAACTCCGGCTTGAAAACCTCTACCGCAACACCTATGTCAACTTTTCCGTCTGGGACAGCATCCTCTTCGAAAAAGTGCGTTTTCAGGAGAATCTGACGAGTCTCCTCAACTGCTCCTGCCAGGCGGCGGAAACGGAAAAGGACCGTATCCTCTCCGTCACGGGCTGGCAGATGACCACTCAGACCTTCCACAAGGTGAACGCGAAATTCTTTGCCGACTGCTCCGGGGACGGCATCCTCGCCCCCCTCACGGGAGCCCTCTTCCGCACCGGCAGGGAGGACAGGGACGAATTCGGTGAATCCCTCGCTCACGAAAAAAGCGACTGCAGGACCATGGGCCTCAGCTGTCTCATTCAGGCCCGCGAAACGGATTCACCAAAAAAATTCATCCCCCCGGCATGGGCCAACGTCTACCCCGACGACGACTCCATGTCGGGCAGAGATCACCGTCTCACCCGTCTGCAGAACTTCTGGTGGATGGAGCTGGGCGGCGACCGGGACTCCATCGGCGACACCGAGGAGATCCGCGACGAACTGCTCAAAACCGCCTTCGGTGTCTGGGACCACATCAAAAACCGGGGCGATCACGGCGCGGACAACTGGGAACTGGACTGGGTGGGATTCCTACCCGGAAAACGCGAAAGCCGACGATTCTTCGGAGACCACATCCTCTCCCAGCGCGACATCGAGTCCGGCGGACACTTCGAGGATACCATAGCCTACGGCGGCTGGCCCATCGACGACCACCATCCGGCGGGCATCCGCCATTCGGGGCCCCCCAACCGCAACATCATTCTCGATAAAATCTACGGCATCCCCCTGCGCTGTCTCTACTCGAAGAACATCGGCAACCTCTTCTTCGCCGGACGCAACATCAGCACCACCCACATCGGCCTGAGCTCCTGCCGCGTCATGGCCACCTGCGCCACCTTGGGTCAGGCCGTCGGGACCGCCGCCTGCGCCGCGCTGGAACACGGCTGCGCCTCCTGCCGCGACGCCGCAAAAAACCACACGAAGGAGATCCAGCAGATGCTCATGGACGACGACTGCTGTCTGCCCGGCTTCAGACGCGAGATCCCCGCGGTCTGCCGCGAAGCGAAACTTGTTTCCTCCTCGGGCGATCCCGAAGTCCTGCGCAGCGGCATCGACCGTGAACTCGACGGCAAGGAAAATTTCTGGCACTGCAAGGAAAACGATTTCGTCCTCTACGACTTCGGACGCGAAACGGAGCTTTCACAAATCCGCATCGTCTTCAACTCCGACCTCTCACGGCCCCACCTCAACGCCGTCTCGAACTACCGCCGCAACGCCCCCGTATTCACCCCGCCGGAAACCCTGGTCGAGTCCTTCGACATCGAAGCCGACGGCAAAGCCGTTTTCTCCTGCGCCGAAAACCATCAGCGCCTCGTGAAACTCCCCCTTGCCATCCGCGCAAAAGAGCTCAAACTCGTCATCAAAAAGATCCGCCGCAATACAGATAAATGCGGCGTATTCGCCTTCGACGCCCTTCCCCGTTTGTGAGAAAGAAAAAGCGTTCCGGGGGGAAGAGAAAACTTTTTTTCACGTGAAAAGCCGAACGTCGGCTCCGGTGTAACTGCGGCTTGCCCGCAGCAGCGGCCATATCGGGCAATAGGCCGGACAGGCTATGGGCATTGGGGTGAGCAAAACCTGCCCCCCTGCGCGCCCCCGACTTGTCACGCCGTAACGTCGGTGAAGGCGGAAGGGCAGCGCGCAGTTACTCGCCAGCGGGTGCCCTTTCGATCAAGGCGAGTCGCGAACGCAGTGAGCAGCCGCCGCGACATACCGGTGCCGACGTTTCGGCCGCAGAAGGGGGCGGGGAGGGCGACGTCAGCCCTCCCCGCAAAAAATCCCCGTTTTTTGAAAAAGGAGTGAGGGTCCGGGGGAGGGGAAAAACGTTTTTTCGCAAGAAAAAAACGTTTTTCCCCTCCCCCGAAGTCCTCATGCCTTTATTTTGCAGGAGGCGGGGGGACGATGTCGATGACGTCGGCCCATTCGGCGTCGGGGTCGCGGGAGATCCAGGCGATTTTATCTTCGAGCTGCTGCCACATGCCGGGGGAGTCCTGCATTTCGTAGGTATGGCCCCAGAAGTAGAATACGCCGGTTTTTTTGGCGTTTTCGAAGCGCGCGTAGAAATCTCTGGCCTGAAAATGGCATGAGGGGCAGAGGAGCATGGGGTCGGTGAAGGCGGTCACGTTGTCGGTCTCGCCGACGATCCTGGCGTAGGCGAAGCCGTTTTCGCGGAGGAGGTCGCATGTTTCGGGGGTATTGCACGAACAGGGCCATGCGAATCCGGGGCAGGGGCGGCCGAAGACGTCTTCGAGATAATGGCGGGCGTCGAGGGCGGCCTTGATGAACTCTCCGTCGGGCACTCTGCCCGCGCACTGGTGCTGCCAGCAGTGGGAGGCGACTTTGAAATCCCTGTAGATGCTGTACATCTCTTTTTTGCCCACGTGTCCGCCGAAGAATCCCCGGCAGCTCCAGCCGTTGTATCCGGGTTCGGCCCAGCGGGGTTCGGCTCTGTCGTCGGTCATGCTTCCGGGGCAGAGGTTGAAGGTGGCTTTGGCGTTGTACTTGCGGAGGATCTCGATGAGGCGGATATCGGTGGCGACGCCGTCATCCCAGCATTGAACGACTTTCATTTCTTTTCTTCTCCCGTTTCGGTATGTTTTTTTGCGGCGGCAAGTTCCGCCGAGATTTTTTGAGCGAGGCGCAGTCCCGTACCGGGGACTTTTGACGCGATCTCTTCGGGGGCGGCTTTGCGCAGGGCCGCGACGGAGCCGAAGGTGCGCAGCAGCTGTTTTTTGCGGGTTTCGCCCACGCCGGAAATATCGTCCAGAAGAGAATGTTCTATTCTGCGGCGGCGCAGGCTGCGGTGAAAGGTGATGGCGAAGCGGTGGGCTTCGTCGCGCAGGGCCTGAAGCATGCGCAGGGCGGGATCATGGCGGCTGAGGACCACCGGGTCCTGACATCCGGGGAGGAATATCTCCTCGTTTTTCTTTGCCAGTCCCAGAACGGGCAGGGGAGGCGCACCGATCTCGATCAATCCCTCGATGGCCGAAGAGAGCTGGCCCTTGCCGCCGTCGACCATCAGCAGGTCGGGGAAGGGGATCTTTTCCCTCATGAGGCGGGAGAAATGCCGTTTGACGGCCTCCTTCATCATGGCGAAGTCGTCGCTCTGATCCACGGTCTTGATGCGGAATCTGCGGTAGCTCGACCGGTCCGGGCGGCCGTCGCGCATGACGACGAGACTGGCCACGGCCTGCTGCCCGAGAATGTTGGAGATGTCGAAGCCGATGATGTGCCGGGGGCGGACGGTGAGGCCCAGTCTTTCGGCGAGGGCGTCGACGGCGGCGCCGCCGGGGTCCTCTTCCGGCAGTTCCGGGGTCCGGAACTTGCGGTTTTTTCTGCCGAAAACGGCTTCGAGGCTGGCGGAAATGTCCCGGTATTTCGCAGCCTTTTCGAAGTTCTGCGCGGCGGCGCTGGCCTTCATTTTTTCCTCCAGTTCGGCGCGCAGGGGGGCGATGTTGCCGTTGAGCACCGCCAGTGCGGCGTCGAAGCGGGCGCGGTACTGCTGAGCGTCGACTTTTCCGATGCACGGGGCGCAGCAGTCGTGGACGATGCGCTTGAGACAATGTTTGCGGGTGGTTTCGTCGGGCTCGGAATCCCGGCAGGCGCGCAGACCGAAGCGGGCCAGCAGAAACTCAAGCGTAAGTTTCAGCGCCGTTCCCTGCGGGAAGGGACCGAAATACTGAAAGTTGCCGGGTTTTTCGATGCGGGCGAGTTTCAATGTGGGGAATTTTTCATTCCAGTCGATCTTGAGCAGCAGATAGCGTTTGTCGTCCCGCATGAGGATGTTGTAGTGCGGCGCGTAGTCCTTGATGAGGCGCGATTCGAGGATGAGGGCCTCGTCTTCGGACTTCACCACCTCGAAGCTCCACTGGTGGATGGAGTTGATGAGCGAACGCAGTTTGGGATCTGCCGTGTGCAGACGGGAGGGCTGAAAGTAACTGGACATGCGCCGCCGCAGATTCCTGGCCTTGCCCACGTAGATGACCTGGCCGAACCTGTCGCGGTAGACGTAGACGCCCGGCTTTGCCGGCACGTCCACGGGATGAAATTCGCTTTTGAGCGGCATGAAAACTCCTCCCGGACTGCTTCCGTGAAAATATAGCACGCTTCCCGTCAACATTCCACCGCGGACGCCGGATTTTCCGCGCGCTTGATTTAATGCGGAAAAAGGGATATATTAGGAAAATACATTTTATTTCACAAGCAGGGGAAGCGGATCATGCCCATCACCGAAATTCTCGAATACAACGCCGCCCATTACGGCAGCGACGTCGCCCTGGTCGAAATCAACCCGCAGGAGCTGGAGGACCGCCATCTGACATGGCGGGAGTACTCCCTCATGGAGCCCACGAGGAACGAGTCCTTCCGCAGCGAGATCACCTGGCAGGAGTTCGATCAGAAGGCCAACCGGCTGGCCAACTTTCTGCTGACCCGGCAGGTGAAGCGCGGCAGCAAGATCGCCATTCTGCTCATGAACTGTCTGGAATGGCTGCCCATCTATTTCGGCATCCTCAAGAGCGGTGCCATGGCGGTGCCCCTCAACTTCCGCTACACGGCCGACGAGATCAAATACTGCCTCGAACTGGCCGACGTGGATATGATCATTTTCGGACCCTCCTTCATCGGACGTCTGGAATCCATCTGCGACCGTCTGCCGCGGATCAAATCCTTTCTCTACGTGGGCGAGGACTGCCCCAGTTTCGCCGAGTCCTACAACAGTCTGGTCTCGTACTGCTCCAGCCGCAGTCCCTCGGTGCACCTCTCTGAGGACGACGAGGCGGCCATTTATTTTTCCAGCGGCACCACGGGATTTCCCAAGGCCATCGTCCACGCGCACCGGGCGCTGAGCCACGCCTGCAGGGTGGAGCAGAAACACCACGGCCAGACCAAGGATGATACCTTTCTCTGCATCCCGCCCCTGTATCATACCGGAGCGAAGATGCACTGGTTAGGCAGTTTCCTCGTGGGAGGAAAAGCGGTGCTGCTCAAAGGCACGAAACCCGACTGGATCCTGAGCACCATTTCCGAGGAGAAATGCACTGTCGTCTGGCTGCTGGTGCCCTGGGCGCAGGACATCCTCGACGCCATCGACAGCGGCAAGGTCAAACTCGAAAACTACCATCTCGACCAGTGGCGGCTCATGCACATCGGCGCCCAGCCTGTCCCGCCCAGCCTCATCAAGCGCTGGAAGAAGGTATTCCCCAACCACGATTACGACACCAATTACGGCCTGAGCGAATCCATCGGCCCCGGCGCGGTGCATCTGGGCATCGAGAACATCGACCACGT
>JAFTDL010000206.1 GCA_017454215.1 Lentisphaeria bacterium | reverse complement strand
GCCCCCATCCTTTTGCGGGAAAAGCGGAGTATATTGAAAGCTGCCACGGGAGGGAGATCCCTTTTCAGGCCAGAACGGCCGCGTTGAATTCCTCGATGAGTTCGTCCAGTTTTCCGATGTCGCGGTGGACCGAATCCCAGGTGTTTTCGGGGTCGTACCACAGGGCGTTGAGTTCGGCCGCCGAGTGGCCCTGCTGTTCCACCCATGTGTAGTATTTGAGGTTGTGGATCTGCTTGCGTTCGGGGTAGGTCAGCTCTTTCACGTAGTCGGTGCCCGCGCCCAGCATGGAACGGGCGTGGTCGGCGGCGGCGCGGCACAGCGAGTACTCCCCGTCCGCGGCGGCCAGTTCGTCGATGCGCGACCTGTAGAGCGCCGAAGTGTCGGTGAGCACGGTGCAGAGGACGTCCTTTTCGGTCAGTTCGTAATACTTGGCCATCTTGATGCATCCCAGCACGTTGGCGATGCCCGAGATGCCGAAGACGTCCAGACTGTCGACGAAGGCGGGATCGAGTTTGGCCTCCTCCTTGAGGTAGCGGCGGCCGACGGGATCGTTGAAGAGACGGAGCAGACGCATGGGATCGGCGTCGTCGATGCATATCACGTTGTCGGTGTTGCGGATGTTGTGGATCCACGGCACGTGGCGGTCGCCGATGCCCTCGATGCGGTGTTCGCCGAAGCCGTTGTTGAACATGGTGGGGCACTGCAGGGACTCCACGGCGGCGACTTTGATGGCGGGATGCAGTTCCTTGAGATAGTCCGCGCTGCCGATGGTCCCGGCGGAGCCGGTGGCGAAGCAGACGCCCGAGAAGCGGTCCCCGGGACGGCGGAAAAGCTGAAAAGCCTCTTCCGCGGCGGTTCCGGTGACGTGATAGTGCCACAGATGATTGCCCATGTCGTCGAACTGGTTGAATATCACCGCGTCTTTGCGGGTGCGCTTCAGTTCGTTGACGCAGTCGAAAACGGCCTTGACGTTGGAGTCGCCGCCCGAAATGCGCAAGGTCTCGCTGACGATGCCCGAGAGCCATTCGAAACGCTCGCGGCTCATGTTTTCGGGCATGACGGCGATGGATTCGCACGAAAGTATTTTGGCGTTGAATGCGCCGCCCCGGCAGAAGTTGCCGGTGGAGGGCCAGACGGATTTCTGATTTGCCGCGTCGAACTGGCCGGTGACGAGTTTCGGGACCATGCATCCGTAGGAAGCGCCCACCTTGTGGCACCGGGTGGGGAACCATTTGCCGACGAGACAGAGGATCCGGGCCTTGACCCCGGTCAGTTCACGGGGCAGTTCGACGACGTTGGGCCTGCCGTAAAGTCCGCCGGACTCCACCGGTTCGTTCTTCCACGTGATCCTGAAAAGATTCAGCGGCGAGAAGGCCTGCATGGCGACTTTTCTGAGCCGTTCGCGGATGCTTTCGGGGACAAGTTCCGGATTTTTGAGCTGGGCGATGGTGGGCAGGATGATGCCGTTTTCTCTGGCCTTCCTTATGTTGCGGTCAAGGGCTTCCCTGTTGATTGAAAAGTCGATCATATTTTTCACTTCCTTCTGCTGTCCGTATTCCTTTCACGGGCATAATGTACACCTTGCCTGCCGACTTGACAACTCCTTCCGCTCCGAAAAGCCGAAAAAAACGCCCCCCGCGCGACGGACGCGGGAGGCGGTGGAAACGCTCTCGAAACTTATCAGCCGAGACGGGCCTTGAGGGCGGCGAGCTGGGCCTTGAGGGCGGCGGGGAGACGGTCTCCGAACTTGGCGTAGTGCTCCTCGATCATTTCCAGCTCCTTGCGCCAGCCGTCGACATCGACCTTGAGCAGTTCGGCCATGTCGGCAGCGCTGACCTGATCCTCGATGCCCGAGCGGTCGATGGCATCATCGGCG
>JAFTDL010000205.1 GCA_017454215.1 Lentisphaeria bacterium | reverse complement strand
GCTTTTTCGAGCGTGGCTCGGAAAAGCGGAGACGGGGTTCCGGAAAGTCCTTTCAAGAGTTTTTTTCTTCCCCGAAGTTCGAACACCTTATCTGATGTCGACCAGGAACAGGGGCTTACCCCAGGGGGCTGTCGGCGGCTTTCCGAAAGTCCGGGCTTTCTTCCACTCTTTCCCATCGAGAGAGAACTGCGTGTCCGGACCCGAGGAAAACTTTTTCCCGTCAACGTCGAGGGAGTAGACCAGTCCTGTGCTGCCTTGCTTGTTGTGCACCTTGAATACAAGAATATTCCCTCCCTTTTTCAACAATCCGGCGATATTGATCCGGCTCACGCAGCGATGACTGGGAAATGTGCCGGATATTTTTTTGCCGTTCACGCTCAACTCCGCCGCATCGTCGGCGGAAAACAGAAGGACGGCTTTTCGGGGGCTTTCATCGAGGTTCAACGTGTGTTTCGCAAAAAATTTTCTTTCCTCGCCCCGGAGATAATCGGGATGCGCGCACCACAAACCATCGATCAAGACCGTTTCGGCCCTGACGCCCGGTATGGCCGCAAGTTCCGTTTTCCGCGGCACAAAGCGCTTGACGGGAGCAAGTGCAAGCGGCTTGGCCGTGAGGATCAGAACTTCGTAGGGCGCGAGTGTCCGGGGCCCCTGCGGCAGCGCTTTGCCCGTCGGACAGACGTACCATCCCGCGGGGACGTCGATCTGCGCGTCCTTTTTTCCGCTCTCGTTGACGAAGACACGGATCCCGGTACGGGCAAGAACGCCGACGCCCTTCGGCGCGGGAGGAATTTTTTCGGTTTTGCCCGCAAGCATGATCTTCGCGGCGGCGGCCAGTTCGAGGTTGACCTCGGCAAACTGGCGGTACCATTCGGAATACTGGTCGGTCCAAGCGCCGTGGCCGTACCAGCAGATGCCGGTCGCGCCGTGAGTTACGGCGTTCCAGACCATGAAGCGCAGCTGTTCCTTCGTGGGGCGGGGCCATTCCGCGTTGGGAGCCTCCAAACGTTCCTCCCTCCACGACATGGCCTGCAGGACCATCCAGACGGGGCGGGCATCCCACACCATTTTGCGGACCAGATCCGTATAGTCCCCGACGCACGCAAGGGTCTGATCCGGCAGATCGTTGTGGGTGGATCTGCCCTCGGGGACGGGATAGATGTCCGCGCCGGTCACATCGGCGGCCAGAGCGTAACGGCGCACAACGTCGAACGTACTGCGCGGATTGCCCGTTTTGTCGGTCATGCGCGGCGCGTTGCACTGCCACGTATAATAATCGGGCATGTACTTGAAGCGGTATTTCGAGTGCCTGCGCACCGATTCGAGCGGAAACGGATGCCACGCGGCTTCATCGGACTGGAGTCCCGCAAAGTTATCGATCTTTCCGGTCAGAAACCGCAGCTGTTTCAGATGTTCGCGCAAGGCGGCCCCCTTCTGCCGGGGACGGGCGCCGAAGTCCTCCTTGAGCCACAGCAGAAAACCGAACTGATTGCACATGGCATTGAGATACTCCGCATGCCACGGCGCGAAGATCTCGTATTCGCTGATCATGTTGATGCCGGACTCGGCGTAGACCCGCAGACCGTCCACCCCGGCATTGCCGAGGCGGTTGGGATGGGCCATGGCGATGGGGAAAAAAGGCTTCCCCTTGAAAGTCATGTAGTGATCTGGCGTGAAATGCACTGCGGGCTTCTTCGTCCGCAGGGCGAACCACTCGCAGTCATCGACTTCGCCGCTTTTGAAAATCAGCTCGTAAGCCCCCGCGGAAAGAGCGGGCAGATCAAGGGTATGCGTCGCGATCTTTCCCGTCGGCAGATCGCTCAGCCGCCATGTCTTGATCTCCGCTCCGTCGATCTCGGCGAGGGTGACGCTCAACTCAGGCTTGGCAAGTTTGAATTCGATGTCGAGTTTTTCCGGCTTTTCAGGAGCAAACCATGTACGGCGCGGCGGAAGATCTTTGACCCGGCAGTAATCAGTGCCGATCGATTTCTTTTTCGTCCCGGTCCCCTGCCGGAGTTCGACGTTATCGAAACAGGCCCTGCCCTCGGTTTTGAGCATGAAACACACCCAGCAGTGCGTAAATCTGCGGGGAGGGAGGGCAAAAGTGAACTCCTTGCGTTCCCACCCGGCATAGACCGAGTGATTCTCTCCGAATGTTCCGACGTATTTGCCGCCGTCCATGAATTCCGCGTAACAGCGCACCTTGACCGACGGATCGGCGAAGGTCGTAAGATCGAAGCTGATGGTCATAGGCGACCCCGGCGCGATCCCCGTAAAGGCCTCCCTCTTGAGCATGATTCTCCATCCCAGAGGTTTGACCGGATTTTTGGGACTTGAGAAACCGAAGGAGACATTCCCGCCGGAGGGACTGCCCTTGCCGACGAAGAGTTCCCCGACTGGATTGTATTTCACCTGACTCCAGCCGAAGGGAATTCCTTTGGCGTCCAGTCCCTCGCCTCCCGCATTGCCGATGAGATTCACGACTTTTTTCGCCGCCGCGGGGCCGAAATAGACATCGTCATAAAAGACCTTGCCTTTTCCCTCCAACTGCAGAAATACCGAAGCGCCGGGATAGTCGATGGCCTCTTTTTCGAACTGCAGGAAAATTTCATCCCACCTGCCGGGAAAAATGAGTTTGCGTCTGACGACCGTTCTGCGTGCCTTGACGGATTCGAAGTAGATTTTTGCCCGTACCGGAGCGTCTTCCGTTCTGACCCGTGCCCGAAGCTCCATGAGCGTTCCCGGCGGGACCGCGCGAAAAGCCTTTGCCGGAAGCGTCTGCCCCCAGATCAGCATGAAG
>JAFTDL010000204.1 GCA_017454215.1 Lentisphaeria bacterium | reverse complement strand
TCGTCCGTTTTAATTCGGTTACAAACTAATGTTTTAATTCTCAAAATGACTTACTTGCTAAGTAATATAGCACCTGTTCGGTTCAAAATCAAGCCGAAACCGGAAAACAGGCGCAAAAAACCCGCCGTTTCGCGCGAAAAGGCGGGGTTGATGAAAGAAAACGGACGAGCGGTTCGGAACCGGAACGGTCGAAGTCACGCCTTGGCGATCCTCCGCTGAAGTCCGACGACAACGCCCTTGAACTGCGGCAGATCCGACGGCGTGCCGTTAACGATCGCGTCTTTCGCCTGCTTCAGGATTTCGCGGCCGTTCTCCTCGGCCACCACGATGTCCTCGATCCCGACGGTCTCCGGGTTGCTCTTCACGATCAGGATGTCGCCGTCGAAAATGCCGTTGTCGCTGAGGTCGGAACCGTGCACGTGGACGGCGTACAGGTCCTCCTTCGCGGGGCTGTCCAGCAGCTGCGCCACGTCGCAGACCAGCGCCTTGTCGCCGGGGTCGGCGGCGGCCGCCTCGCCGATGCTGTAGAACGGGATCGACTGGACGCCGGCGGGGTAGCGCGTGCGCTTCTTCGGATGGGAAAGGCTGATGCTGCGGGCTTTCGAGCTCCGCGTGAGGTAGTTTTTCTTCTGCAGGGCCCGGATGTGGGCGAAGACGGTCGAGGTTTTGATGTGGAAATGCTCCGCGATCTCGTAGATGGTCGGCGCCATTTCCTGCGTGCTCATGAATTCGTTGATGAATTCGATGATGTTTTTCTGTTTCTGGGTCAGACCTTTCATGGATGGATTTTCCCTCCTCTTTGGTTGGACCGGGCCCGGATTCCCCCTCCGCACCTCCAGGCGGAGTTTGCGCGCCCGAATTTCCGATTACTATAATTGCCCGCGGAGTTTTTTCCAGCGTCATTTCCTCCGTGCAACACAGTTTCTCCGGAAAAACCGCCGCGAATCTCCGCGTGGTCAGAAAGCCTGAACAAGATGTACAGCGCGGACCCGGGCATCCCGCAAGCAGGACGGAATCGACGGAAAACAGCGGAAATCGAACTCCTCCCGCCCTTGACAAATCCGCAAGGAAATGCTATAATATACCCTGAAATACAGCCTGATCATCCGCATATTCCCGCTCCCCCCGCTTCTTTTTCGAGAAAGGAACCGCCGCTCCATGTTGAAACCGCTTCATCCGATGCGACTCCGCCCCGGCCTGAACTCGGGCCTCGTCTGCACCGTGCTTTTCCTGTGCGCATCCTGCGCCTCCGCCATTACGCCCATTTACGAGAACAAGGAAGGCGCGCTGCCGTCCATCCGGTTCATGCTCCCCGGCGAGATCCCGCTCGAGCTGGTCACGCTTCCGGCGGGATCGATCGCGATGCAGGTCAACCGCAAGCCGCAGGCGAATGAACAGACCGACAAGGACGGGCGCGTGGTGTACCAGTTCAAGGAGAATGCCCTTTCCGTCGGGAAATTCGAGGTCACGCAGGCACAGTGGAAAGCAGTCATGCGAACGACGCAGGAGGAGCTGATCGAGGCGGCGCAGCCGGGCGGGAAGCATTTCGGCATCGGGCCGGACTGCCCGGTGTACTGCGTTTCCGCGGAACAGGCGAAGGAATTCTGCGACCGCCTGAACAGATCGCTCCCGGGTTCGTTCCGCTACCGGTTCACGCTGCCGAACGAGGCCGAATGGGAATACGCCTG